>CADBIU010000001.1 GCA_902794825.1 uncultured Lachnospiraceae bacterium
TCTCCCTTTCCTCTCGTATAAGAAGAGACATAAGCGACGAACTTGGCGTCTTTTTCATACTCGTAACCTGTCGTACGGTTAGCGGGTGCCTTTTTGATCTCGGATACCTGTGCCATAACTGCGCCCTCCTGTTCACTGCGGCGTCCTGATTGGATTGGTGCCCATATATATTCAGAATACCATAAAGAGTGATAAATGTTAATAATCCGCTTGAGTGTTCACGGGTTCCTTTGGAATAAAGGTGCGGTTATCATGGCCGCTCTTAAGAGCCGCCGCTTCTTTCACTGCCTCTTCGCAGAACTGAAGCTGCGAATTGACCAGTTCTTTGCCTCTTCTGTCTACCCGGTCATAGGTCCCGTCGCTTCTCAGGATATGGGCTTTTACCGTATCTTCAAGTTCCAGCTTCAGGATATGGAGCGCCTTTTCCCGGATCCTGACGTCTTCGAGAGGGAACATGATCTCTACACGGCGGTCAAGATTTCGCGGCATCCAGTCCGCGCTCGCCGCGTAGATCTCGGGGGATCCTCCGTTTTCAAAATAGTAGATCCTGCTGTGTTCCAGGAAATTGCCTACGATCGAGCGGACAGAGATATTTTCGCTGACCCCGGGAATGCCGGGCCTGATGCAGCAGATGCCTCTTACGATCAGTTCGATCTCCACTCCTGCCGCGCTTGCTCTGTAAAGCGCTTCCATGATATCGGGATCGCACAGGGAGTTCATCTTGGCAATGATGTGCGCTGTCTCGCCGTTCTCGGCGTGCCTCTGCTCGCGTCCGATCAGGTTGATAAATCTGTCTTTGAGCCACAGCGGAGCCAGACTGAGTTTGTTCCAGAATCTCGGCTCTGAGTAACCGGACAGCATGTTAAATACAGCGGTGGCGTCCTCGCCAATGGGATCGCTGCAGGTCATAAGTCCTACGTCAGTATAGAGTTTGGCAGTGGAATCATTGTAGTTTCCTGTTCCCAGGTGAACGTATCTGCGAATGCCGTCCTCTTCTCTTCTTACTACCAGCGTGATCTTGCTGTGAGTCTTCAGATTCTGAAGTCCGTAGATAACATGGCAGCCTGCCTTCTCGAGCTGTTTTGCCCACTCGATATTGTTCTCTTCGTCAAATCTGGCTTTTAGCTCAACGAGGACTGTGACCTGTTTGCCGTTTTCGGCTGCTCTGGCAAGCGCCGCGACAATAGGTGAATTTCCGCTGACACGGTAAAGAGTCTGCTTGATCGCCAGAACGTCCGGATCCACCGCGGCGGCCGCGACGAACTTCACAACCGGGTCAAAAGTCTGATAGGGGTGATGCATGAAAACATCGCCCTTTCTTATCTGCTCGAAAATATCGCAGCCGGCGGGGAATTCGGGCACAAGCTGGGGTTTTGCATACCTGTGTTCCCGAAGTTCGTCATATCCGTCGATCCCGTAAGTCTTCATCAGATATGTAAGATCAAGGGGACCGTCGAGCTCATAGACGAAATCCATGCTCAGAGAGAGCTCTTTCATCAAAAAGTCAAGGAGCTGTTTGTCAATACCCTTCTCTACTTCAAGCCTGATGGCGTCTCCTCTCTGACGCTTCTTGAGCTGCTTCTGGATCTCCTTGAGAAGATCCTCCGCCTCATCCTCGGCGATATCCAGATCGGCGCTTCTCATGATCCTGTAAGGACTCGAACACCTGACTTCATAGTTGACGAAGAGACTCGGCAGGAACCTGCGGATGATATCCTCAAGCAGAACAAGTCTTCCCGGATCTCCTTCCTTTCTGGGAAGCATGAGGATCCTGGGGAGTACGCCGGGCACCTGCACGGTGGCAAACTCGTATTTCTCCTTGCCGGACTTGGCGGCCTTTTTGGACTTCTTTCCGGTTCCGAGAATGCCCGGGGAAGCCGTCTCTTTTCTTGTGAGAAGCGCTCCGATATTGAGACTCTTATTGCGGATAAGAGGGAAGGGCCTTGAACTGTCCACAGCCATGGGGGTCAGCACAGGAAATACATTGGCAGTATAATAATCCTCAATGAAGCGCATCTCTGTCTTATTGAGGGTATCGAGATCACGCACGATACTGAGTTTCTGCTCCTCCAGCGCCGGGATCAGCTGCCTGTTCAGAGTCCAGTACTGCTGCTGCATAAAAGTGTGCGTCGCCTCAAGCACTGCGGAAAGCTGCTCGGAAGCGGTCATTCCCGCAATATCTTTCTTTTTATATCCGGCCTGCACCATATCCTGCAGCGAAGCGACTCTTACCATGAAGAATTCGTCCAGGTTGGAGGCGGTGATGCTCAAAAATTTCAGCCTCTCAAGAAGCGGATTTTCCTTGTTGCGCGCTTCGCTTAGGCAGCGCCTGTCAAATTCGATCCAGCTCAGTTCCCTGTTTATGTAATACTGCGGATTCCTGAAATCAATTGTTTCTGATGCCATTGTTTCTCCCCCCTGACTTTAGAATTCACGCTGCCTGATCACTGGTCTGACGCTGAAAACTTCCTCGAAGAAGTTGGCGCGATTATCAAACAGTCCCTTTTCGAGCGTTATATCCTTCTTGGTGCTGACAGTGATCTGCAGCTGACCTTCCCGGAGCCGGATCCTTACGTCCGTGAATTTCTTCTTATGGGACCTGTCGAGGCCGTTAGCGAGCCTCAGGATCGCGGTAAGTTTGGTGACGATCATATAGTCTTTTTTGGTAAGACCCGATTCAGCGCCGCGCTCTTCATAATAAACAAATCTCCGGTGATTGTACCTGACGACATTGGCGACGATCTCCCGTTCACGCCCCGTAAGCCCAATGATCTCGGTGGACATGATGATATTGTAGGAGCACTCGGAGAGATTCTGCATGCTTATGTATTTGCCGCAGTCATGCAGGATGGCGCAAAGCCGCAGCAGAAGCCTCTCCCGATCCTTGAGGCCGTGGATCCTCTTCATGCTGTCAAAAATCTGCAGCGCGATGAGCTCCAGCGTTTTGGCGCGTTCCTCGCTTCCTCTGTAGCGCTTTGAGGTCTCCATAGCGCAGGTGAGGATATCCTGTTCGAAATCATGCTCAGGTTTTATATATCTCTTCGCGACCGCGTAGTCGTAAACCATGCCGTCACAGAGCGTAACATCGGGGATCCAGATAATATCAGCCTTCATAGTCTTGGCTATGCACCTGGTTATGATAGAGCTGATCTTGAGAAGCGGGATCTTTTCGTCAGAGATCCCCAGCCTTGTGGAGAGATCAAAAGCGTTGTAATCCCTTAAACCGTCAATAAACGCGCTGAGCGCCGCTGTGTCAAGAAACTCTGCCTGGCCTCTTGCGCCCGGGATCATGCGGCCGGCGCCGGAGAAATTCTTTCCGTTTCGGGAGGCGTCGGAGAGATAGTCGTCGATGACAACGATCTGCTTGATATCGCGGTCCTTGAGATAGAGCTTCTTGAACACATTTAACTGCGTATTGACGAGTTCTTCGATCAGGGACTCGTTCTGAACAGATCTCGCACCGACTCTGGCCAGCTGTTCCCGAAGGCGCAGAACGCCCAGCCGCAGGTTCTGTGTAGCGCTGAGCTTATCCTTTTCAAAAAGGGAGATCTGAATGCTGCCGCCGCCGATATCTACGATCGCTGTCGACTGCTCCAGAAAGCGGTTGAAGACTTCTCCCTTGGACGCTACGGACTTATAGTCCATGAACCTCTGCTCAGTGTTCTCGAGAATATCGATATGGATCCCTGTCTCCTGTTCGATCTGGGCAAGGACCATATTTGAATTCCTCATCTCCCTGAAAGCGCTGGTCCCGTAGGCTCTGTAAGCTTCAACGCCATAGTTCTTCATGATCTCGCCCGATTCGATGAGGATCCTTTTGAGCTCGGCAAGATGAGCCCTGGACACTTTTCCGGTGTGATAAGTGTCCGTACCGATATCCACCATATGCCTGATACTGTCGATCTGTCTGATCCCGCTCTTTTTTGACAGTTCAAAGATCTTCATCTCATAGACATAACTGCCCACATCGATTGCGCCGAATAAATGCACTGCCATGTTTTATGTACCCCTTGTGCTATTTAGTGATTTATAATGGCTGTTCCAGGCGGAACTGCCCTTCTTATCCATTATAACAAGATAACTTCCCTTCATCCATCAGATATGAAGGGAAGTTATCTTGATTTTTACAGTGCTTCGTTCATTTTGAGGAGCTTTGCGGCTTGGTCCGCAGCTATGAGACTGTCAATGATCTCATCGAGATCTCCGTTCATGACTGCGTCGATCTTATAGAGAGTAAGCTTGATCCTGTGGTCCGTGACGCGACCCTGAGGGAAATTATAAGTTCTGATCTTTTCAGAGCGGTCGCCAGTGCCGATCTGGCTTCTGCGCAAGTCGGCTTCTTCGTCATGTCTCTTCTGCATCTCAAGGTCATATAATTTGGAGCGCAGAAGCGCCCATGCTTTGGCCTTGTTCTGAAGCTGGGATTTCTCAGTCTGGCTGTAGATGACGATCCCCGTAGGATAGTGAGTAAGTCTGACCGCCGAGTCAGTGGTGTTGACACACTGGCCGCCGTTTCCGGAAGCGCGCATGACATCGACCCTGACGTCCTTTTCGGGTATATCGATGACGATATCATCATCTGCTTCAGGCATAACGGCTACAGTGATCGTTGAGGTATGTATCCTTCCGCCGGATTCTGTCGCGGGAACCCGCTGCACCCGGTGGACTCCGCTCTCATATTTCATTCGGGAATAGGCTCCCTGGCCCTTTATCATGAAACTGACAGATTTCATTCCGCCGATTCCGATCTCTTCATACTCGAGAAGCTCTGACTTCCATCCTCTGCCCTCGGCGTAATGGATATACATCCTGTAGATCTCTGCCGCGAACAGGGCAGCTTCATCGCCGCCGGCGCCTGCCCGGATCTCAACAATAACGTTTTTGTCGTCATTGGGGTCTTTGGGGAGCAGCAATATTTTGATCTCTTCCTCCAGCTCGGCGATCCTGCCGCGCGCCTGGGCAAGTTCTTCCTTGGCCAGTTCCCTCATTTCCTCATCAGTCTCTTCATCGAGCATGGCAAGAGAATCATCAACCGCTCTTCGGCATTCGCGATACTCCCCGTAAGCCTCCACAAGAGGCGTAAGGTCGCTCTGCTCTTTCATGAGTTTTCGAAATCTTGACTGATTTGAAGCTATATCGGGGCTTGCCAGTTCTCTCTGGATATCTTCGTAACGCAGCATAACGCTGTCAAGTTTGTGAAACATGGTATTCTCCGTCTTATTCCTGGTGAATGCTTTTGATCCCGCATACAATGCGGTCATTTCCGCCGTAGTCCTTAATGGTCCTCACTTCATAATATCCGGCGTCCTTCATGAGCGCGCCGACCTGCTCCGCCTGGTCGTATCCTATTTCCAGAAAAAGCATTCCGCCTGTCCTGAGATAGTCTGCCGCCTCAGGTATGATCCTTTTGTAGAAATAAAGCCCGTCGTCTCCACCGTCCAGCGCCATCCTGGGCTCGTGGATCCGTACTTCGGGAGCCAGTTCACCGATCGTTTCACTCCTGATATAGGGGGGATTTGAGACGATAATATCGAACTTTTCTCCGGGGTCCACCGCTTCGAAAAGATCTCCGGCCTTCCAGTCACATCGCTCTGAAAGTCCGAGCTTAAGGGCGTTCTCCTTCGCTACAGCGATAGCTCCCTCAGACAGATCTGTGCCGACGCCTGTGGAGCCGTTGGAATAGTTGAGGAGACTGAGCAGGATGCAGCCGCTTCCGGTGCAGAGATCCAGGATCCTGTCGCCGTCGCAGACTTCTCTCATAACTTCCTCAACAAGATTTTCAGTATCCTGCTCCGGAATCAGAACATCGCTGCTTACTCCGAATTCCAGCCCCATAAAATCCCATTTTCCGAGGATATACGCAAGAGGCTCTCTTGAGCATCTGCGCTTTAGTAATCTTCTGTATAACTCTGCCTCGTTATCTGTTACAGCCCTTTCCCCATCAAGAAGGAGGGTTTGAAGCGATGTTCCGCAGACATGCTCAAGAAGAAGGCGCGCGTCCAGCTGCGCCTCTCTTTCTTCCTCAAGTGCCATAGACAATGCCGAATTGCCCTCATTGTATAATTCTCTGTATGTGAGATTCTCTGTTGATGCCTCTTTCCGCAAAATCTCCTCCTCAGGTCAGGACTGCAGGCTCTCCGGTGTATAGCCGAATTCCTGTACAAGATAGTTCTTCCAATCGAATACTGCCTCTACGGAAGCAATGCCGACGCGGATCATGTCGTCATCGGGTTCTTTTGTTGTCATGAGCTGCATCCACAGCCCCGGTTTTGAGATCAGCTGGATCAAAGGATTGCTGCTGGTTCCGGCAAGACGGATGATCTCATAGGACACGCCGGAGATCACAGGGATCAGAAGGATCCGGAGCGCTACTCTGAGCAAATGGCTGTCGGTTCTTATAAAAAAGAAGAGAATGATACTTACAAGCATGACGAACATAGTAAAACTGCTTCCGCAGCGCTTGTGAAGCCTTGTACTCTTTCTCGCGTTCTCAACCGTGAGGGGAAGTCCGCTCTCAAGACAGTTGATACATTTGTGCTCTGCTCCGTGGTACTGATAGAGACGCCTGATGTCTTTCATAGCTGTGATCGCGTAAATATAGACCACAAAGATCAGTATCCTGAAAAAGCCCTCTATCACGACAAGAAGCCCGGAATTTCCGATCAAACCGGTCAAAAAGGAGGCTGCCGCATAGGGAAGAAGTATAAAGAGACCTACGGCAATGATCAGAGAAGCTGCGAAGATCAGAGAGGTGATCAGTTTCTCCCCGGGGGAGTCCGGATCGGTGCTGTCTTCGGGATCATACATGGACGCGGAATAATCGGTAACTCTCAGTCCCAGGACCAGCGAGTCTATGAGGACAAAGAAGCCGCGTATTATCGGGATCTTTCTGACAGGCGTGCCGGAAAGGATCCCATCGTACTTCTCTTTTTTGATAACGATCTCTCCGTCCTCTTTTCTAACTGCCACGGCGTAATCGCTGCCGTTCTTCATCATAACTCCTTCGAGGACCGCCTGTCCGCCTATTCCGCTGTAGCACTGTTCCTCTTTCTTTTCTTTACTCAAACTTCGTCCTCCTTGCGCGCGTATACAGTCAAAATACAGAGTATACGTCCGTATATCAAAAAACAAGGCAGAGTATACTCCGCCTTGTCTTTCGTAGTCACTGCAAATATCTTAGTTGTTGTAGCCGTACTTCTTATTGAACTTATCAATACGTCCCTTAGCAGCGGCAGTCTTCTGTGTGCCTGTGTAGAAAGAATGGCACTTGGAGCAGACTTCAACGTGGATCTCAGGCTTTGTGGAACCGGTAACGAATGTGTTGCCGCAGTTGCATGTCACTGTAGCCTGATAATACTTGGGCTGAATAGAAGCTTTCATGATTTTCCTCCTTACCTGAGCACCCGGGCCCGAAAGCCACCGGAGTAACGGTGCTCTGTATGATTAAATTGCCTTATTCGCTGAACTGTTACCAGAACAGCTCTCAAATTATATCACGGCAATAGCAGACATGCAAGTTATAGTTTAAATTTTGTCTCCCGAAGTCTTACAGCCCAATACCCGAACGCAGCAAGGCTTCCTACTGCAAAAAAGACCAGCCATAAAGGACCCGACAGGATCCTGCCCCATCCTGCTGCGGAGGCGGCAAGGACGCAGAGATTACATGTACAGTGAAGCAGAAAAGGTATTTCAAATCTCAGGGTAAGCTCATAGCTTAGAGCAAATATCATTCCCATAATAAATCCGTATATGGCCTGTGGAATGTTCTCATGGGCTGCGGCGAATAAAAGCGATGAGAAAAAGGCCGACGCCAAAGGAGCAAAACCTCTCCGGAGCCTGTGCCATACGATTCCCCGAAATACAATCTCCTCGATAAAAGGCGTGAGGATCCCGTATACCGCGGCTCCGAGGGGAACAGCGTAGGGGCTGAGGCTGACAGCAGCTTCCCGGGACCATCTTCCAAGAAAAAGATTGCAGAATGCGCAAAGACAGATCGTTCCGAAAGGGAGCAGTCCTATAAGGGTGCCCTTATCTTTTCTCTTTTCGAGCCAGGAGCGGGAACTTCTGCGGCGGGCGAGTAAGATCTCTCTCCTGCCCTCTTTCAGGACCGGAATTGCCGCGGCCGCGCTTGAGATTCCAATGATCAGTATACCGGCTATATCACTCCATACTTCATAGTACAGCGTCATATCCACTGACGCGGTAAGAAGCGCAGATTCCAACAGTCTGTACAGGATCGCCCTGACAGTGATAAAGAGGACCATATAGAACAGAAAAGGCCGCACTGCATACCACCCGATCTCCAGCCGCTCGCGATTCATTTCTGCGCCGCTCTCCTTCCGAAAAAAGACAAAAGTAATAAAACATAAGTAAAACAGCCCGGCGGAAAAGATCCGCCGGGCTGATCGTGACTGGTCAAATCTCAGTCATTTACGCATTATTCAGATCAGATTCGATCAGCGAAGCATTGCGCCGCCGATGACCATCATCTGAACTTCACTGGTTCCTTCATAGATCTCAGTGATCTTGGCATCTCTCATCATGCGCTCGATGGGATACTCACGTGTGTAGCCGTAGCCGCCGAACAGCTGCAGGCATCTGCGTGTAACGTCGGAAGCGTTAGCTGCAGCAACGAGCTTAGCCTCAGCTGCGAGCTGTGTGTAAGGCTTGCCTTCGTCAACAGCGTTAGCTGCGCGATAAACCAGCATCTTGGCAGCTTCTGTATTAGCTTTCATCTTGGCAAGCTCGAACTGGGTGTTCTGGAACTTGGCGATCGGACGGCCAAACTGAACTCTCTGCTTAACATACTCGACAGTGACGTCAAGAGCGCCTTCTGCGATACCCAGAGCCTGAGCAGCAATACCGATACGGCCGCCGTCCAGAGTCATCATAGCTACCTTGAAGCCCTTGTTGACTTCGCCGAGGAGGTTTTCCTTCGGAACCTTGACGTTCTCAAATACGAGCTCGCAGGTGCTGGATCCGCGGATACCCATCTTCTTCTCATGGGAACCGATGCTGAATCCTTCCATCTCCTTCTCCATGATCAGAGCGGTGATGCCCTTGTTGCCGAGAGACTTGTCAGTCATACCGAAAACTACGAAAATGTCTGCATAGCCTGCGTTTGTGATGAAGATCTTGGAGCCGTTTACCAGATAGTAGTCGCCCTTGTCTTCAAAAACAGTCTTCTGACCTGCTGCGTCTGTGCCTGCGTTGGGCTCAGTCAGACCGAAAGCGCCGAGCTTCTCGCCGGAAAGAAGCTGAGGAAGATATTTCTGCTTCTGCTCTTCTGTACCGAACTTGTAGATCGGCCATGCGCAGAGGGATGTGTGAGCAGAAATGCCTACTGCTGTGGAAGCGCAAACCTTGGAAACTTCTTCGATGCACTGAGCATAGGAGAGCTCGTCCAGACCTGCTCCGCCGTATTCCTCGGGGAAAGGAATACCCATAAGTCCCATTTCAGCTGCCTGTTTGAATGACTCTACAGGGAATTTCTCCTCTTCGTCGATCTCTGCAGCGATGGGAGCGCAAACGCCTGTTGCGAAATCACGATACAGGCCCAGCATCTCTTCATGGATCTCGTCGTTAAAAAAGTTCATTGTAACCTCCTTTGATATTTAGCTATTTAGCTGCATGCAGCGTTTCTTGATAAAAAATAGACAAATTATTCTTATCACCAAATATTATACCATTGAATGTATTCATTTTCTACAGAATTAGGCAATTTCTTAACAATCCGCCTAAACAAAACGCGCTTGTTTTACAGTGGGATCGTTTTCTTCAGCGAAACGGAATATATGAGCTTTTCCTTCACCTTCTTCCCCGTTATCTGCTTGAGCGCCCTCTCATAGAGATCAAGCTGCACCTGATAACGATCGATCAGATCCTGCGGTTTTTCTACGGCGTCCGTCTTGTAATCCACCAGAACCAGTTCTCCGTCTTCTTCAAAATACGCGTCGATGATACCCTGTACGAGCACAGTCTCGTCTTTGGGGAAACCGGGATTTACCAAATCCGCTTCGATACCGAGGACGAAGGGCTGCTCCCTGTATAGTTCTCCCCGCGCAAAGGCTGCGGCCATCCGCCCCGCCAGACTGCTGTGCAGAAACGACATGATTCCGTATGCGGGAAGCTGCTCCGCGTAAGAAGGCGGTATTTTGGCAGATGCGGCAAGTTCAGTTCTCCATGAATCGAACTGGGCGGGGGTAACAGATGCGGGATCGGTAAACTTACCGTAATCAAACAGTTCCAGGAGCCGGTGTACTGCCGTTCCGTATTCGGTGCCTGTAAACGCGCTTCGAACAACGCCGGAAGTTTCCTCTCCCTGGTCCTGTCCGGATTCTGCAGCTGCCGCGAAAGAGGCGATGACCGGTGAGAGCCTGTTCTCCGGAAACAGTTCAAAGACCTCTTCTCCCTCCTCCTTCAGCGACGCCATCTTCAGTTCAGAGACAGAAGTCTTGGTGTAGAGGCCTCTGAGATCCTCGTGCGCATACCTGCGGGAATAGATCTTTATAAGTTCCTCTTCCAGTACCTTATCCGGCAGCGGCGTTCCGCCTATCTCTCCGTATCTGTCGATTTCCTGTCGGCGGAGCCCATATCCTTTCTGCTGCTCCGCTTCATTCAGGATCAGATCTTTACACTCCACTGTATTAATGTCAAAATACTCCGGGTGCTCGGCAGTACATACCGCATACCATATGAGTTCAAGAAAACTCTCGGATTCAGACAAAAGAGGAATGGGAAGCTTTTCGCCGGACCTAAGGCAAACCGGGAGTTTTTTCTCCCATTCTCCGAGCTTTTTTTTCGCGTTTTTCAAAAAGCCGGTCATAATGAGCTTTTCTTTGGCCCTGGTCATGGCCACATAAAGGACCCTGAGTTCCTCTCCAAGGCTTTCCCTGCGAATCTTGTCCGCGATCGCTTCCTTGCGCACCGTGCTGTATTTTGACCGCGCGCCGGGATCCCAGAAATCCATGCCGATTCCCCAGTCGTTGTCACAGATGATACTTCCTCTGGTATCGTGGGACTTATAACTGTGCTGCTTGCCGGTTCCCGCGACGATGCAGACAGGAAATTCAAGTCCTTTGCTCTTATGGATACTCATGATCCTTACAACATCCGCGTTTTCATCCAGAGTATTGGCCTCGCCGTAGTCAACTTCCCTGTGGTGTACCTGGTCGATATACCTGACAAAGTCAAAGATCCCGCGCAGTCCCATTTTATCGAAAGAAGCCGCCTGAGCCAGAAGAAGTTGAAGATTTGCGCTCCTCTGTTCCCCGCCCGGGAGGGCCCTGCACCACTCTTCGTATCCTGTCTGTGAGATAAGCCCTGTCAGGAGTTCCCTGATCTGGAGATATATGACCCGGTCTCTCCAGTTGTCAATAAACCGTATAAATCTCCGGCACTTTTCGGTGAGAAAAGATCCGCTGCCGTTATTCTCTGCAGCTTTAGCCATAAGGCAGTCATAGAGACACATGCCCTTTTCCTGACCTGCCAGTTTGATCTGTGCGATCTCCTCCTCGCTGAAATCTCCCCAGTAGCCGCGCAGCGCGCCGTACAGCGGAATGTCCTGTCTGGGATTATCAAGGACACGGACAAGTTCCAGAATTCCCCGGATCTCTGAAGATGAGAAGTAACCGGTCTTGGACTCGATATAATAAGGGATACCCTGTCTCTCGAAAACATCCCGGAATTCTTCGTTCCAGCCGGAACCGCTCCTTAAAAGGACCACAATATCCCCGTATCTGCAAGGTCTTGTATTTCCGTCTTCCGCCTTCACCTTAAGGCTCTTTACCAGTTCCCTGATCCTGCCCGCTACGGCGATCGCTTCCTTCTGCCTGTCGCTCAGTTCCGCGATCTCATCGGGGACAAGCGCCGCTTCGTCCTTATCGGGACCCGCTACCAGGAGGAGTTCTGTTTTATAATCGTCCGGATCTGATGCCGCCGGATAAGAGGCGCCGGTCTTAAGAGAGACTTCATCGTCGTACTCAACTCCGCCGATCTCCCTTCTCATGATCCTGAAGAAGACTTCGTTTACACTGTCCAGCACTTCCGCCCTGCTGCGGAAATTGCTGTCAAGGTCGATCCTCTCCTTTTCTTTGTCAAGTTTTCTGTAATCTCCCAGCTTTTCCATGAAGATTTCGGGTCTCGCAAGCCGGAATTTGTATATAGACTGCTTGACATCTCCCACCATAAAGCGGTTATAGACTCCTTCATCCTCAGTGGAGATCATCCGCAGCAGAACTTCCTGCACTTCATTGCTGTCCTGATACTCATCGATCAGTATCTCGTCAAAATATTGGCGGTAAGCTATTGCGGCTCTTCCGGGGCGGTATACGCCGTCCTCTCCTCTGACAGTGAGGATCTTAAGCGCCAGATGCTCCAGATCCACGAAATCGATGACGTTTTTTTCTCTTTTTACTCCGGCAAAATAGTGAAGAAAGCCTATGGTCAGATCCGAGACAGCCCGGTCCGCCTCTCTCATCAGTTCCATCCTCTCAAGAATGCGGCCGGTCTCAGCGCTCTTATACTTTTGAGCGAGTCCCTTCACATCTTCCTTAGCGCTGTTCCGAAGCGCCATGGCCGTATCTTTTTTGGAGGGATCCACTTCAGGGTATTTCGCTGGAGTAAACTTCGGCAGGTTCCTGAACTCCATATTCAGAACTTCGATGATCCTGTCCCAGAGATCTTTCATCTCAACGGGGTCCCTTTTGCCGGCCTCCTCCGTACCCGGCACTTCGCCGAGGGCACTTAGTTCCCGCAGTTCATTTTGAAACAGCGGAAGATAGAGACCGGGACCGTCGGGCAGATCGCAGAAATCAAGAAGTTGTTCATATTGGCGTTTCAGATCCGTTATCTTCTCTGCTGCCGTGAGTATGATGAACTGCATCCATGCGGAACTGAACAGTTCTTTTTCGTTCTCTACTGTGTAATCTGACGCGCGATCGCGGAGCCACTCCTCCGGATCCGGGTGGCTGACCGCTTTCTTATACAGATCTTCAAGAATGTCCTCAAGCTCTCTGTCTCCTGCCCCACGGCAGAAATAGTCTGCGCAGATTCTAAGAGCGGGATCTCCCGAAGCGTATCCTTCCTCGAGAAAGTCGTCTATCGCATCCTTTCTCATCAGATCGCTTTCCGTCTGATCCATCTGGCGAAATCCGGGGTCCATGTCGATGTCGCTGAAATTGTTCCTCAGAAGGAAAGTGAAGAAACTGTCCATTGTGGTGATCTGGGCGTTATGAAGAAGCGTTTCCTGTCTTTGCAGATGGGCGTTCCCGGGTTCTTCTTCAATCCTTGCGGAGATGGCGGCTCCGATCCTCTCCCTCATCTGTGCCGCAGCCGCTTTGGTAAAAGTGACCACTAAAAGCCTGTCGATATCCGTCGGATCATCGCCTTCACTGATCATTCTGACGATCCTCTCAACGAGCACAGCCGTTTTTCCGCTTCCCGCCGCAGCTGAAACCAGTATATTGTGCTTTCTTGCCTGCAGAACACTTGTCTGCTGTTCTGTAAATTCAATTGCCATAGTTTGCTGTCACTTTCTGTATTTGTAACCTTCGATGGAGAGATCAAAACCGCAGACACTACTGTAGGGACAATAGTCGCACGCTGTTCTGTTGTTTTTCCAGGCGGCCGGATCGGCCTCCGCTTTTCCATCCAGTATATCTTCCGCGAGACGGCAGACCACACTTGTAACTTCCCGGGTCAGTTCCTTAAACCCTTCGGCAGAATAGACGCTGGATCCGGCGCCCGGATCGCCGTCCTTCTTGAGTTTAAGCGGTATGACGTCGCTCTTTCCGGTGACAGTCCTGTCCAGATGCCTGTAAGAAACGGGATCTGAGTTTATCATCCCTGTAGGTCTCAGGGAGTCCCTGATTAGTTCAAGACTGTCCCCGCTGCTCTTATTTCCGTCAATTACCGGGTCGGCGATCCTGTAATAGAGCATGGCGGAAGGAATGATATCCGTTTCCGGGTTCTGCGCTGCCAGATAATCCATCGCGGCGTTCATGTACATGAGAAGCTGCAGCTGGATCCCGCGCTTCATAAGATCCTCGTCAAGGTCCAGGGAGCCGGATTTGTAATCCAGTATTTTGACGAAAACGCTGCCATCCTCTCTGCACAGATCAAGTCTGTCAATCCTGCCGGTAAGCTTCAGGGACCTGCCTCCGCTCAGAGGAAAAGTGATCAGATCCGCCTCACAGCCGGGACCGAATCCGAACTCATACCCTTCCGGAACAAAGTCTCCTTTCTGAAGCTGGTATTGGAGCGTATCCGCGCTTCGGGCGAGGATCGCCCGCATTCTTAAAAGCCATGATTCACTTCTCTTCGTGGAGTACATAAGAAGATCATGGTAGGAAGCAGCCGTCTCATTTAAAGCTTCCGCGGTCAGTTCCTCCCCTTCCTCCTTTGTGAAGCTGTTCCATGTAAGCCCCTTTTTCAGGAGTTTGCGGCTGAATGAATCCAGACTCATATGGAGGATCGAGCCTGTATCGAGGGACGCCACCGCAAATTCTTTCCGCTCTTTAAGACCAAGACCGTACTGGAGGAAATATCTGAGAGAACACTGCGCGGCCGTCTCCATCCTGGTGATCCCGCCCATGATGGAATTCCCGTACAGAGCCTGTGCTGTCCCGGGACTGATCATTACCGGGTCATACCTCTTGAAAGCGGCCCCTTTAAGACTTTCCAGAGCTCTTTTGTCCTCTGTGCTTCCTGTGCGCATTAATAAGCCGTATGTGGTCTTGACAGCGTCTGCATCCGGTGATCTGTCGGGGGTCACGCCCTGGGCATAGTCCCGGAGTGCGCCGGACAGCCAGACTGTGCTGTCCTTAATTCCGGTCAGCTGTTCTGCTGCCGGCCGCAGCTGGGGATGCTCCACAGCAAGCTCGGGAAAGAGTTTTCTGATCATCGGGATCAGATAGGAGGGATGCAGGGATCCGCCCTCCGGCGTCGTCCTGGCAAAAGAGAGATAGAGTGCGTCCGTCGGTTTAGTCATATTCATGTAGAGATAGAGTCTCTGCATATACATCTGCTGACGCGGGGTGGGGGACAATTCCGCCCCCGAAGAGCGCAGAAATTCCCTGTCCAGGTCTGAGAGAAGTCCTCCTCTTGAGGTTCCCCTCGGGATATTGCCGTCGTTTACGCCGGTAAAGAACAAAACACGGCACTGGGATACCCTTGTCCTCTCAATATCGCCCACAAGTAATCTGTCTGTTTCCTGGGGAAGTGTGCCGAGCCTTATCTCTTCGAAACCGGTCTCAAGAAGTTCCAGATAGTCTTTGCCGGAGATCTTTTCATCGCCGAGAAGATCGTGGATCTGCTCCAGAAGGTCTATTACACAGCGGTAGAGCTGACTGAACTGTTTTCCCCTGACGAAGTCTCCTTCCGAGTCAAACCTGCTGCTCCACTCTTCCATTTTCTCTTCCATTGAGAGATTCACCATGAAATCATAAAGCTGCCGTGTTCTCTCGGCGGCAGTGCGCGGAGGGATCCTCTCATCTGTTATGTCCCCCGCAACCGGCCTGATCTCTTCAAGAAAACGCGCCCGGAGAGGCTCTGTCTGCGCGTCGAAAGGAAGACTCCATTTTTTGCGGCCCCTGATCCCGTGCTCGAGACAGTAATTCTCGAGAAGGTCAGTTTCATCTCTTGTGAGGCTGCTCATTCCGCTTCTCAGGTAGCGGAATATACTGTTATAGGAATACCCTTCCGATCTGATCCCCAGAACGCTTCTGACAGCTTCCGTCAGAGGGCTGAGCCCGGCGGAACTGGTCTTGTCCACATATACAGGTATATCGTAGCGGGGCGCATACTTTTCGAAGGCGGTTCCGCAGCTGTCGAGATCGCCGCAGACAACAGATATGTCTCTGTACTGGTAGCCTTTCGTCAGAACGAGGCGTTTGATCTCAATGCAGATCTGCCTTACTTCCTCTTCCGGCGTGTCGGTCTCAAAGATCCGGATCATTCCGCCGGTATCCTGATCAAATGGAAGTGCGGGATATCGGAAGATATTGTGTTCGAGGTGGCCCAGCACAGGATTATTTAAAAAACGGGCAGGAACTTCATCAGGATCAGAAACGTACAGATCAGTTCCTCTAATAAGCCCCTCGGTTAAAGCCAGTTTCTCAAGATCACAGACAGTTTTTCTGGTCAGGTAGAAAAGAGCGTCTTCTCTGCCGGGATTTTTATTAAGACATACTTTTTCTATGGAAGGACCGTCGTCTCTTCCGAGAGAAAGTGAGATGATCACATCCCGGCTATGACGGATCAGGGCGGTGATCACCCTGTACTGAACCGGAGTAAAGCCGGTAAATCCATCCAGCACAAAGGTGCTGCGTCTTACCCATTCGGAAGAAGGTATAGCCTCAGCCAGGAGGTCCAGCATCTCTTCATTGGTGATAAAACGGTCCCTCTTGGCCTTCATAAAAGCTGTGTAAAGGGTCTGAAGATCATTTAGCCGCGCATTGAGAGCACCCTGCCCTCTGCTGCCGGCATACTGCTGCATCAGTTCCATCTCCTTATCGCCGATACCGTACTGCATGAATTCGGAGATCACGGATTTCACTTCCGAGATCATACCGGGATAGTGGATACTTTTTCTGAGAATTTTAAGTTCCGGCTCACACTGACCAGCTACTCTGCGCAGAAGAAGAGTCTTTCCCATGTCGTCGAGGACGGCTCTGTGAGAGACTCCGGTCTCCTCGAAGATCTTGTGCGTCAGTCTTCCGAAACTCAGGACATCTATATTGAGGATACCTTTCTGCGGGGATTCGCCGACTATCTCCTTCTGTGTCTGCATTGAATACTGATCCGGAACAATGATCACATAGTTGCTGCCGGATCTGTCCTGGCCGCTGAGCGCATTCTGCGCCTGTTCCAGTATCATATTGTGGAGCAGCCGGCTCTTTCCCGACCCTGAAGCACCAAAACAAAATCTGTAACTCATCTCCTGTCACCTCCGTTACACAACTTATCATACACCAGCAGCACAATTAAAAGAAGCACCGCCTGAAAAGGCGGTGCTTCCTGTATTACTTCATTATGCGGTTTGTTACGTGATCAGTGTTTTCCTTTCTCGCGGCTTTCAATGATGGTCTCGCCGGAGATGATCTCGAAGTTGACGCCCGTGCGGTTGGGCTTGTCGTCTTCAAATTTGTAGTCTTTGCCGGGCAGGATCGCGTTGAGGATGATACCTACCAGGGAACCGGTAGCGAGACCGGAAAGGCTCAGTGTCATTGAACCGACGGGGATGTTGATCGCGCCTGCGTTGGAATAGCTGATGCCGATGGAAAGAACCATGATCAGCGCCGCGATCAGGACGTTTCTGCTCTTGGAGAAGTCGGTGTTCGTCTCAACAAGGTTTCTCACGCCGACTGCGGAGATCATTCCGTAGAGGACAAGGGAGATGCCGCCGATCGTCGCGGCGGGCATGACCTCGATGATAGCCGCGAATTTCGGGCAGAAGGACATCAGGATCGCAAATCCTGCCGCGATACGGATTACGCGGGGATCATAGACCTTTGTCAGAGTCAGGACACCGGTGTTCTCGCCGTAAGTAGTATTGGCCGGAGCTCCGAACAGGGAAGCAATTGCTGTGGCAAGACCGTCGCCTGTCAGTGTGCGGTGCAGTCCGGGATCCTTAATATAGTTGATGCCGCAAGTGGAACTGATGGCTGAGATATCGCCAATATGCTCCATCATTGTCGCGAGCGCGATGGGCATGATAGTCACGATGCTCGTGAGAAGAAGCCCCGCGTTGAGATTGCCGCCGGTGAAAATAGAGAATACCGTGTTCTTATAGCTGATCGGGAAGCCTATCCAGGGAGCTGCCGCTACCTGACTGAAATCGATCAATCCTGCCACTGCCGCGCAGAGATAGGAGCCGATGACGCCGAGCAGGATCGGGACGATCTTGATCATTCCCTTGCCCCAGATATTGCAGATCACAACGATAATGATCGCGACAAGGGCTACCCACCAGCAGGACTCGACATTATTGATCGCCGAAGGAGCAAGGTTAAGTCCGATCGAGATAATGATGGGACCGGTAACTACCGGCGGGAAGTACTTCATTACCTTGCTGGTGCCGTACGCTTTAAAGAGCGCGGCGAGAATAAGGTAAAGCAGGCCTGCGCATGCGACGCCGAAGCAGGCATAAGGCAGAAGTTCGCTGGACGAGCCGTCTGCTCCAAGGGGAGCGATAGCCGCATAACCGCCAAGGAATGCGAATGAGGAACCCAGGAATGCGGGAACCTTTTTCTTGGAGATCAGGTGAAACAGAAGCGTTCCTAATCCTGCGAACAACAGTGTCGTGGAAACATTCAGTCCTGTGATCAGCGGAACAACCACAGTAGCGCCGAACATGGCGAACATGTGCTGAAGTCCCAGCACGATCATCTTGCCCGTACCCAGCTCCCGCGCATCGTAAATGGCGCGCTCGCCGACTTTGTACTCGTTTTTACTCATCTGTATTTCCTCCTGTTTGAAAAGATCCGGGAAAGCTGAGCCGCGATGGCTTTTACAGCCGACGATCGCTGTCATCCTGACGATCTCATGATACCCCCTTAAAAAACACGTCAGGGAACACTGCCCCTGACGTGCTGCAATTAACTCATGATATTCAAACGATTGACAACTCTCCGACTCATTGATGTCCTTCCCTCAAAAAATCTAAAGAGATTCTAATCAAGAACATAAAAATAGTCAAGAAGATTTGTAAAAACATTTTCTATAATACTGTCTTATTCGCTCTCCTCACCTGACTCTTCGGGGAACTCCTCCTCACAGTCAGCTTCCTTGTCGCGGTCGTCCTCGTTGACCGCCTCGCAGGCTTCAGGCTCCTCAGAAGCCATTTCTTCTGCCAGCGCGTTTGCTACAGCTTCTTCAACAACTTCTTCATCGAGCTTGCTCTCTTCTTCCTGAAGGATATCCTTAACACGGGCAGCGGAATCCGCAACAACGCCCTTGACCTTTTCAGCGGTCTCACCGACAACGTCGAGAACTTCTTCTCCCTTGGGACCGATCGCTTCCTTGACCTTGGCCATCGCATCAGCAGAACTTTCCTTGATAGTAGTGTACGTCCTGGTTGCGGCTGTCATGAATTTCTCTGTATAGTCTTCCTCCTCTGACTTCGGGGTATCGTCGTCCTCGAAATCATCGTCAAAATCCTCATCCGGCTCGCTGTTCTTCTGATCCAGATAATTATAAACTGTTGCCGCAGTTGCGCCTGCCACCGCAAGACCAAAAAGAAGTTTTCCTAATCTAGACATATTGACCTCCTGTTGATTTTTAATCGGGCAGAATCCGCCCTGCTGTATTTCATACTACTCTATTTAGATATAAAATTAAAGACTCAAATTGTGATATTGCATTATTTACTCCTCTTTATTGAAGCGGGATTTATGCAATGTTATCATAATGAATAAGAGGCAGGGAAAGGGGGAAGCAGCGTTGAATGAAAAATTCTGGGATTTAAATAAGATCAAACAGAGAAGCATGATCGGCGGAGCGCTGAAAGTGTTTGCGCGGGACGGATTCCGGCACGCAAGCACCGACGAGATCGTCTTGGAAGCAGGCATCAGCAAAGGGCTGCTCTTTCACTATTTTTACAACAAGACCGGTCTTTACGAATTTCTTGCGGAATTCTGCGCCAGATTCGCTCTGGTTGAACTTGACTCAGTGATAGGTAAGGCAGGGATTCTTCCATATTTTGAACTGCAGCGCAGGATCACCGCGGCCGAGTGCGCGGTCATGAGCAGATACCCTTATCTGTTCCTGTTCCTTGAGCGGGCGGCAAGTGATAATTCGTATGAAAACCTGGAGGATGTCCTGTCATACACATCTTTATATACAGAGCGCCGCTCGGCTGTACTTAAGGAGTCGGTTCTGCCGCAGACTATGTCGCCCGAAGACGCCGGAAAGATCAGCAGACTTCTGGGTCTTGCGAGAAAAGACGCCGCTCTCGGATTTCTTGAAAAAGGATCTTTTGATCCCGAAGGATTTACTGCCGGAATCAATGATCTGGTAAAATTCTTTGAAAATATGTACATATGAATTACTTCTGCAGCATAAATCAAGAAGCGCATGGATTGGGTCTTATCCATGCGCTTCTTTAATATGTCTGTTTAAAATCACTTCGGCAGTTTGAAGGAACTCTTAAGGCCGACGATCCTGTTAAACACGGGAGCGCCTTCCTTCGAATCGTGGCAGTCCACGCAGAAATAGCCGTTTCTTACAAACTGGAACCTGTCAAAAGGCTTTACGTCTTTCAGCGCAGGCTCGGCATAAGCGCTGCACTCGATCAGGGAGTTCGGGTTCAGATTGAGGGATCCGTCTTCATTGTAAACGCCCTTCTCCTCATCTACGATGTTCTCGTAGAGTCTGACCTTGACCGGAACTGCTTCCTTCGCGCTTACCCAGTGGATCGTGCCCTTGACTTTGCGGCCTGTAAATCCGCTCCCGCTCTTCGTCTCGGGGTCATAAGTACAGTGAACCGCCGTCACATTGCCCTTCTCGTCGGTGTCATAGCCGGTGCATTTCACGAAATAAGCGTACATCAGGCGTACTTCGTTTCCGGGATACAGCCTCTTGTACTTGGGGATCGGAGCCGTCAGGAAATCTTCTTTCTCGATCCACAGTTCCCTGCCGAAAGGAATCTGTCTGACGCCCAGTTCCGGATTCTCAAGATTATTGTCGGCGTCAAGCATCTCTGTCTGATCCTCGGGATAATTGTCGATGATCAGCTTGAGGGGATTAAGAACTGTAAGCATTCTGCTGCAGCTCGGCTTGAGATCTTCTCTGATGCAGTACTCGAGCATCGCGTAGTCTGAAGAGGACTGGGCCTTGGAGATGCCGCTGAGTTCCACAAATTTCTTGATGGACTCAGGAGTAAAGCCCCTGCGGCGAAGGCCGGAGATACTCACAAGTCTGGGATCGTCCCATCCGTCTACGATGCCCTCTTCCACAAGCTTCTTGATATATCTCTTGCCGGTGACCACATTGGTCAGATACATCTTGGCAAATTCGATCTGTCTGGGGGGATGCACAAATCCGGCTTCCTTTACGACCCAGTCATAGAGAGGCCTGTGATCCTCAAATTCAAGAGTGCACAGAGAGTGTGTAATATTCTCGATCGCGTCCTCAATGGGGTGCGCATAGTCGTACATCGGATAGATGCACCACTTGTCGCCCGTATTGTGATGAGACATATGAGCCACTCTGTAGAGGATCGGATCTCTCATATTCATGTTGGAACTTGTCATATCGATCTTCGCGCGAAGAGTCTTCTCTCCGTCAGCGAATTCGCCGTTCTTCATTCTGGTGAAGAGATCAAGGTTTTCCTCAACACTCCTGTCCCTGTTGGGATCATTGATCCCGGGCTCGTCCAGAGTCCCGCGGTATTCCCTCATCTGCTCGGCAGTCAGGTCCGACACATAGGCCTTCCCTTTTTTGATAAGATCTACAGCGATCTCATACATCTGATCGAAGTAGTTGGAGGCAAAAAAGAGCCTGTCTTCATAATCAGCTCCGAGCCACGCCACGTCCTCTTTGATGGACTCCACGAACTCGCTCTTCTCCTTGGTGGGATTGGTATCGTCAAAGCGAAGGTTGAATTTTCCACCGTACTGCTGCGCCATTCCGTAATTGAGAAGTATACTCTTGGCGTGGCCTATATGCAGATATCCGTTAGGCTCGGGCGGAAAGCGGGTGTGGACGGTGTCATAAACGCCCTCGGCGAGGTCTTTGTCAATTTCCTTTTCGATAAAATGGCGGCTTACTCTCTCCTCTGCGGAGGCTGCCGCGTCATCTCTGTTCAGTTCTTCTTTACCCATTGCTGCTCCTGCTTCGTGTTATTGGATTTGTAAATGGTCACTCAAAATACAGATCAGGCGTCCTCCATGGAATAGTTGGGGGCTTCCTTTGTGATCTGGATATCGTGGGGATGGCTCTCCTTGAGAGATGCAGCCGTGATCTTGACAAACTGACCCTTCTCCTGAAGTTCCCTGATGTTATGAGAACCAGTGAGGCCCATACCGCTGCGGATACCGCCGCACATCTGGAAGATCACGTCCTCAACTTCGCCTTTATAAGCTACGCGGCCTTCAACGCCCTCGGGGACAAGCTTCTTGGCATTCTCCTGGAAGTATCTGTCCTTACTGCCGTTCTCCATTGCGGCGATGGAACCCATACCTCTGTAAACCTTGTATTTGCGGCCCTGGTAGAGTTCAGTCGCTCCGGGGCTCTCTTCACAGCCTGCGAGCATGGAACCCATCATACAGACATTGGCGCCTGCCGCAAGGGCCTTGGTCATATCGCCGGAGAACTTGATGCCGCCGTCCGCGATGACCGGGATCCCGAAATCTTTTGCCACGGAATACGCGTTCATAACCGCCGTGATCTGCGGGACGCCGATACCGGTGACTACGCGGGTTGTGCAGATGGAACCGGGGCCGATTCCTACCTTTACAGCGTCAGCGCCTGCCTTGATCAGGTCCAGAGCGCCTTCAGCCGTAGCGATGTTGCCGCCGATGACCGGAAGATCAGGAAACGCGTCCTTGACCATGCGCATGCAGCGCAGAACGTTCTCGGAATGGCCGTGAGAGGAATCAAGAACGATGACATCGACCTTGGCTTTTCTCAGCGCCTCGACTCTGTCGAGCACATTAGCCGTGATGCCTACGCCGGCTCCGCACAGAAGGCGGCCCTGGACGTCTTTAGCGGCGTTGGGATATTTGATATTCTTCTCAATGTCCTTGATCGTGATAAGACCGACGAGGTTGTAGTCGTCATCGACGATAGGTAGCTTTTCCTTCTTGGACTTGGCCAGGATCTTCTGTGCTTCCTCGAGCGTAATGCCTTCCTTTGCGGTCACAAGACCTTCAGAGGTCATCGATTCGCGGATCTTCTTGGAATAGTCAGTCTCAAACTTCAGATCTCTGTTTGTGATGATGCCGACAAGCTTTCTTCCTTCTGTGATCGGAACGCCGGAAATCCTGAATTTGCGCATCAGTTCCTCCGCGTCCTGCAAAGTGTGTTCGGGAGAAAGAGAAAAAGGATCTGAGATAACGCCGTTCTCGGAGCGTTTTACCTTGTCTACTTCTTCCGCCTGCGCTTCAATGGACATATTCTTATGGATAATGCCGATTCCGCCCTGTCTTGCCATAGCGATCGCCATCCTGTGCTCCGTGACGGTATCCATGCTGGCACTCATCATGGGAATATTAAGACGTATTGTCTTTGTGAGGTTCGTGCTGAGATCAACCTCGTTGGGAATAACTGTTGAATAACCGGGCACAAGAAGTACGTCATCAAAAGTAATACCTTCACCGATCAGTTTCGCCATTTTCTCCTCCTGTTCAATCAGTTTTATCTAAGTTGCCTGTTATCAGTTTGTAAAGACCTTCCTCGGGAAATATGTGCGGAGGATAGTAATGACCTGCGCTCCGTACTCCCCGACCATATCAAGGATCAGTTTGCTGCCGTCTTTCATCACGACTTCATACCGGAACGGCTTATTGCCGTCCTCACATGAACTGTAGTCAATAACAGTCAGGTTTCTGCCTTTGTACTCGTCGAGATGACCTGATCCTGACGGCGCCATCACTTCCATCTTGGTAAGGTCATAGACAGCAAGTTCTTTCCTCCGCTGCTTCTGCTGGATCTTCGCGACCCGGATCTCCTTGTCCACATAGACGTATTCATAATCTACCACGGTCTCCAGCCAGGAAAAGTATGCGCCGACAATGCAGCCGATTGCCGGAAGCAGCAGCGCAAAGTGTATGAGAAAAGCAGATAAACAAAAACACACTGAAAGGACGATCGCACCATAGTGGAGCGCCTTCATCAGTGTGTTCGTTTTCCTGTTGACCACGACTTCCAGGCAGCCTGTTTCCATATCCTGTACCTCATTTCCGACTTCAGATTATTTCTAACCATATTATATCAGAACATTTGATAATGCAAGGCATAAAACCCTTATTTCACTGCCTTCCTGCGGGAAAACAAAATCCGGGGAGCGGCGTGTCAGCGGCTCCCCGGATCAGATCTGAACAGGTCAGATCCTCGTTTTAACAAAAATATCGTAGATTGCCCGAACAGCGATCTCAAAGTCAGTGTTGTCAACGCCGATAATGATGTTGAGCTCGCTTGAGCCCTGGTCGATCATGCGCACATTGACCTGGGCATGAGCGAGGGCGGAAAAGATGCGCCCTGCGGTACCTCGCATGGATTTCATTCCCCTGCCTACGACGGCGATCAGCGCGAGATCCGACTCGATCTCAACGGAATCAGGCTGCGCGTATCTGTGAATGGCGGATACGACTCGCTGCTCCTTGTGCATGAATTCATCTTCATGAACAACGATGGTCATTGTATCAATACCGGAAGGCATATGCTCGAAAGAAATGCCGTTGTCTTCAAAAGCCTGCAGCACCTTTCGGCCGAAACCAACCTCGGAGTTCATGAGCGCTTTGGAGACAGTTACCGCGCAGAAGCCCTTTTTGCCTGCAATGCCTGTGATGACATAGCCGGATTTCTGGCAGGTGCTCTCCACGATCCAGGTACCGTCGGCTTCCGGACAATTAGTGTTGCGGATATTGATCGGGATCCCCTCATGTCTTACGGGGAAGATCGCGTCTTCGTGGAGAACGGAAGCGCCCATATAAGAGAGCTCTCTCAGTTCCCTGTATGTGATAGTCTCAATGCCTACGGGATTATTGATGATCCTGGGATCTGCCACCATAAAGCCCGAGACATCTGTCCAGTTCTCGTAGACGTCCGCCTTGCAGGCTCTCGCTACGATAGAACCCGTGATATCGCTTCCGCCCCTGGAAAAAGTCTTGACATGTCCGTCAAGTCCTCTGCCGTAAAATCCCGGAATGACCGCTCTGGGTGTCTCAGAGAGAACCTTGGTGAGAACCTGATTGGTCTTCTCCGCGTCCAGATTTCCCTGTTCGTCAAAAAAGATCACATCTTTGGCGTCGATAAATTCATAGCCAAGATAGCGGGCCATGATGCGTCCGTTGAGATACTCGCCCCTTGAAGCAGCGTAATTGCTGTTCGGATTCTGGGTCATTATCCTCTCGATCTGAGCAAACTCTCCTTCCAGACTAAAGCCTGTAAGCCCGAGCCCTTCGATGATCTCCTGATATCGGGAGCGGATCTCATCCATCTCTTCTCCGAAATCTTCGTCCTTATAGGCTTTATTATACATTCTG
The DNA here is from genome assembly GCA_902794825.1 of uncultured Lachnospiraceae bacterium. Classification (GTDB taxonomy): domain Bacteria; phylum Bacillota; class Clostridia; order Lachnospirales; family Lachnospiraceae; genus CAG-791. The sequence continues at coordinate 25,206 of CADBIU010000001.1, forward strand.
TAGAGAAGATCCGTTACTTTGTCGTCGCCGCTGAACCTCTTGCCGGGCGCTGACGGGATGACATAAACCCTGGACGGATCACTTGTGATGATCGCGCCCACTTTTTTGAACTGTTCTGAATCCGCCAGCGAGCTTCCGCCGAATTTAACTACTTTTTTCATAAAATGATCCCCCGCGCAGCGCGCGGAGCTTGTCCTCCTGTATCAATTAAATCCTGATTAGTGACGGTTACAGACCGCCTACTAAGTAATAGCAGAATTTACTCAATCCTGCAAGAGACGAATGCACTGTTTGACACTGCTTAATGACTTCACTGCCTCTTCATACTCTCTCTCTGTCATTACGGCGGTGACAAAAGCTCTTTCGTCAGCGGGAGCTCCTTCGTAGTGCACCATGAAATCCGCGTGCAGAAGCTCTCCGGCTTCACGCTCTTCCTCTTTTCCTACCCTGACAAAATAGCGGTAAGACTCCTCCTTGGGATCTGCAATAGAAAGGATCTCTCCGCTCCAGTTGCATCCGATATTTCTTCCTATGTTCCTGGCGCATTCCATAACGTCGGAGACTACCGCGCTTGCGGTAGGGAACTTTCCCGCTCCCCTGCCATAGAACATAAGATCGTCCACCATATTCCCGTGGACAAAGACTCCGTTAAACACATCCTGTACGCTGTGCAGGGGATGGTCTTCTCTCACAAGGAAAGGCGCGGTGCGGACGCTTAACTTGCCGTTCTCGAGCTTTCTGCTGACGCCGAGGAGCTTGATGGCTCTGTTTATGCTGCGTGCATAGCCGAAATCCACTGTTGTCACGCGGGAGATTCCTTCACAAGGGATATCCTCATACCGGACAGTCTTTCCGCTGATCAGGGAAGAAAGGATCGCGATCTTGCGGCACGCGTCGCGGCCTTCCACATCCGCCGCGGGATTTCTCTCCGCGTAACCCTTCTCCTGAGCTTCTCTGAGCGCGTTCTCAAAGGAAAGACCGGATTTTTCCATCCTGGTCAGGATATAATTAGTGGTCCCGTTCAGTATACCGAATACTGCGGTGATATCTTCCTGAGTAAGGCACGCGTTGATCGGACGGATCAGCGGGATTCCGCCTCCGACGCTTGCTTCAAAGAGATAGCTGCAGTTATGCGCTTTCGCGATCTCTAAAAGCTCCGGTCCATGGGCCGCTACAAGTTCCTTATTGGAAGTACATACACTGATCCCGCGCTCAAGGGCTTTTCTGGTAAAGGTGTAAGCGGGCTCCCTGCCTCCCATAGTCTCGCAGATCACTTCGATCTCACCGTCATCAAGAATATCCTGATAGTCGTGGGTCACTCTGTCGTTATAGGGATTGCCGGGAAAATCGCGAAGGTCAAGAATATATTTTACATAGATTCCCTGTGGGACAGTCTTTCTGATCACATCCTGGTTCCGGTCAATAACCTCAACAACTCCGCCGCCGACCGTGCCGAACCCGAGAACTGCCATCTGTATCATAACTATAATCTCCTTTTTCCGACGAGTAATTCAGTGAATATTATCTCTTCCCATGATCCTGATCTTCCTTACGCCTCCGAGCGCCTCGATCTTGCGGATCATTCCTCCTATGTCCTCAGTATTCTCCCTGATCTGCAGGCTGATGCTCAGGTCCGCGACCCCGCTGATCGGAATACTCTGATGGATAGTCAGTATATTGGCGTTGCAGCCCGATATGATCCCCAGGAGACTGGCAAGGATTCCCGTCTCATCGTTGATCTCACATGAGAGTGTGACGTTCATTCCGGACATACTGTCGTGGAATTCTTCGATATCGTCCTTGAATTTATAATAGGAACTTCTGCTGATCCCGGCCAGCTCCGCGGCTTCGTTTACCGTTCTGGCTTTTCCTGAGGCCAGCAATTCGTTGGCTTTGGCGACGCCCCTGAGCACTTCAGGGACTGCCCTCGCGCGAACAATATAGAATTCTGTCTTTTCGCTCAAAACCGTCTCCTTTACAAACGAACTCAATGACGAAACCTATACTATCACGGTTTATTCTCCATTGCAAGGACATTTGTTTTTCTGGAACGGACAGTCAGAATAATAAACGCTATTACTGCCGCAGCCGAGATATAAGAACACATCCTGATCCCGACCGGCAGATATCTGAATTCAATGGAATGCTTCCCGGCAGGTACAGGGATCGCCATCAGCCCGCCGTCAACTTTTTCGATCGTGACTTCCACTCCGTCCACAGCGGCGGTAAAGCCCGGGTCATAGGGAACTGAGAAGAATACCAGATTATCTTCGGGAAGATCTGCCTCTGCGGTAAATCCGCTTAACGTAAAACGGAAATCTTTGCAGGATGATTCTGCCCTCTCTCTGCAGTACCTCGCAAATTCCTGATCGCTCATGACCTGCTCATCAGCATGCCTGTCTTCCTCCATATACTTGCCGTATCTGGCGCATTGTTCCTCTGTGAGGATGATGTCCCTGACAAGCAGTCTGTCTGTCATCTCTCCCTTCTTCATGGAACTGTATTCCGCATCCCTTATAAAACTGTCGAAAGTGAAACCCATCGGAATATAATTGGAGTTTTCATAGATCCTGTATCCGTCTGTATCCGTATAGTCGTCATATCCGACAATACCGCCCTTTTCCTCGAGAGTCTCGGAAGGTTTTACAAGAGTATTTTCTATATAATAGCGTACGGAGAGGAGCGCCCTTGCGCCGGCCCTGTCGATCGGAAGTGTCGATTCTACTGTCCGGATCATTCCGATCTTTCTGTAAAAACTAAAGATGGAAGGATTAACCGTGCTCTCGAAGCAGTGGATAGTGGGATAACCCCACACCATCTCGTAGTTCGTCGACGTCCCGTCTGTCTCCACTCTCAGAAACGACGACGTATCCGGAAGTTCCGGTTCTGAATCCAGCATCTGTTTTCTCCACTTCACGCCTCCCGTTCGCGCGATCAGTGAGTTTCCGTTGTACAAAACTGCCAGATTGGTCAAAAGACAGCAGAATACAGCGGCGATGAGAAGCGCAGGCTTTCTGTATTTTGACATACTTCTGACATTCGGCAGAATGATGAGGAGAAGTACCAGAATGAGAAGCTGAGCGGCAGTCGCCGCGATCTCGATGACAAGAAGGTCATTGTTGCTGCTGACAGAAAACCATTTTGTTTTCCCTTTCTCTATCACGGGAACAAGCGCGCTCAGCATGATCAGTACAGTGATGATCACAGTGACGCGGGCTGCCTTCATAAGTTCGGTCCTGCCGGCCGATTCGAGCGCGCGGGCTGTCATAGCTGCCATGATCAGGATGGGCATATAAAACCATCTCGCGTAGTACTCCGAGTTGAAAGCGCTGAAGACTGAATTAAAAAGAGGGATGAAAGCCATTACGCCGCACACCGCGATCATTCTGCTTTTCCAGGACCTGCGGAATACTTTCATATACGCGATCACGCCTGTCAGTGAAAAACAGGGCAGATAAGCAGCCAGCGAGCCGTTCTTTACCTGCTCTCCCGAGAAAAGAGTTGGCTTGGCGATGATATCCGGCACCATAAACAGTGATTTGATAATGGCCAGGGGAGTTACGCCCTCATCAAAGGCGAAGATCCCGTAGCCGTTTATGTAGTCGTTCAGACGGCTGTTTCCGCTGAGCCCGTACACCGACTGCACAAGGAAAAAAGCGGATATCAAAAGCCCCAGGATCCCGCTTAAGAGAACCCGGATCACATCGCCTGCTATCCTGTGGGGATCTCTTGACGGACAGTACCTCACAATATAGTAGATAAGGATGAAGATCGCCTGTCCGAAGAAGAAATAATAGTTTATGACCGACATCAGAGCCGTCATGAGCGTGAATCCGGCTGTTCTGTTCTTCCCGACAGCGTCGTCAAAAGTCAGAAGATACAGCGGGAAAAAAGCCGTCGCGTCGTGAAAATGCTGAAATACGATGTTGCAGGCCTGAAATCCCGAAAAAGTGTATAGCAGACTTCCGATCACAGCCCAGATATTACCGCGAACATTTCTTCTGATATACGCGTAAGAAGTTACCATCGCGGTCCCGTAGCGCAGGGACATGACAAAGGGAAGAATGTAGGGGATCGTCTTCTCGCCAAAAGGAATGGTCAGCCAGAAAAAGGGACTGCCCCACAGATAAAAGGACATACTCCCGCCCATGCTGCTTCCGAGGTCAATGTACGGATTCCAGAAGAAGCGGCCGCTGCGTACTGCCCTGTGCGCGAGTATGTAGAAAGGCACCTGCTGCACATTGTAATCACCGTAATAAAAAAAGATCCCGCCGTGATATATCAAAAAGGGAAGGACCGCTGCCAGATACAGCAGCGCTCCTCCCGCGAACAGCAATATATACTGAAGTATGTTCGAACGTTTAGTAGTCAAGATAGTGTCCTCTTACTCGCCTGTTGTCCCTGCAGCCTTTTCAGCCTCAATGAAGTCTTTCATACTGTTCATTCTTGCAAAGACAAGCGCGTATCCGTCGTCTCCGTAATTGAGAGAACGATTGACACGGCTGATCGTCGCGGTAGACGCTCCGGTCTTCTCCGCTATCTTGAGATACGTATCATGTCTGCGCAGCATTGTTGCCACCTCAAACCTCTGGGAAAGTGAGAGGAGCTCATTGACGGTGCACAGATCCTCAAAGAAACTGTAACATTCCTCTTTATTTTCCAGTGTCAAAATAGCTTCAAACAAACTGTCAACAGCTTCTGTTCTGATCTTTTTGTTCATACCCCGCTACTCCTTGCTCTCAAGTAATACTAACCTGCACATAATATTTTAGCATTGTAAAGTTTTAAAGTAAAGAGTTTGAGCAAGTAATTGGTAGTTGGTATCATTGTTCATCGATATAACATTTATCTGTTTTGTATCTTTACTTTTATGTTTACCTGTGCTATTTTGATAATGTTGCACAAATTGTTTTATTTTTCACAAACATTTGCGCTGTACTATTCATCACACAATTCGGAGGTAACAACATGAGTAAGGGTGTAGTCAGACGATTCAATAACCAGCGCGGTTTTGGATTTATCAGTGATTCGGAAGGAAACGATGTATTCGTGCATTATACAGGTATCAACGGCGAAGGTTTCAAGACCCTTGAAGAAGGTCAGGAAGTTGAATTCGACATTGTCCAGGGCGAGAAAGGCCCTCAGGCTGTTAATGTGACAAAGTTTTGATCATAATCATAAAAGCCGGACCGGCTGAGAGTCTTTTTTCTCTCCGCCGATCCGGCTTTTTTGTGCTTTTCGCCTCTGTTTCCGGGACCGTTTCAGATCTTATCCGCTGCTTCTGCCAGATCCTCAAGAGTCAGGTTGCCGCCAAACAGTGTCAGCGCGCTGCCCACTGTGACATCCATCCTTCCGCCGGACAGCTTTCCTATCAGTTTGAGGTCGCTCAAAGAGCGGACGCCTCCTGCATAGGTTATCGGGAATCCCGACATCTGCTCCCATTCACCCAGTAATGATACAAGAGTCTCTTCGATCCCGGACCGCTTTCCCTCCACATCCGCCGCGTGGATCAGGAACTCGTCGCAGCAGCCGGAAAGCCTGTCAAGCACATCTTTTTTGATCTCCAGGTCTGTAAACTTTTGCCATCGGTCGGTAACTACTACATATTTCCCGTCAATTCTCTTCCTGCAGCTGAGGTCCAGTACGATCCTCTCCCGCCCGGCTGCTCTTATCATTTCCGAGAGCGCTCTCTCACTTAACTTTCCGTCGCTGAACACATAGGATGTCACGATCACGTGAGAAGCGCCTGCGTCAAGAAAGGTTCCGGCAGTCTCAGGAGTGATGCCTCCGCCGATCTGCATGCCCCCCGGGAAAGCGGCCAGAGCGCCCATTGCCTGTTCCATGTCTTTTTTATATGCTTCTTCCCTGACAGAATTGAGAAGGATAATATGTCCGCCACGCAGATCCATATCTCTGTATACGGAAGCGTAATAGGAGGCGTCCCTGTCCGCAACGAAATTTTCCACAGCGGTTCCCATGGAGCGGTCCCCCTGGTCCTTCAGCGTGCTTCCCACGATCTGCTTGACGCGGCCGTTATGTATATCTATGCAAGGTCTGATGCGCATATCCTGCTCTCCCGCAAATCTGCCTTCAAAGAAGGGACCGCCGAAGCGGTCCCCGTGTTATTGTGTGATCAGCTGAGCACATCGCTCATGGTGTAAAATCCGGCCTCCCTGCCGGCCAGGAATTTAGCCGCCTCAACGGCGCCTTTTCCGAACACCGCGCGGCTGTAAGCCCTGTGTGATAGTGTGATCACCTCGTCCTGCCCTGCGAAGATCACGTCGTGGTCGCCCACAATGGATCCCCCGCGGACTGCGGAGATACCGATCTCTTTTACAGGTCTCTTCATTCTTCTTCCTGTGCGGTCGTAGACATATTCATACTCGTTTCCAAGAGCGGCGTTTGCGGCATCGGCAAGAGCCAGCGCCGTACCGCTGGGTGCATCGATCTTCTGGTTGTGATGTTTTTCCACGATCTCGATGTCGAATCCAGCCTGCGCAAGCTTGGGAGCGGCCTGAGCTATCAGAACTTCGATCAGATTCACGCCTACTGACATGTTGGCGGACTTGAGCACCGCTATCTTTTCTGCCGCGCTCTGGAGCGCTTTAGTCTGCTCATCTGAGAGTCCTGTGGTGCATACTACTACAGGAAGGTTCTTCGCTGTGCAGTAGGCAAGAAGTCCGTCTACAGCGGAAGCTGTGGAAAAATCAATGACTACATCCGCTTCAGGGCAGTCGTTGAGATCCCTGTAAACAGGAAATCCTGCGTATGCGTCGCCAAAAGCGTCAACGCCTGCTACTACCTGTGTCTTTTCATCTTTTTCACATATTTCAGTGATGATATGTCCCATTCTGCCGCAGCAGCCGTGGATAATGATCCTGATCATTCTTTCTCCCCCTAATCAGATAAGTCCGAAATTCTGCATTGCCTTGCGAAGTCTCTCTGTATTTGCGGGCGTCATTTCCGTAAGAGGCATGCGAAGAGGTCCGGCGTTCTGGCCCATAAGGTTTACAGCTTTCTTGACGGGAATCGGGTTGACTTCGCAGAACAGAGCCTCGAACAGCTCATGAGTGTCCATCTGGAGCTTTGCGGCGCTCTTGACGTCTCCGTCAAAGAACTTCCGGCACAGATCATGCATTGCCTTGGGAGCTACGTTTGCTACGACCGAGATCACGCCGAGCCCGCCCATCGAGAGAAGCGGAACGACCTGGTCGTCGTTGCCTGAATAGAGATCGATGTTTCCGTCGCAGAGGGTCATGAGTTTGACGATCTGGCTGATGTCGCCGCTGGCTTCCTTGATACCGACGATGTTGGGAACATCTTTGACAAGTCTCGCTACTGTCTGGGGCAGAACATTTCCGCCGGTGCGGCTGGGCACATTGTAAAGGATAACGGGAGTGCCGGGCACTTCATCCGCGACCATCTTAAAGTGCTTGTAAACGCCGTCCTGGGTTCCCTTGTTGTAGTAAGGGGAAATGAGGAGCAGCCCGTCTGCTCCGTAAGAGGCGACTTCCTTTGAGAGCTGAATTGCGGTCAGGGTCCTGTTGGAGCCGGTGCCCGCGATCACAGGAACTCTTCCCTTGGTGTGTTCAATGCAGAACTTGCATACATCGAGATGCTCCTGCTCTGACATCGTGGCCGCTTCTCCGGTAGAGCCGCAGACAACGATCGCGTCCGTCCCGTTGTCGATCTGATAATCGATGATATCGGCAAAGGCCTCGTAGTTGACGGACTCATCCGTCTCCTTAAAGGGCGTCACAATTGCTACTGCAGATCCTTTAAAAACTGCCATTTTCCCATCCTTCCTACCGGCGCCCCGCGGCGCGCAGTCAATCAGAAATTCTTGAACTGCATGTTCCCTATCTCGGAGATCTTGTCAGCAAATTTGCAGACCTCCACATTCATCTCGCTTCCGGTAATGATGATATCCGTATCCGCGCGGGATTCCACGAGTTCCCTCAGATCATCCACCGAAATGATTTTCTTGTTGACGACTTCGAGCACTTCATCGAGGACCAGGAGATTACATTCGCCTGTGGTGAGCACTTTCCTGGCAAAATTCAGGCCGTTGCGGATATTGACCGCGGCCTCTTCCTGCTCTTCCTCGGTACGCTCCATGTAATCTATCTCCGATTTTTCAAATCGGAAGATCTTGATCTCCGGCTCAAGTCTTTTGGTGAAAGGACTGTCTGTGATCCCCTTTCCCTTGAGGAACTGGATGATGACGATACTGTCTCCCTCCGAAGCCCTTTTCATAGCGATTCCGAGCGAAGCCGCAGACTTTCCGTATCCATCCCCCATAAAGATCATTACTTTTCCAGAAGCCATAACGAAACCCCATTTGTTTCTATGCAAAAAACAATAATATCCCTATCACCATAGCACTTTTTACAGCTTCTGTAAATCGTCAATAGACGACAGAGCGCCGCTTACATTCTCTCAGGCGCTGAGAATCCCAGAACATCGATGCATGTGCTGAGAATGTCAAGAGTAAGCTTTAAGAGCGCGATCCAGCTTTCCTTTTTCTGCGTGTCCTGCTCTGAGAGGATCTTTGTGGAGTGATAGAAACTGTTGAAGTCATTTGACAGCTGATAAATATACGCACAGATTCTGTGAGGCGCGATCTCTGCATACGCATTGTCCATCATCGCGCCAAATCCCGCCAGGTCCGCCATAAGATCCTTCTCGGCTTTGCTCTGCGCCAGGCCGATCCTGAGATCAGACAGGTCTCTTCCGCCTGACGCGGCATACTTGCCGAGAATGGATTTGATTCTTACGATGGTGTACAGGATATAAGGACCTGTGTCTCCCTCGAAGGAAGTGAATCTCTCGATATCGAAAATATAGTCCTTCGAGGCCTGATTGGAAAGATCTCCGTATTTCAGGGCAGCGAGAGCGACCTGTTTAGCCGTCTTCTCAGCTTCCTCTGGCCCGATCTCGGGATTCGACGCTATTTTGCCCCTCATCTCCTCGTTGATGTCGCTGATCAGATCTGAAAGCTTCATGACGCCGCCGTCTCTCGTCTTGAAAGGCTTGCCGTCTTTGCCGTTCATAGTGCCGAAACCGATATGGCGAAGCTCTGTACTCTCAGGCACCAGCCCGCACTTTCTGGCAGTCCTGAAAACCTGCTGGAAGTGAAGTTCCTGGCGCTTGTCCGTGATATAAATGATCTCGTCCGGGTGATAGAGCCTCTCTCTCTCGCTGATCGTCGCAAGGTCTGTGGTCGTATAGAGCGCGGCGCCGTCGGACTTGAGGATGATGCAGGGAGGGATATCCTTGGTATCGCTCTCCTTAGCTACATCGACAACGAGAGCGCCGTTTGACTCGTAAGCCAGGCCTTTTTCCTTCATATCGGCGACCATGCCGGGGATCGCGTCGTGAACTGTGGATTCTCCCCACCAGAGGTCAAAATCGACGTCCAGGTTGGCGTAGTTCTTTTTCATGTCGGCAACGGAGACCTCAATGATCTTGTTCCACAGAGCGCGCAGGCCCCGGTCGCCTTCCTGAAGCCGGTGGGTGTTGGTCATCGCCTCGGCATAGTACTCTGGATCTTCTTTTGATTTCTTACTTGCCGTGGGATAGATTTCTTCAAGTTCAGTGACCGTGAAAGGTGCCTCTTCAGGATATTCCCCCTCATAAGAAGGGTCAAAATAGCACAGATCCGGCTGTCTCTTAGAAACCTCTGTGATCACAAGGCCCATCTGAAGTCCCCAGTCTCCGAGATGGATATCGCCGATAACTTTTTCGCCGTGATACCTGGCGATCCTCTTTACAGCCTCTCCGATAACGGCGCTTCTGAGGTGCCCTACGTGAAGAGGTTTGGCAACGTTGGGTCCGCCGTAATCGAGAATGATGGAGGCGGGCTTTTCGGGCGTCTCAAGGCCGAACTTTTCCGCGCGGCTCATCTTACCCAGGTAGTCGCTGATAAAGTCCTCCCGGATCTTCAGGTTAAGAAAACCCGGCTTTACAGCTTCCGCCGATGAGAACACGTTCGAGTCCTGAAGCTTCGCCGCCACGTCGTTCGCGATCATGATTGGCGCCTTATGGTATCTTTTGGCGCCGGCCATCGCGCCGTTGCACTGGTATTCACACAGATCAGGGCGGTTTGAGACAGTGACCTTGCCAAGTTCGCTGTCATACCCTGCCGCATCGAAAGCACCCGCCATCTCAGCGGAGATCAGATTCAGAAATTTTTCCACTGTATACTCCTTGTCTATGCTGTTATTTCTCTTCTCTCTTTTGCGCATCTTTTTTGGAAAACGCGCATCCGCAGAAATTCTGTCTGTAGAGGCTGAACTGCCTGGACAGCTCAATGGATCTCTTGTAACCGTTCTTTTTCTTAAAATCGGAAGGAAGGAAGTCCACTCCGTATTCCGCGCCGACTTTCTCTCCGATCTCGTTCAGTCTCGCCGCGTTCTTGAGCGGGCTGATGGTCAGAGTCGTGGTAAAGCAGTCAAATCCGCCTTCCCGCGCTGCCTGCGCAGTCTTTCTCAGTCTCATCTCAAAGCAGATCCCGCACCGCTCTCCGCCTTCAGGACATTCCTCATATCCCTTAACTGCTTCAAGGTAATTCTCCGGGTCGTAAGGACACTCGAGGATATCGATCTTCTCCGCCGCTTCAGTGGAGTTCATTCCCTCGAAGTCCTGTGCCTCTACCTGCCGGTTATACTCTCCTATCAGACGCTTTTCTTCCGACAGTCTGTAACTGTATTCTTCTTCAGATGTAATATTCGGATTGTAATAAAAGACAGTGATCCTGAAATGTTCCCTCAGGTATTCCATAACATAACTGGAACAGGGCGCGCAGCAGCTGTGCAGCAGAAGCGCTGGTTTAACGCCGCTTTCGTCGATCTTCTGTATTTCCTTTTCCAGGATCCTGCTGTAATTGGGATTCATTGGCGTTTTGTCTCTCTTTTGACCCGGCAGCGCGGTTTTTAATGCCGCGGTTCATAACACGGAGTATGCGCGGCAAAAAACCGCACATACTCCCCAAATTTCACATCGATTATTTAAAATAGCGAACGCCGCTCTCAAATAGCCGGAGATCCTGTTCTCCGTAAATATTGAGGTTGACGCCTCTTCCCTTTCTCTCGCAGTGCGCCATCTTGCCGAGGATCCTGCCGTCAGGAGAGGTAATACCTTCGATCGCAGCATAGGAACCGTTGATGTTCCACTCCTCGTCCATGGAAATATTGCCGTCAGGATCGCAGTACTGCGTAGCTACCTGGCCGTTTTCAAAGAGTCTGTCGATCCACTCATTAGGCGCCACGAACCTGCCCTCTCCATGGGAAGCGGGATTGGTGTACACGCCGCCGAGCTGTGCGCCGGAAAGCCAGGGGGACTTATTGGTCACGACCTTGGTGTACGCCATCTTGGAAATATGGCGGCCGATCGTGTTGTAAGTCAGTGTAGGTGAATTATCGTTCTGTCCTGTGATCCTGCCGTTCGGAACCAGACCGAGCTTTATAAGGGCCTGGAAGCCGTTGCAGATTCCGAGGATCAGTCCGTCTCTCTTGTTTAAGAGGTCTCCCACCGCGTCCTCGATGACTGCATTTCTGAATGCGGTCGCAAAGAATTTGGCGCTTCCATCAGGTTCGTCGCCTGCGGAGAAACCGCCGGGGAACATGATGATCTGGGCTTCATCTATAGCCTTTGCGTATGCGCTGACACTCTCCCTGATATCCAGAGGACTGAGGTTCGTGAATACTCTTGTGATCGTCTTTGCTCCGGCCGCTTCGAAAGCTGCCGCAGTATCATATTCACAGTTCGTTCCGGGGAATACCGGGATGAAGACCGTGGGCTGCGCGATCTTATGGCTGCATACAGCGATGCTGCCCTTATCATAGATCGGTGTGTCGATCACAGATGTATCCGCAGACGCCTTAGTGGGAAATACCTTTTCCAAAGGAGCCTTCCATGTCTTAACCGCGTCATTCATGGAAACTGCCGCGCCGCGCCATGTAAAGGCTGCGCCGCTGCCGCTTTCTTTGACAGTGCCTATCACTGTATAGTTGTCCGGGATGCGATCCTCGAGGATCTGCTCGCAGCCGGGCTCCATCTCAAGGATCAGGTCGCCGATCCTGTTCCTGAACAGGTGCTTGAGGGGAACTTCGTCTGTGAAAGCGACGCCGAATCCGTTGCCGAACGCCATCTTGGCGGCTGCGGGAGCCGCGCCGTAGCAGTCTACAGCATATGCGGCTTTCACTTTGCCCTCTCTCATGAGCTCGGTGACCTTCCCGTAGATCTCACAGACATCCGTGTATACCGGAATATCGTATTCATCTCTCTCGATATCGATCTGCACAAGCTTATCGCCGGCTTTCTTGAGCTCGGGAGTGATCACGTCGCCTATCTCAGCCACGTCTACGGCAAAAGATACCAGCGTCGGAGGCACGTCGATGTCATTGAAGGTTCCGGACATACTGTCCTTGCCGCCGATACTGCCGATCCCGAATCCGAGCTGCGCGTCATAGGCGCCCAGAAGAGCGGAGAAAGGCTGGCTCCAGCGGGCAGGATCCTTGGACATCCTGCCAAAATATTCCTGGAAAGTGAGGTGGAGCTTAGTGAGATCACCGCCGGCCGCCACTACTTTGGCGACAGACTCCGTCACGGCGTAAACTGCTCCGTGATAGGGACTCCAGGAACTGAGATACGGATCAAATCCATAACTCATCATAGTCACTGTATCGGTCTTGCCGCCAAGAACAGGGAGTTTGGCGATCATCGTCTGGGTCTCGGTAAGCTGATACTTTCCGCCGTAAGGCATATCCACTGTACCGGCTCCGATGGAGGCGTCGAACATTTCAACGAGGCCCTTCTGAGAGCACACGTTGAGATCCGCGAGAGAACTCTTCATGGCTTTTACGAAGTCCTCACCGGTCATATCGCGGTTTCTGCGGTCGCCAAATGCTTCCCGCACGCCTTCACACGCGAATTTATTGAGATAATTGTCCTTCTCAGAGGGCATGAGAACTTTTACATCAGTAGCCTGATGCGCGCCGTTCGTGTCAAGGAAAGCCCTTGAAATATCCACGACGGGCCTGCCTCTCCAGTTGAGCACAAGCCTGGGCTCTTTCGTGACTACAGCGACTGGAGTAGCCTCGAGGTTCTCTTCCGCCGCGTAAGCAAGGAACTGTTCCTTATCTTCAGGCGCGACCACTACGGCCATTCTCTCCTGGGATTCGGAGATGGCAAGTTCTGTTCCGTCCAGACCTTCATATTTCTTGGGAACAAGGTCGAGATTGACTTTAAGGCCGTCTGCCAGTTCACCGATTGCTACGGATACACCGCCTGCTCCGAAGTCGTTGCATTTTTTGATTATGCTTGAGACTTCAGGCCTTCTGAAAAGTCGCTGGAGCTTTCTCTCAGTAGGGGCGTTACCCTTCTGGACCTCAGCTCCGCAGTCTGTAAGGGACTGGTCGTTGTGCGCCTTGGAGGAGCCGGTAGCGCCGCCCATTCCGTCGCGACCCGTGCGGCCGCCGAGCAGGATGATGATATCGCCGGGATCGCTGTTCTCACGCTTAACATTTCTGCGCGCCGCAGCGCCCATGACAGCGCCGATCTCCATTCTCTTTGCGACATAGCCGGGATGGTAGATCTCTTTTACATGTCCCGTCGCAAGGCCGATCTGGTTTCCATAGCTGGAGTAGCCCTTTGCGGCACCTGTGACAAGCTTCTTCTGGGGAAGTTTGTTCTCGAGAGTCTCGGATACGGGAACTGTGGGATCTGCCGCGCCGGTCACGCGCATTGCCTGATATACATAGCCTCTTCCGGAGAGCGGGTCGCGGATCGCTCCGCCAAGGCAGGTAGCTGCGCCGCCGAAAGGCTCGATCTCCGTGGGATGATTGTGCGTCTCGTTTTTAAAGAAGACAAGCCATTCCTCCGTCTCGGGCCCGTTTCCATAGTCAACTTCCACGGGTACAACAACAGAGCAGGCGTTATTCTCGTCAGATTCTTCCTGATCGTTAAGCTTGCCGTCTGCCTTTAGCTTTTTCATTCCCATGATGGCGAGATCCATCAGGCAGACATATTTGTCGTCTCTGTCTTTATAAAATTCTTCTCTGGTGTCGAGATAACTGAAATAAGTGGGCTCGATGATGTCCCTGTAGTAGCCGTCCTCAAATTCCACATCCTGAAGTTCCGTGGAGAAGGTGGTGTGGCGGCAGTGATCCGACCAGTAGGTGTCCAGAACACGGATCTCAGTGATAGTGGGATCTCTGTGCTCAGTGCCGGCAAAATAGTCCTGGATGAACTTAAAGTCGTTGGGAGTCATCGCAAGTCCCAGTGAAGCGTACAGATCCATAAGATCTGTCTCGTTCATACTGATCATTCCGGTCATGACCCTGACATCCTCCGCTTCCGGGTAATCCATCTGAAGCGTTTCGGGCTTCTCCATACCGGTCTCCCGGGAGTCGACAGGATTGATGCAGTAATGCTTGATCCTCTCAAGTTCCTCATCAGTGATTTCACCGAGAAGAATATATGTCTCCGCCGTTCTGATCACAGGCTGTTCGTTTTCATTTAGAAACTGGACGCACTGGACCGCGCTGTCCGCTCTCTGGTCAAATTGTCCGGGAAGGGCTTCAACACTGAAAACATGCCCGTTCGCGGGAACATCGATTGTTTCTCTGTAAAGAATATCCACGGGCGGCTCTGAAAAGACTGTCCTGCACGCGGTTTCAAAAACTTCATCGGAGACATTCTCCACATCGTATCGGATCAGTTTCCGAACTCCGGTAAGCCCTTTCACTGCCAAAAAGCCGATGATGTCATCCCTCAGCTGTCTTGCCGCAACCGCGAAGGGCTCCTTCTTCTCAACATAGATCCGTCTGACTTTACTCATAGATCGCGCTCTCTCCTCCTATGGGGTAAGTGATTTGTATTATTGTCTCAAGGAATTATATCATACGAATTCAAAATGTACATACACGGTATGTCTAATGATTTTATTTACTTCTCCGTAAATTTTAGTTGAACATCCTAATAGGTTGTGTTATACTCTCAAATGTTGACGGACAAAAAGAACCGTTTATAAGTTTATAGGGGAATCATACAATGGCAGTATCACGGTCTCCAAAACCGTTCATGGGGGTTCGAATCCCTCTTCCCCTGCTCAATAAAAGCCTTCATCATTCGCTGATGAAGGCTTTTTCATTGTCATGATCAAATCCTGTTCTTTCAGATTCCGGCAATTCTTCTGATGACCGCTTCGTAGACGGGGAAAGGCGGGAGCTTGCACTTGCCTTTATTGGCAAACACTTCTTCCACCGACTGCTCAAGGATCTCCATGGGGACCTCGTCTCTTCCGCAGGTTTCCACATAGTATTCCTCAAGTTCCTCTACTGTCTTAAATCCGGCGAGGGACAAAATATGGTTTACTTCCACAGGATCCGCTTCCCTCAGATAGCCGGCAAGGAAGTATCCGCATGCCTTACCGTGAGCCATATGGGCGCTGTAGGTAAGTCTGTAGCTGAGGGCGTGCGGCATAGAAGTCGCGGTGTGCGCGATGGCCATGCCTGCCATGCAGGAGGCGTTCATCATATTCTGATAGTCCTCAGGGGAAGCCTCTCTTTTGCCCAGTACTACATCCTTGCTGCGGGCCCAGACTTTGATGCCTGCTTCCGCGCACATTCTGCTGAAGTCTGTTGCGGCTGAGTGAATGTAGCTCTCGTAGAGATGGCAGAGAGCGTCCATTGTAGTGTTGGCGAGGATCTGTGCCGGCATTCCGGAAAGATACTTGCCGTCGATCAGCGCAAGATCCGCAAAGATCTTGTGGGGAATGGACCCCTTGACGTGTTTGTCGTGCCTTGTAAGAACAGAGACAGCTGTGACTTCCGAACCGGTTCCGGCTGTGGTAGGGATCTCGGCGATCGGCAAAGTGGAGGTCTCCGCTGTTTTGTCATAGAGATACTCCCAGTCCCGGTCGTGGTGGCGGATCATCAGGGCGATCGCTTTCGCCGCGTCCATGGGGGATCCGCCGCCGATGCCGATCACGAAATCGGCCTTCACCTTGCAGCCCACCTGCCTGGCTCTCATGATCGTTTCCACTGAAGGATTCTCCTCCACTTCCGCGAATTCAACCCAGGATACGCCGTGCTTATCAAGAGCAGCCGTGACATCCGCGAAAGCGCCGCATCTTCTGGCACTGCTTTTTCCGGTCACGATCAGCGCGCGGCTTCCCAGAGAAGCGAGCTCAGCGCTGTGGCTCAGTACACAATTCTCTTCTGAATATACAAGAGTCGGCATTAAGAATTTCATCTGATCACCTCCGCCGGATCAGCAGGTCTTTTCCGGGACATCAAAGTTTTTGGTAGTGCCGAATTTGGTCGTCTGTACGATCCCTTTGAGTTTGAATCCCTCATTGACAAGGATCTGCGCCATATCTTCCACAGAGATGGCGCCGGAAGCCTTGACCACGATCTCGGCTCCTCTTTCCTTAGTGTGATAGACTGCCAGAGAATCCAGATTGGCGTTGTTGTCGCCGAAACACTTGGCCATTGGAGCAAATTCGCCGGGAGTGTCGGTGGCGGCGAAAATGAATCTTGTTCCCTGTTTCCTGTATCCGAGAAGCTCTACGAAAGCCTGGAAAATATCTTTATCTGTGATGATTCCGATAACTTTGTTGTTCTCATCCACTACAGGAAGAACAGAAATCTCGTTTTCCAGCATGGTCTGGGCCGCGACCTCAACAAATACATCCTGAGAGATCGTCTTGACGTCCGTGATCATGATGTCCTGGACCTCGGTCTTGCTCAGAAGATAATTGAGCTCATAGATAGAGAGAGACGTGGAGCTCGCTCCGCTCTTCTCTTTTACAAGTCCTCCCGTGACAAGTCCGATCAGTTTGCCCTGGTCATCTACCACGGGCAGGCGGTGAAAATGATTTTTTCTCATGATCTCAACCGCTTTGGAGATCACTACATCCTTTGTGATCGTATAAGGTTTCTCTGTCATATGATCTTTAACGTACATTATGCTTCCTCCCTGTGATCATTGTAAGTAACCATACCCGCTTTATAATGAGCGCTCATCCGCCGAGATAGGCCTTCTGCACTCTCTCGTCGTTCGCGAGTTCTTCACCGGTCCCCTCCAGTGTGATGTTGCCAGTTTCCAGCACATACGCCCTGTCCGCGATGGCCAGCGCTCTTTTGGCGTTCTGCTCAACTAAAAGGATAGTAGTTCCCTTGTCGTTGATCTCCCTGATAATATGGAAGATCTCGGATACGAGGAGCGGTGAAAGTCCCATAGAAGGCTCGTCCAGAAGCAGGATCGAAGGCTTTGCCATAAGGGCTCTGCCCATAGCAAGCATCTGCTGCTCGCCTCCGGACAGTGTTCCGGCAAGCTGCTTTCTTCTTTCCTTAAGACGCGGGAACAGCTGATAGACTTCCTCCATATCCTCGGCCATTTTGGCTTTGTCCTTCCGCAGATAAGCGCCCAGGATCAGGTTCTCTTCGACAGTCTGTTCCGCGAAGACTCTTCTTCCCTCGGGAACCTGCGCAAGGCCCATGCCTACGATCTTGTTGGCAGGAGTCTTTGTGAGTTCCACGTCGTCGAGTTTAATGCTTCCTTCCGCGGCCTTGACAAGACCGGAGATCGCGTGCATCGTCGTCGTCTTTCCGGCGCCGTTCGCGCCGATCATTGTCACGATCTCGCCGTCGCGTACCTCAAAAGAGATGCCTTTGATGGCTTCGATCATGCCGTATTTTACTTTTAAGTCCGTTACTTTCAGCATATATCAGTCCCCCAGGTACGCTTTGATGACTTCAGGGTTTGACTGGATCTCCTCCGGCGTTCCCTGTGCCAGCATCATTCCGTAGTTCAGTACAGTGATCCTCTCGCAGATTCCCATGACAAGCTTCATATCGTGCTCGATGAGCAGCACCGCGATCTTAAAGTGGTCGCGGACAAAGCGGATCATGTCCATCAGTTCCGCTGTCTCCTGAGGGTTCATGCCTGCGGCAGGCTCATCCAGAAGAAGAAGTTTGGGATTCGTAGCCAGTGCTCTGGCGATCTCAAGCCTTCTCTGCGCGCCGTAGGGAAGATTGCTCGCCTTGTAATCCGCGTACTTGTCCAGCTCCATGATCTTAAGAAGGTCCATCGCTTTCTCGTTGATCTCTTTCTCGCTGGCGAAATACTTCGGAAGCCGCAGGATCGCTGTGATCGGAGAATACGGAATAACATTGTGGAAACCTGTCTTGACATTGTCCAGGACAGTAAGGTTGCCGAACAGCCTGATGTTCTGGAATGTTCTGGCGATTCCCGCCTTGTTGATATCCACGACGCTCTTTCCAGCCGTATCCTTGCCGTCAAAATATATTTTGCCCCTCGTAGGCTTGTAGACCTTGGTCAAAAGATTGAAAACGGTAGTCTTTCCTGCGCCGTTGGGGCCGATCAGTCCCACGATCTCGCCGTCATAGACCTGCATGTTCAGGTCGTTTACTGCTGTCAGGCCGCCGAAGTCGATGCCGAGATCCTGTACGTCCAGAACGGGTGCTTTCATGTTCTTATCTGTATTGTCAGCCATATTAAGCACCTCCTTTCGCCTTGCCTGAAAACAGGCTCTTCCATTTCGTCATGAGCCATTCGTTGTTTGTCACGAGCATGATGAGGATCAGCACTACTGCATAGATCAGCATTCTGTAGTCCTGCAGCGAACGAAGCAGTTCCGGAAGCAGGATCAGGACAACGGTCGAAATGATCGTGCCGGTCATGTTCCCGAGTCCGCCCAGAACGACGTAGACGAGGATCAGAATGGAGGTGTTGAAATCGAATTTGTTCGGGACCAGCGTGGAGTAATTAAGTCCATAGAGGGCTCCTGCGGCACCTGCCAGCGCGGCTGACGTAACAAACGCCAGCATCTTGGTCCTGGAGATCGGAATGCCGACAGATTCCGCGGCAATACGATTGTCTCTCGCCGCCATGATCGCCCTGCCGCTTCTTGAAAACATCAGGTTATAGACGACAAGGAGCGCGACGATGACAAGGACAGTCCCTACTGTGAAATTGGCGATCTTCTGTGTACCGGTGGCGCCCATGGGACCGTTCAGGAGCATCTTCCCGCCTGGCTGGAGCTTGAAATTGCTCTCTACGAAACTGAAGTGTAGCCCCTCAGTGTCGATACCGATATATGCGTTCATGAAAATACTCTTGATGATCTGTCCGAAAGCCAGCGTGACGATCGCGAGATAGTCGCCCTGAAGTTTAAGGACGGGAATACCGATCAGGAATCCGAAAACCGCTGCCAGTATTGCTCCGCAAAAGATCGCAATGATCAGTCTGGGGATGCCGGCAGAGATACTGTTCGCCAGTATACCGGAGACGCAGATTCCGCAGAAAGCGCCTACGCTCATAAATCCTGCCTGGCCCAGATTGAGTTCTCCGGAAATACCGACATTGAGGTTGAGGCCTATAGCAGCCACGACATAACAGGTGATCGGAACCAGGAGACTGCTGAACATACTGCCGAGACTTCCGGTCTTAAGGAGAACTTCAACAGCAATATATGCAATGATCACAAGAGCGAAGGACATGAGTCGTCCTCTGTTCTTTTTGTCTCCGAAGCGGGAGAAAACGCTGCTTTTTTCTTTCATGTCTTACTTCCTCCCTTAAACCTTGACGTTGATCTTTTTGCCGAGAAGTCCGGTGGGCTTGATCAGAAGGATCACGATCAGGACACCGAATACTATGGCGTCGGAAAGCTGCGTAGAAATGTAAGCCTTTGCAAAGATCTCGATAATTCCCAGGAGCAGACCTCCGATAAAGGCTCCCGGAATCGATCCGATCCCTCCAAATACTGCCGCTGTAAACGCCTTGATGCCGGGCATGGATCCCATAGTCGGATAGACGGACGGATATGTGGAAGCAAGCAGCACGGATGCGATGGCTGCAAGGCCCGATCCGATCGCGAACGTGATCGAGATGATCATATTGACATTAATGCCCATCAGCATTGACGCGCCTTTGTCCTCGGAGCACGCGCGCATGGCGCTGCCTGTTTTCGTCCTGTTAATGAAGAGAGTAAGGCATATCATTACGACTATGCAGGTTGCGATAGTGATCAGTGTCAGATAGGACACCGAAGCGGATCCCAGGGAAATGCTTCCCGTGCTGATCGCGGAAGGAAACACCTTACTGGAGGATGACCACAGGATCTGCGCGCCATTCTGAAGAAAATAGCTGACGCCGATCGCGGTGATCAGGACTGCCAGACTGGGAGCCTGCCGGAGAGGCTTGTAAGCAAGCCTTTCGATCAATACGCCCAGCATGGTGCACACCGCTATTGCCGCCAGAACTGCCAGCGGGAAGGGAAGCGCGAATTTTGTAAGTGCAAAGAAAGCGATGTACGCTCCGATCATGATAATATCGCCATGTGCGAAATTGAGCATCTTGGCAATGCCGTAGACCATCGTATATCCCAGCGCGATGATCGCGTACACACTGCCGAGTCCCAATCCGTTGATCAAATAGGATAGAAACTGCATGTCTGTCTTCCTCTCTATAAAACTGCCTGTATCGCAAATAAAACAGGAAGCCCGCACGGGGCGGGCTTTGCCTGTTCATACTAAGTTCACCGTGATCAGCGAAAGATTACTCTTCAACACCTACATAAACGCCGTTCTGGATCACAACAGCCTTGGGAGACTTTGTGACTTCACCGTTTGCGTTCCAGGTCATCTCGGAACCGGTCAGACCGCTGAATGTCATGCTTGTGAACTGCTCAACGAGCTTAGCGCAGATATCTGCAGAACTCATATCTGCGGTAACGCCTGCTGCCTCGCATGCCTGAGCGATCGCGTAGATGCAGTCGTAAGCGTCAGCTGCGAACTGGTTCGGAACCTCTCCGAATTTCTCTTTGTACTTGTTGACAAAGTTTACTGTAAGCTCATCTGTAGCGTCTGCGGAGAAAGGAGTCAGCAGATAGACGCCTTCTGCCAGAGAAGTATCAAAGCCTTCCAGGCCAAGGATTCCGTCCATACCGTCAACGCCGAAGAAAGTGGGCTTGTAACCCATTCCGTTCGCCTGTGTGAGGATCAGGGATGCGGGATCATAGTAAATGGGCAGGAAAAGGATGTCTGCGCCTGCTTCCTGAGCTTTGCCAAGCTGTACTGTGAAGTCCTGCGCGTTGGAATCATCAAAGGTTCCCTCGTAAACGATGGCGAGGTTCTTGGCGCCTGCCTCAGCTACGAATGTATCGTGAATGCCCTTGGAATAGTTGTCATCATTCTTGTAGATGATAGCTACCTTGCTGCCCAGATCAGCATGTCCGGAGATATAGTCCGCGCTTGCAGTTCCCTGGTTGGGGTCTGTGAAGCACATCTGGAAAACATTTCCGAAAGCGCCGGAAAGGTTATCGGGATCCGCGAAGATGACGGATGTGGAAGATCCGGAAGGAGTGATCGCGAAGATCTTGTCCTCAGCATAGGAAGGGGAAACTGCTGCGCCGGGAGCGGAAGTAACAGTTGCCAGAGAAGCCTGCATGCCCCAGTCTTTCAGAACGCCGTAAGCAGTGACTGCCTTCTCGGGATCATGCGCGTCGTCCTGCATATTGAGTTCGAACTGAAGTCCGCCTTTGGCGTTGACCTCTTCAACAGCGATCTCAGCCGCATTCTTAACTGCCTGTCCGTAAACAGCTGCAGGGCCTGTCAGGGGGCCGGAGCCGCCGATCTTGATCTTGGCGCCTGTATCCGCGCTCTCGGTAGTCTCGGCTGCCGCGCCGCTGTCAGCGGGAGCGCTGCTTGAAGCGGAACCGGAGCCGCCGCATGCTGTCAGAGCTGCTGCCATACAAACCGACATAGCAACTGCAAGGCTGGTCTTAAACATCTTTTTCATAGTTACATCCTCCTTAAGTTATTTGGCTTTGAAATCGCCAATGAACACATTATAAAATTTTCATAACTTCATTGCAATAGCGTTTCAACGTATAATAGCAGAAAATTTGATTCAGCAGTGAAATAATTTCATGTCAAAATATACTCTGCTTGGCGTTATGACCTGCTCTTATAGGCCGCCGCCTGCTTCCTGTAGAATTCCGCGTCAAACTTGTTGTACTCGATCTCTTCGTTCTTTACAGCGCGGATCACTTTCGCCGGACTGCCGAGCGCTACGCTGTTGTCAGGTATGACTGTCCCGGTCGTGACGAGGGAGCCTGCCCCGATCACGCAGTTCTTTCCGATCACTGCTCCGTTCATAATAGTTGAGTGCATTCCGATCAGCGTATTGTCTCCAATAGTGCATCCGTGAAGGAGCGCCAGGTGTCCAACTGTCACGCCGTTTCCCACTATGGTCGAGTATCCCTGCCCGCAGTGGATCACGCAGTTGTCCTGGATGTTGGATCCCTCTCCCACTGCGATGCGGTCCTCGTCGCCCCGAAGGACTGCGTTAAACCAGATGCTGCTGTCTTTTCCGACGGTCACGTCTCCGACTACTCTCGCCCCCTCTGCGATGAACACAGAATCGTCAATATTTTGCATTATAATCCTCCTGTATATGTATCAGATTTGGATGTCTGTCATTCCATGATATGATATTATAACTAATAGTTATCAATACAGCAAAGTATTGAGTTCCGTTTTTAATGCCAATGGCGGAAAGTGTGAAATATGTACAATTGTCCCAACTGCGCGGGGAATCTGGTCTTTGACATCGAGTCTCAGAAGCTGAAGTGCGAGTACTGCAGCACGCTGCTGGATCCCTACGAATATCAGAAAAGCCAGGACGCGGAAGAAAGCGACATGTTCGGAGTTACGGTCTACACCTGCCCTCAGTGCGGCGGCGAGATCATGACGACAAACGTTACTGCGGCTGGTTTCTGCACTTACTGCGGCGCTTCCACGATCCTTGACAGCAGGATGCGCGATGAAAAGCGTCCGGCCCATATCATTCCCTTCACGCGAACTAAAGAGGACTGCAGGAAATCCTATTCCTCTTTGGTCAGGCGCGCTCTCTTCGCCCCCCGGGAATTCCGGGATCCCGAATTCCTGGACAGATTCCGCGGGATCTATATTCCCTATTGGGTCTACAATTATGATTTTAGCGGAGACCTGCACCTTAAAGGCTCCAAGACTTATCGCAGGGGAGACTACAAGATCACGGATCATTACAGTCTGAGCGGAGAAGTCGACGCCCGCTATCACGGGCTGACTTATGACGCTTCATCTTCCTTCGACGATACTGTCGCAGCTGCCATCGCTCCTTTTGAGGCGGCTAAGATGCAGCCGTTTACGCCTTCTATCCTCTGCGGATTCTACGCGGACGCGCCCGATGTCGGAAATGAAGTCTACCGCGAACCGGTCCTGAATTCGATCAGCCAGGACTCCATAGAGCGTTTATCAGGAGTTCCCGAGTACCGAAGCTCCGGAGCGGATATGCCCTCTGCAGACGAATTTAAGAACCAGCTGCGGGGAAGTTCCATGAACCTCAGCAGTGAAGAGCCGGTATGCGCCTATCTCCCTGTCTGGTTCCTCACTTACAGAAAGGATGACCGCGTCGCCTACGCGGTGATGAACGGCAGCACAGGAAAGATCACGGCGGACCTGCCTGTCGATAAGAAAAAATATATTCTGGGCAGTATTCTCCTGGCGGTGCCGATCTTCGCGGTCCTCGCTTTTCTCATTACAATGACAGGCCAGATGGTCCTTACTGCTTCTTCGGTATTGGCTCTCGTAAGTCTTGTCATATACGGTCTGGAACTGTCCGCGATCTCCGACAAGGACAGTCATGCAGACGACAAGGGCTTTGCAGCCGCCGGAAGGTCGGCCGGCAGTTCCGGTTCGCCGGATGCCGGTGATAAAAAAACTGAAAAAGGCGTTTTGGCAGCGATCAGAAAATACGGCAAATACGCTCTCCTCTTTCTTGTCGTGCTTCTCGTCTTTCCAAGGCTCGGCCTTGATTATCTTACGGGCAGCGGCAATCTCACCGGCTTCAAGATCTACGGCGCGGTATCTGTTATCCTTCTTTTAGGAGCCCTGGTCTTTATCTGGGCGCTGGCAGATTCGGAAACTGCCAAGAAGAACATGGTCCTCCAGATCGCAGGCTCTGTGATCGCAGTGGGCGCCTCTGCCGCGATCCTCGTGTGGAACCCTGTAAGCGATCTGTGGTTCTACGGCGGCTCGATCCTTGCCGCGGCAGGCGTCTGCCTGTCCTTTTTGGGAATTATCAGCAAATATAATATTCTGGCCACCAGGCCGCTTCCCACTTTCTATGACAGGAAAGGAGGTAATGACCGTGCGAAATAAGAGATTTTGCGGTATTGTGCCGGGTATTATGCTGTGCGCGATACTTCTTTCCCTGTTCGCGCTTCCGGCGCATGCAGATGAATTCGGATTTGAGTATACCAATCCTGACACAGGCTATGTGGTCTATATCGCCGACGAGGAGGATCTTCTCACGGATTCTGAAGAAGCACAGCTGATCGAGGTCATGAAACCTGTCACGGAATATGGAAACGCGGGATTTGTATCCTGTGAGAATAACAGCGTCTCCACGAAACAGTTTGCCGAACAGAGATACTCTTCCGTTTTCGGCTCGGAGAGCGGCACGCTCCTTCTCATTGATATGGGAATGCGTGAATTCTATATCCGCAACAACGGCGCGGTCAGTAAGATCATCACTACCGCCTATTCCAACACGATCTCGGACAATATCTACAAGTATGCTTCGGACAGATACTACTACAAGTTCGCGGCGACCTGCTTCCTGCAGGAACTGGAGCTGCTGCGCGGCGGAAAGATCGCACAGCCGATGCGGTATATTAGCGCTGCCCTGCTCGCGCTCATTCTGGGGCTTTTACTCAACTACCTGATCCTGAGGGCGGTCACCGTTCCCAGGACTGCCGGAAACCATGAGATCATCGACGCGGCTCAGGTCGACTTTATTCTCAGGAACCCGTCTTCGAGGCACACAAATACCACCAAGGTCTACAGTCCTGTCCGCTCATCCGGCGGAGGAGGCGGCGGCAGAAGCGGCGGAGGAGGATTCTCCGGAGGAGGCGGAAGCGGCGGAGGACATCGCTTCTGATCCGCATAAAAACAGAGGCATACAAAAAAGAACCGGTTTTCTCTCTTTTGAAAATCCGGTTCTTTTTTAGCAATTCTTTATAACTGCCGGCGGTATCAGCTAGCATCCGCTAAGATAATCCGACAGTTGTCCGATGCCACGTATGGGGATCAGTTTCATTCCGTCCGGCACTTTTTTGATGCCCGAAGCGCTGGACGCTGGAAGAATACAGCTGTGAAAGCCCAGTTTGGCGGCTTCAAGCACTCTGTTTTCAGCCATGGAGACCGAACGCACTTCTCCCGACAGTCCCACTTCTCCGAATACGATCAGATCATCCGGAACCGCTATGTTCCTGAATCCGGAGAGGATCGCAAGAACAATTCCAAGATCGAGAGCGGGTTCTGTCTGCCTGATGCCTCCTGCGAGATTGATATAAGCGTCATATCGTGAAAGCGGGATGTTCAGTCTCTTCTCCAGAACTGCCATGAGAAGGCTCACACGGTTTGAGTCGGTACCTGTTGACTGTCTTCTCGGATATCCGAAATTAGTCTCAACAATAAGCGCCTGCACCTCTGTGAGGACCGGTCTTGTCCCTTCCATCGAGCAGGTCACCACGGAGCCGCTTGCTCCAAGAGGCCTGCCGCTGAGCATGTATTCAGAGGGATTGAGCACTTCGACAAGTCCCTCAGTTCTCATCTCAAAGATGCCGATCTCATTAGTTGATCCGAATCGGTTCTTTACGCCCCGCAGGATTCGGTAAGAAGCGTATCTGTCCCCTTCAAAATACAGTACCGTGTCCACCATATGCTCAAGGACCCTGGGGCCTGCCACAGTTCCTTCTTTTGTCACATGTCCGACGATGAAGAAAGTTATCCCCATCTCCTTTGCAAGTCTTAAAAGAACTGCTGTCGTCTCGCGCACCTGGGATACGCTTCCCGGCGCAGAGGCCACGTCGTCGCTATACATAGTCTGGATGGAATCGATCACAACAGCCTGCGGCTTGTCCCTCATGACGATGTCTGCAATGACAGCAAGATTGGTCTCGCAGAGAAACTTAAGTGCTTCAGGCGCGCCTCCGATCCTGGAAGCTCTGAGCTTGATCTGCCGCAGAGACTCCTCGCCGGAAATATAGAGGACTTTGATCCCTGATTTAGCCATGTGACAAGATGTCTGAAGGAGTATAGTGGATTTACCGATTCCCGGATCTCCGCCGACAAGAACGAGGGATCCCGCCACGGCGCCTCCTCCGAGAACTCTGTCCAGTTCGCCCATTCCTGTGGAAAAGCGAGTCTCTTCGGTATCCTTTATCGCAGAAAGGGAGACCGGAACAGTACTTCTGTTGTTTCCGCCCAGGGAAAACCCCGAAGCGCCGGAAGAAAGCCCTCTCTGAGCTCCTGCGGCGGACTTGGAGGGACTTATCCTGACCGGCTCTTCCACCATTGTATTCCAGGCTTTGCATGCGGGACACTGTCCCGTCCACTTGGCCGCCTCATAGCCGCATTCCTGGCAAAAGAACGCGGTCTTTTTCTTAATCCCTGCCATCGAATACTACATTTCCTCCTCTGAATCCGGCTGTAACGGTCTGTCCGGGCAGGATCTCCTCCGCCAGGAGTTTTTCCGAAAGAGCGTCTTCGATCACTTTCTGGATAGCCCTCTTGAGAGGCCTTGCTCCCATTTTGGGATCTGAGTATTCCGCCACAATGTGCTTTCTGAGCGCGGGCGTCACCTTGAGCTTAATGCCAAGCTGTTTGTCCGCACGGCGGATCAGGTCCTCGCAGAGCAGCGAACAGATCCTGTTCATTTCATCCTCGCTCAGAGAATGGAAAACGAGGATCTCGTCTATACGGTTGATGAATTCCGGACGGAACATCTTTTTGACTTCTTCCATAACTCCGGTCCGCATCTTTTCGTAAGACTGCTCTGCAGTGGGTTTGTCAGCAAAACCAAGGGTCTTGGGCTCTATGATCCTCTGGGCGCCGACATTGGACGTCATAATGATCACAGTGTTCTTGAAATTGACTTTATGCCCCTTGGAATCTGTTATATGGCCTTCATCCAGAATCTGCAGCAGAACATTGAACACGTCTCTATGGGCTTTTTCGATCTCGTCAAAGAGGATCACGCTGTAAGGGTGCCTTCTGACCTTTTCAGAGAGCTGGCCGCCTTCTTCGTATCCCACATAACCCGGTGCTGAACCGATGATCTTGGAGACCGCATACTGCTCCATATACTCGGACATATCGACGCGGATCATATCCTGGTCTGAGCCGAACATGACTTCCGCCAGCGCTTTGGAAAGTTCTGTCTTTCCTACGCCGGTTGGTCCGAGGAACAAAAATGACCCGATCGGTCTGTTCGGATCCTGAAGTCCTACCCGGCCTCTGCGGATGGCCTTGGCTACTGCGTGAACCGCATCTTCCTGTCCTATGACCCTCTTGTGCAGTTCATCTTCCAGGCGCAAAAGTCTTGCGCTCTCCTTTTCAGTGAGTCTGCTTACAGGAACTTTGGACCACATGGAAACTACTGCCGCGATGTCCTCTTCGGTAACTTCCGGGAGTCTTGAAGACTGTTTCTTTTCCTGCCTTCTTCTGGCGGCCTGCAGTTTTTTGACAAGTTCTTCCTGACGTGCCCGAAGCGCCTTCGCGTCATCGATCCTTCCCTCGGAGAGAGCTATCGCCATAAGCTTGTCGGATGCGGCGATCTCGTCCTGGATCATTTTGTAGACGTTTTCCTGATGTTTGCCGGTACTCCTGAGCCTGACTGCCGCACAGGCTTCGTCGATCACATCGATCGCTTTGTCTGGCAGGTTTCTGTCATTGATATAGCGCTCCGAGAGATCTACAGCAGCCTTGAGCGCTTCCTCTGTGACAGAGACATTGTGATGCTTTTCATAAGCGCCGACGACGCCCCTGAGGATCTCCTCGGCCTCGTCCTTTGTGGGTTCTTCCACCTGTACAGGCTGGAATCTTCTCTCAAGAGCCGCGTCCTTCTCCACATATTTGTGGTATTCATTGAGAGTTGTGGCTCCGATCAGCTGGATCTCTCCTCTGGCAAGCGAGGGCTTTAAGATGTTGGATGCGTCTATAGCGCCCTCTGCTCCGCCTGCACCGATCAGAGTGTGCATCTCGTCCACAAAGAGTATGACATTGCCGTCCGCGATAACTTCAGCGATCACACGTTTGATCCTCTCCTCGAATTCTCCGCGGTATTTGGAACCGGCTACCATTCCGGAGAGATCAAGAGTGAGAAGCCTCTTGTTTTTGACAGTATCGGGAACATCGCCGGCAACGATCCTGCTGGCGAGCCCCTCGACTATGGCAGTCTTTCCAACGCCAGGCTCTCCTACAAGGCACGGATTGTTCTTGGTCCTCCGGCTCAGGATCTGGATCACTCTGCTGATCTCGTTCTCTCTGCCTATTACCGGATCAAGTTTCCCCTGTCTTGCGAGCTTTGTGAGATCTCTGCTGTACTGGGGGAGGATCTTCTGGTTTGCTGCGTCAGGGGAGGGACCGACGCTCGCAAGATCGTCTTTGTGGGCCGCAGGATCCTCTCCGATGGCTGCCAGCGTCTCAAAATACAGCTTCGGCGGACTGATTCCGAGCGTCTCGATCAGTTTGAGGGCGATATTCTCTCCCTCTGTGATGATCGCCAGCAGCAGATGCTCTGTTCCTACCTGCTCAGAGTTATACTGCTCCGCCAGATTGCCGGCAATGCGCATGATCTTCTGACAGCGCGGCGAAAAGCCCTCGTGATCAAGAAGCGCAAGATTGGCTGATCTGATATTTAACTGGGCGATCATATCGTTTAGACGCTCCAGTGTACAGTTGTTGTCGCGCAGGACCTTTGAGGCGACGCCGTCCGGCTCCGCGATCAGACCCAGCAGAAGGTGCTCAGTGCCTGTGTAGTTCTGTTTGTTATGTCTTGACGCGCTTTTCGCGAGGCGGATCGCCTCCTGCGCATTTTTCGTATAATTTTCTTTCATTTATCGTCAGTCCTTATTACGCCGTCGTATTCGTCATAGATCCTGTCAACCAGCGCCAGCATATCCTGCTTGCTCAGTCCGCGGCATCTCGCCTCCGCGAGGATCACTCTCATATCTTTTTCCAAAAGACGGATCGCCCTCTCCCGGTTTCTGTCACTGACGGACACAAAGGCTCCCCGCCTTCTGTCAACTTTGACAAAGCCTTCCTGCCTCAGGATCGTATACGCTTTATTGACCGTATGCATATTGATCCCGATCTCGTCCGCCATCTGTCTGACAGAGGGCAGCACCTCGCCGTCCGACAGTCTTGATGTGGCAATGCCCAATATGATCTGATTGCATAACTGCTGATAAATAGCCTCATCGCTGCTGAAATCAATTTCGATCAGCATAATATCACCTTCCTTTTTGTAAGAAAAGCCAAAATCCACCTGTTATACTAATGTTATAACAGGTGGATCTGTATGTCAAGTTCGGCTGTTATCCGGCCCCGCCGGCGTCATGATCATTTCTTCCTGCTGCTGATAAAGGAATACTCCATATCGTCGTCATCCTCAAACAGGGAATCGGAGAGATCATTGGGATCGCCTTCGCGGTAGAAGTCTGACTCCTCTTCCTTGTAGCTGACATTCTTCATCACCCTCTGCATTGAGAGTCTGCCGCGCTCGCCGTCGTCCTGACCGGCGTCTTCGTCGGAATAATCATTATCTTCGAGATAATCGCTGTCATCCGCTTCCTCTCTGGGCAGAAGATCGATGTCCTCAGGATACTCTTTGAATTCGTCGAATTCATGATCGTCGGACTCATCATCGTAATCGTCGAAATCGCCGCCGTCATCGGGGTCTTCGGCGTCTTCGTCAGAATCAGATCCGAACATCTTCTTCAAAAAGCCGAAAAAGCCTCCCTTTGCGGCACTTCGTCTGGCGGTGCGGGACTCAGACTCCTCCTCATCTTCGTAGTCCTCATCCTCGTACTCTTCATCCTCGTCATCGAACTCTTCGGATTCAGCGTCTTCGTCTTCTTCGTAGTCGTCGTACTCCTCTTCCTCGTAATCGTCTTCCTCGTAGTCGCCGCTTTCGTCTTCAGCTTCTTCTTCGGCGTCTTCGGCAAACTCCTCTTTGGCGCCGCCTTCGGGCTCTTCTTCGATTACTTCGTTAGCGGCAGCTTCTTCAGCCGCCTCGGCTTCATCCTTAGAAATGTTCTCCTTGAGCTGCGCGGTTGTAGCTGCAATGGCAGCTTCGATTTCTTCAGCGGGAATCTCAGTCGGCTCTGCCTCGGCAGGTACTTCCCTCGTTATCGTGGAATCAGCCATTACTGTCTGATCGTCATCTGAGACAGGATCCTTTGCTGCTTCCGCATCTTCGTCGTTGTCACCTGTTATCTCATCTTCTGTCTCTTCAGCATCAGTTTCTTCATCTTCGATACTTTCTTCTTCCGGCTCGTCATCCTCAAAGAAGAATTCCTCCTCTTCTTCTGCGTCGCGGGCAGCGGCCGCGGCGTCCAGGGCTCTTCCTCTGGTGGTCTTTGATCTGCCGTCACGGATCTGTTTGAGAAGGAAAACTACAAAGGCGACAAGTGCTGCCGCAAGGATCCCGAATATGATCGCCAGGGTTCTCCAGATTCCGGATCCTCCTTTGCCTGCTTCCGCTGCGTTTTCCTGTTCCTGAAGGTCGCTGATCCTTACCTTGCTTCCGTTGTCGTCATTATACACATACCAGGTGACGGTTCCGTCTGCTTCCTGCTCATAGCCTGCCCTGAAGTTCGCGTTGGGATCCTTTGTGGCGTCATAGCCTTCTGTCCCTGTATTCGCGGGAGCTGTCTCTTCCTGCGCGGGAGTGGATTCAGGCTCTTCGGGCGCGGCCTCTTCCGTACCGGCGGTTTCTTCAGCGGGCTCTTCCTCCTCAGCCGCCTCCGGTTCTTCTGCCTGCGTTTCTTCCTGTCCGTTATCACGGAAAGCTGCGAGTTCGCTGTCATCCGCTTCGATCAGGTCGCTGCGCACATAGCCCGTGGCGCCGTTTTCGAGCTGGATATAGTACCAGGGATAGCCGTCCCCGGACTGCATAACGTCGAGGATCGTTACCTCGTCGCCCTCGTTCAGGCTTCCGATTATGCCCCCTTCCGTAGACGGTTCATTTCTTATCATGACATTGTCCGTCACAGTTCTTGCTGCGAATGCCTCGATCCGCAGCGCAATGGAACTGACTGCAATGATCGCGCTGATACCTGCGGCTGTCAGTACTTTACTGAACTTCTTACTCCAATTTCCCATGATATTCTCCAATCTGAGTTGAAAAAACTCTCTGACTTCGATCCGGTGCCGTGTTACTTGACTGCGTCAATTGCTTTTCCTATGTCATGCCTCATGTATTCACCGTCGAAATGGACCCATTCAGCTGCTTTATAAGCATTAGCCCTCGCTTCGATCAGCGTGTCCCCGAGAGCTGTGACTCCCAGGACGCGACCGCCGCTGGTGACAGTCTCTCCGTCCGTGTTAAAGGCAGTTCCCGCGTGGAAACAGTAATAGCCTTCCTTTCCATCGAAGTTTTCAAGGCCGGTGATCACTTTGCCTTTTTCATAACTTCCCGGGTATCCTCCGGAAGCAATGACAACGCAGACAGCCGCATTGTCTTCAAATTCAGGATCTACGCTGTCAAGCTTTCCGTCAATGCAGGCCTGCATGATCTCAATAATATCAGACTTGAGCCTTGGCAGTACCACCTGTGTCTCCGGATCTCCGAAGCGGGTATTGTACTCAAGAACTCTCGGTCCGTCCGGAGTGAGCATCAGACCAAAATACAGAACGCCCCTGAAAGGTCTTCCCTCCGCAGCCATGGCATCCATTGTCTTCTGGTAAATGTTCTTCCTGCAGTAATCGTCAACTTCCTCTGTGTAAAAAGGACTGGGGGAGAAAGTTCCCATACCGCCGGTATTGAGTCCGGTATCACCGTCTCCGGCTCTCTTGTGGTCCTGGGAACTGCTCATGAGCTTATAGGTTTTGCCGTCGGCAAAAGCAAGTACCGATACTTCCCGTCCGGTCATGAACTCCTCGATGACGATCTTGCTGCCCGCATCCCCGAACTTTTTGTCCATCATCAGTTCAGCGACGCCTGCCTTTGCATCGTCAAGAGTATTGCAGATCAGGACGCCTTTTCCAAGGGCCAGTCCGGATGCCTTTAAAACGATAGGCATCTTCGCGGTCTCGAGATATGCAAGCGCCTTTTCGGGGG
Source organism: uncultured Lachnospiraceae bacterium (assembly GCA_902794825.1). Lineage (GTDB taxonomy): Bacteria > Bacillota > Clostridia > Lachnospirales > Lachnospiraceae > CAG-791. The sequence goes on from CADBIU010000001.1 coordinate 57,408, forward strand.
CGTCAAAGATCTCGTAGGCCGCCGTAGGGATCCCGTATTTCTTCATCAGATCCTTGGAAAACGCTTTGCTTCCCTCTATGATCGCAGCATTGGCGGGAGTACCGAAGATCCTGAGGCCTTTGGCCTCAAACGCGTCGACAATACCTGCGCAGAGCGGATCGTCCATACTGCAGACAGTAAGATCGATCTCATTATCAGCTGCAAACGCTGTGAGCGCCTCGAAATCCATTGTCCCTATTTTGACACATTCCGCGATCTTCGCTATGCCGGCGTTGCCCGGAGCACAGTACAGTTTATCGACCTGCGGGCTTCTGTTTATGGCTTCAGCGATGGCGTGTTCTCTTCCGCCGCCTCCAACCAGTAATACTTTCATTTGCACTCCCCTTTCTTATGACTCTCTGATGTGTGCTATCGCATTTTCATCGATTGTAACTCTGCCCTCGGCGATCAGGGAGATCGCTTTGGGAAGAATGATCCATTCCGCTTCCTCCATGACGCGCCTCTGAAGGATCTGAGGGGTATCGCCCTCCTTAACATCGACGGCTTTCTGCAAAAGGATCGGTCCGTGATCGAGATCTTCGTCCACGAAGTGAACAGTAGCTCCGGTGACCTTTGCTCCCCGCTCAAGGACTTTTTCATGGACGTGGAGTCCGTAAAAGCCTTTCCCGCAGAAAGAAGGGATCAGCGCGGGATGAATATTGATGATCCGTCCTCTGAAGCGGTCGATCACGCAGGCGGGCACTGCCACCATAAATCCGGCGAGTACGATCAGGTCCGGCTGCGCGTCCGTAAGACAAGCCAGAAGAGCTTCATTGAACAGTTCTCTGTTCTCATAGTCCCTTGGAGATACACATACGCCCTCGATGCCCGCAGATTCGGCGCGGGTCAGGGCATAGGCGTTTTTATTGTTGCTGATAACGCGGACGATCTTTGTGTCGCGGATCGCTCCGCTTTCGATCGCGTCGATGATCGCCTGAAGATTTGTTCCGCCTCCCGACACACAAACGGCAACTCTCAGCATAACTCTACTCCCTTCTGAGCGCCGCTTACGGTCTCACCGATCACATAAGCGTCTTCTCCGGCCCCGCGCAGCGCCTGAACAGCTTTGTCCGCGTCCGCACTGTCGAGAGCAAGGACCATTCCTATTCCCATATTGAAGGTATTGTACATGATCTTTTCCTCGATCTCTCCCTTTTTCTGCATAAGGGTAAAGATCGGCAGCACAGGGTAGCTTTCCTTATAAACTCTGGCGACGATTCCGTCGGGAAGCATTCTCGGAATGTTCTCATAGAATCCTCCGCCCGTGATATGGCTGCAGCCCTTGATGGTAACGCCGGCGTCCTTGACCGCGCGCAATGCTTTGACATAGATCTTTGTCGGAGTCAGAAGCGCCTCTCCGAGAGTCATTCCCAGTTCGGGATAAAATCTTCTGAGATTTGTGCTGTTGACGTCAAAAACCTTTCTGACAAGTGAAAAGCCGTTGCTGTGAACGCCTGATGAGGCAATTCCGACCAGCTTGTCTCCGGGTTTGATATTTCCGCCGGTAATGATGTCCTTCTCATCGGCGACACCGACCGCGAATCCGGCCAGGTCATATTCGTCCACAGGATAGAATCCGGGCATCTCCGCCGTCTCTCCGCCGATAAGAGCCGCTCCGGACTGTATGCAGCCCTCGCAGACTCCGCTGACTATACTTGCGATCTTCTCGGGCTCATTCTTCCCGCATGCAATATAGTCGAGGAAGTACAGAGGCTCGCCGCCTGCGCAGGCAACGTCGTTTACGCACATTGCTACGCAGTCGATGCCGACTGTGTCGTGCTTATCCATCAAAAAAGCGATCTTGAGCTTTGTCCCGACCCCGTCCGTTCCGGAAAGGAGGACCGGTTTTTCCATATCCTTGATCTTCTCGAGGGAGAAAGCTCCTGAAAAGCCCCCAAGTCCGCCGAGGACTTCGGGCCTCATGGTGCGCTTTACGTGCTCTTTCATAAGTTCCACGCTGCGGTAGCCGGCTTCAATATCGACTCCGGAACTCTTATAATCTAAACCCATCTGCTGTATTTCCTCCGTTTAATCCTTCTTGTAATTTTTATATCCGGCCGTCTGCAGACGCTCGTCCTTGGCTTTAACTTCTGCAGCCATGTTCGCGCTGTAATCCTTAAGCTTTTTAAGAAGCGCCGGATCACTGACAGCCAGGATCTTTGCCGCGAGGAGACCTGCGTTCTTGCCGCCGCCGATCGCAACGGTCGCTACGGGAATCCCCGAGGGCATCTGGACTATGGAGTAAAGGGAATCTCTTCCTCCAAGTGAAGTTGTGTGCATCGGAATACCGATTACCGGCATAGGGAACAGCGCCGCGCACATTCCGGGAAGATGGGCCGCCATTCCGGCACCCGCCACGATGACTTTGATCCCTCTTTCTTCTGCGCCTTTAGCCCATTCAAAAAAGATATCCGGCTCTCTGTGCGCAGATATGATGTGCATCTCATAACTGATTCCAAACTCATCAAGGACCTCAGCGGCTTTGCTCATCACCGACAGATCCGAATCGCTTCCCATAACGATACCAACTTGTGCCATAGTTCCTCCTTAATGCGTAATGTCCTGACCTGCGGACATACAAACAGAGCCTGTAATGATCAGGCATGCTATCAAGCATAGTTTATCGAAAACAGTTCCCATGTGCAACACATAAAAAAGCGCCGCATCATTCATTTTATGACCATTTCGTCCAATGGTTTGTTGAGGATCCGCGTACCTTCCAGTACAAATCTTCCGTTCAAAAGGATAGGAGTCCTCATTCCGTCCGCTCTGACTGCGGTAAATTCTCCCAATTCTTCATAGGGGATCGTGATATCCGTGTGGCAGCCGTAGTATGCTTTTTCCGGTGAAGTTTTCCTGAGGATGGACACGGAATTGTCCTTGGCGACGATCTCCTTTCCATCAGGATTATAAACTTTGTTTTCCTCATCTCTGCAGTAACATGTGTCGCCCACTGCGAAGTGGGGGCCTGTCTTCTCCGCGATCAGTATGGGCAGACGGTCGGAAATACCATATTTTGCCGCCGCCGCGTAGGCAGTTGTATTCGTTCCGATCGCGCACTCTCCCATCGGAAGGCTCTCGTGATGATAAAGAATGTTTTCTTTTATGTATTTTTTGTTCTCTTCTTCGCTTTCGAAATTGGCGCAGCTGTACTCCGCCACCCTGCCGTTCTCGAACCGGACCTCGAGATCTTTGAAAAAAAGCCCTTCCAGATAGACCCCGGTCACATGGAGCAGTCCATCGGTTCCCTCGAGAACGGGCGTCGTGAAGACTTCTCCCACCGGAATATTGACATCTGCTGTACAGTTCTCAAAATTTGCTTCCCGGGAGGGATCGGCGGGTTCATACAGTTTTATCCTCAGATCCGTCCTGTTTCCGTTTCTGCCCCGGACCTGCACAAAACTCGACGAATTCAGGACATCGATCATCCTGCTCTGGATCTTCTCGTACAGGCCGCTGTCAAGTGTATTGATCTGTGTGACAGCATCAAAGATCTCTCTGTATTCCTCGTCAGTTTCCGCGATGGAGGGAAGAGGAAAATCGATGATCGTAAAGCTTCTGTCTTTAGCAACGACTGCATCGCTGTAGAGTTGAGCTGCTTTAATATCGTAATCCGTGCAGATCTTCTGCTGCGCCTCATCGTAGCGCGGCGCATGAGGAGTCTGTGCAGGACAGAAAGGAGCGCTTCCGAAAGTCTCCAGAACAGCCGGCCCCGCATATAGGACCGTCCTGTCTCTGAGTTTTCTGTAAGCGTTTGTCAGCCCCTCAATCCTTCTTGTGCGAAGCCCTTCGTCAAGAAACAGAGCAAGGTCTTCCCTGTGATCGTAATAATACTGCGGATTGGGATCAGCTCCGCCGTATCCCATGTTCCCCCGGCTGAAGGAGTGAAACAGCGTCGGGACTTCAGCGGAAAGGATCACTCTGAGCCCGTATCCCCTGAATCTCAGGATGCAGGCCGATAGTATTCTCTCAAAGCCCAGATGGAGGATCACAGCCACATTTTTCTTCGAAGCAAGGTTCTTGCCGCCGTTTATGAATCCTCTCCTGTAGCCCTCTGTTATTGTGCCGGCGATCAGGGCGATCTCCTCTTCGGGGAGTCCGGCTATATACTGAGCGCTTCGGGTCTCGTCATCTGTGACGTATTCGCCCGTCAGATACAGATTTCTCAGATCCGCGCAGTCGGAAGCCGCAAGGTCATAGATCCTCGGGCTTCCCTCAACAAGTTTATCCTTAAGATAGGCGGTCATTTCTTCTTCCGCGTAATCCGCAAGATACCCGCGGATGATACTTCTTATCTGTTCGAGGGAAGGAATGCCTCCGCTTTCGTGAAACGCTACCGTAAAAGCCGTGTAGACCTCAAGAAACAGTTCCGCTCTGATCAGTACGCGTTCACGCATGAGCCTGTATACAAAGGGCAGCGCGCTTCTGATCTCATATCGCAGCGCGGCAAGAAGAGGTCCCATTTCACTTCCGAGCCTCTCAGACGCGAAACTGTGATTGGCCCAGCTCGAATCGTAATGATCCGGCAGTATTTCCTCGTATAATCTGCGGTTTCTCTTTTTCAGAAGATCGATATCTGCGCCGGCCGCATCTTCTGACAAAAGAAAACGCTCCTCCTCTTCCATGAGAAGAAGCCACTCCGCTCCGTCTTCAAAATACTGTATGAATCCGGGTTCCACCATATTCTCGCCGGGTATCTCTCGGATCCGGTCCATAGCAAGCGTGTACCGAATATCTGTCAGTTCCATATTTGTCTCCAATAAAGCAGGCTCTGCCGTCCCTTCAGGGACAGCGGAGCCGCTTAAGAATGTCTTATGCCTTTTTCACTCCGTACTCTGCATAGTAATCGTCGAGCGCCTTCTTGATCTTTCTGTCGATCAGGACCTTGCCGTCGATCGGTCTGTTGTAGAGGTACTCCTGAACTTCATCCATTGTGACGATCGCGCTCGTCGGGAATCCGTAGTCTTCCCTGATCTCGTCCAGCGCACTGATCGTTCCTTTCGGTCCGACTTCCCTTCTGTCCAAAGAGACCATAAGTCCAACGATATCAACGTCAGCCTGTGCACGGATGATCGGAATAGTCTCCGCGATGGAGGCGCCGGATGTTGTTACATCCTCGATGATCATGACCCTGTCCTCGTCATGCAGGCGGGTTCCAAGAAGGATTCCCTTGTCACCGTGATCCTTGATCTCCTTGCGGTTGGAACAGTACTTGATGTCGCGGCCGTAGAGTTTGCTGATCGCCATGACTGTGGCTACTGCCAGAGGAATTCCCTTGTAGGCGGGTCCGAACAGGACGTCAAAATCCAGCCCGTACTTGTCGTTGATGGCTCTTGCGTAATACTCGCCGAGTTTGATAAGCTGCGAGCCGGTCTTGTATGCTCCGGCGTTCATGAAGAACGGCGATTTTCTTCCGCTCTTTAATGTAAACTCCCCGAATTTGAGGACGTGCGAGTCTACCATAAAATTGATGAAATTCTTTTTGTACTCTTCCATTACGGATCCTTCCCCCTTATTACTTAACGCTGCTTCATCGTCCGGTGTTCCAGACTGTTCTTCCGCCGTGGATCGCTCCCCTCAGATCCTCGATCATATCCAGCGCGGCAGCTCTTGCCGCGTCGGCAAATCCCTCTTCTCCGTACCTGCTGTAAGCTTCCTTCTTATAGGCGGCTATGATGCCTCTGGAGGAGTTTACGATCGCTCCGAGGCCGTCGGCGTCGAAAAATCCGCTCAGATCAGCAGCCGTCGCGCCCTGTGCCCCGTATCCGGGAGCAAGGATAAATGTGTGCGGCATCAGTTTCCTGAGGATCTTCGCCTGTTCGGGATAGGTGGCTCCTACGACGGCGCCCACATTGCTGTACACGCCTTCAATGCACTCTGAGCCCCACTCCCTGACCATTTTTCCTACCAGCTCATATACAGCCCTTCCGTCGCCGGTGAGTACATCCTGAAACTCGCCGCTGGAGGGATTAGAGGTCTTGACAAGCACGAATATCCCCTTGTCGTGCTCTTTACAGACTTTGATAAAAGGCTTTACGCCGTCGGAGCCCAGATATGGATTGACTGTGGCGAAGTCTACGCCGAACCCGGTTCCCGCGAGATGCCCTCTCGCGTAGGCCTCGGAGGTAGATCCGATATCGCCTCTCTTGACGTCGCCGATCACGATCAGCCCCTTGGATCTGCAGTAATCCACTGTCCTTCGGTAAGCGATCATGCCGGGAATCCCGAACTGTTCATACATCGCGACCTGGGGTTTCACGGCAGGTACGATGTCATAGACTGCGTCTGTGATCGCCTTGTTAAACTGCCAGACAGCTTCAGCCGCGATCACATTCTCCTTCTCGCAGTACTCCGGAATATCGCCTTCGGCGGCGCTCTGGGCTTTCTTTAAGATAAAACCCGGAATGAAGGAAAGATTCGGGTCGAGTCCTACTACGACAGGCGCGTCTTTGCAGGTGATCCCATCAATCAATCTTTGAATCATTTTCAAGTCACCTTTCTTTTATGTAATTGCAGTCAAAGTATAGCATAACGTCCACTGCAGTGCATTATTTCTTATCTCGTTTTTAAAAATCTGAGTTCGCGTTTCGCATCTTCGTCGCCGGAATACTGCTGCAGATAATTGGTAAGCAGTTCCCTGGCTTTCTCAAAATTGCCGGCGTACTCATACGCGACGATCCTGTTGTACAAAGTGACCTGAAGATCCCCGCTTTCTTTAGCGGCGTTTACAGCGCGCTCGTAAACCTCGGCGGCTTCAGCGTATTTCCCCTGTTTCATAAAAATCGAACCCAGAAGGTCCAGAAGTTCGACCGAGTTTTCCACTTTATCGCCGAAACTGTCAATGACGCCCTTTGCGGCTTCCGTATCTCCGAGAGCAAGGTAAGATCTGCAGACGATCATAGCCGCTGATTCATCTGCCTCCGCATACTGTCCGAGAAGGTCCAGCGCTCCCTGATAATCCTTCATGAAGTAGAGGATCCTTCCCCTGAGAACGGGATCGAGCCCTTCCACAGAGCCTGCTCCAGCAAGATAACCTTCGCCTATACTCCTTCCTCCGTACTGTTCCAGAGTCTGGGCGATGTTCAGGATCAGGGCGTAATTTCCTCTGTCCATGTTGATCGCTTTGTCAAAATCAGCCTTTGCGCCCTCGAGATCACCGGCAGCGGCCTTTGCCGTACCTCTCTCTGTGTACAGTGAAATTACGCTGTCATTTTTTTCGATCAGCGCGTTGTAAACAAGAATCGCCTGCTGAGGCTCTCCGTTGTGGATATAGCAGCTGGCGAGATATCTGCGGATATCGTCTTCCATGCCGTCGCGATAGATCTTCTCTTCTATGAATGTCGCGGACTCAAGCGCTTTATTAAAGGCTTCCACCGCGTTCTCATATTCCATCCTGCCCATAAGGGCAATGCCCTTTCCGCGGTAACAGGCCTGAAGCTGTTTGCCTTCGTCGATCGCGGCCTGATAGAGCGCCGCGGCGTTCTCGAAATCGCCCTCCTCAAGGGCTTTCTGGGCGTTAGACATCGTCTCGGTATTCGTAGGACTGCAGCTGCACAGAGCGGCAGCCATAAAAGCTGACAGCAATATCGCGATTACTCTTTTCAACTTCCGCCTCCTGATCTCTTATTCCTCTTCGAAAACGACCTTTACATAAAAGCCGCGCTCGTTTTCCTCAATAGCTTCGACCTTTCCCTCTCTGGAAAGAAGACGCTCATTGAACGGATAGTTTCCGCTCATCGCAAGCGACGGATGGATCGTGTAGTAGTAGTTGCTCGGAAGCACTCCCTCCACAATGGTGACGGTATCTCCCTCCTTCAGAAGGCCTTCCCTCTCCATCTTGAACTCCATCTCTCTCATTCTACAGCGCCCCCCTTTTTATGAGAAGTGATTTTTCTTTATTATGACCATATTTTGACGATCATTCTCCGATGACCGCCGCGTTCTCCATCAGCGATCTGTCCCATCTCTCGTAAGCGGAAGCCTTAAGGTGGATCCCATCTCCCGACAGATCGGAAATAAGATCCCCGTCCGCGTCGCAGACGTAAGGGTTCATGTCGATGTAATAGATATCCCGTCCGTTTGCCAAAGTACTGATGGCGTAATTCCTCTGACAGATCACAGTGTTGTTCCTGCAGCTGTCTGAGCTGCTCTTTTCATAAGAGACGTGCATGATCCCCTGTATATAGATCAGAGCGTCCGGCTGGTACTCCCTGATCATTTCCAGGATTTCTCTGTATTTCTCATAGAACATGTAGGTGTTGCCGATCCCGAGTTCATTAACTCCGAGAGCGACATATACCTTTCCGAATGTATGCTCGGAGAGAATTTCTTCTACTGCCGCGTCCCATCCCTCTCCGTCATTGTCTGTGAACCACAGTTCCTTGTCAAGAATGTTGTAGACATTGATAGATTCCTTCGCGAGGAATGCGGCGTTTCCCTTGAGGCTCCCGTATTCGCATAGTCCGACTGTCCTGGAGTCTCCTATGAACAGAGCGTCGCTGAAGTAAGATGGATCTACAGATTCCAGTTTGAAATAGATCCCGTTTTTGGCAAATATCCCCTCTGTATCCGTGTTGTATTCGGTGTCATCAGGAGACAGAAACGCCACATTTACTACGTCGTAATCTTCTGCCTGTAAGACAGGATTGCAGACGCCTTCAGGGATCGCGTCCGTGCCTCCCCGGATCGCGTTGGAAGGGATCGTCTCCACTTTCTCCACGACAGAATCCTCAGCCTCTGTGTATTCTGCCGCAGGGTTGCCGCTTTCGGAAGCAGCCTCTTCAGTCGACGAAACAGCCGCGATCTCTTCCGCAGCGGCCTCGTCGGTTTCTTCCGCTTCCTTCGGCCTGATCAGGCTCTGCCAGGGAAAGACTCCGTCGTGGATCCCTTCCATGACCAGCGCAAGGCCCGGTTCGGTCAGGGGAGTGAACTCATATTCGCTGTACAGGCCGCTCCTGCCTGCCCAGCCTATGATTATGAGCGGGAGCGAGGTGATCACAAGCGTGCACAGCAGCGTGTACCTCCTCCACAGCATCTGTAAAAATCTCAAGGAAATGTCCTCCGGTGAGTTAAAAACTGAAATACATAAAAGGATTGCTCTCGGAAATCGTGATCCTGTAAACAGAGAACCAGAAAACGGCCGTCAGGATCAGTATCACGGGAAGCTTTTTCCTGTTCCTTACGATCAGCCTGTACCAGTGAGGCGTGCACAGTAAAAGGCTTACCAGAAGGAAAGGCCAGTAGATCAGGATCTGTTTCATAAAATCGCCTGTGTTGACGTTGACTCCGCTTCCAAAGAACGGAAAAAGCCTCTCAAAATAGATCAGAAGATCTTTCAGGTCAGGGATCGCGAAGATCACCCATGTAAGAGGTATAAAGAACCAGACATGGAGATGTCCGATGATCGGAAACGACGAGATCAGTCCGTCTACAACGAATTTCTCCCAGATTATCAGTAAAGCCAGTACTCCTCCCCAGATCAGGAAATTGGGAGTAATGCCGTGCCAGAGTCCTGTGAGCATCCACACGATGATAAGATTCCGTATTGTTGTCAGGTTCCCTTTCCTGCTTCCCCCGAGCGGGATATAGATATAGTCCCTGAACCACGCGCCAAGGGTAGCGTGCCATCTCCTGTAGAATTCCGCGACGCCGCACGCCCAGTAAGGGTGCACAAAGTTGACGACAAAATGGAATCCGAGCATCATGCCTATACCGGCCGCCATCAGCGAATAGCCCCAGAAGTCCATATACAGTCTCAGAGAGAAGCCTATGGCCCCCATCCAGGCAAGAGGCGTCGATATGCTCTCAAAGCCGATCTTCTCAATCTCATACCAGAGAAGGCTCAGGGGATCCGCAAGAAGGACCTTCATTCCAAGTCCGAGCACAAAAAAGAACAGGCCGTCGTTGAAAGCCTTTACGGATACAGTTCTCTCCCTCTTCTCAAATCCCACGTTGTTCCAGCGCATGATCGGGCCCTGGGTCACCTGGGGGAACATGGTAAAATAGACCACCGTGTCTATGATATCAGGGCGCCTTGTGATCTCCCCCCTGAAAAGATCGGCCTGGTAAGAGATCATCTTAAAGAGATAGAAACTGAAGCCGAGCGGGAGCACGACCTTGTCAGAAAGCCCGGACAGAACCTTAAAGAGGATGAGCGAACCAGCGTCGATCGCGATCGCGGCGTAAAACGCCCTTTTGTTGGCAGGCTTTACTCCGCCTTTGTCGGCCGAGAATACCATCTGTCCAAGAATATAGTTGATGATAGTGAGGACCGTAAGACCCATAGCCATGCGCAGTCCGCCCATGGCATAGAAAATAATGCTCCCGAAAAACAGCACTACCTCCCTGAATCTCGCGGGCGTCAGGAAATATATGATTAAAAATATAGGGAAAAACCTGAACAGGAATGCCAGGCTGTTGAATAATATCATTTATTTACCTTCATGAAAGACCGGCCCAAAGCCTTATTCACTGCTGTCTGAAATCAGGCTCCTCATCTCCCCGGCAAGATAAAGTGATCCTGCCGCGAAGACGCGGTCCTTTGTATCTCTGCCTGTGATGAATCTTTCCACTGCATCCCTTACGGATTCTGCATCGTGGATCCTCATATCAGAAGAGTATCTGCCTATATACTGCCTGAGCGTCACAGCGTCCAGGGCCCGTTTTCCGGCCATAGGAACTGCGACTATATCCGAAAATATACCGGAACGGCCGAGCATTTCCAGTTCCTTCGAATAATCTTTGTCGCTGACACAGGAAAAGAGCAGAAATGTGCGTCCGCCGTCCCTGCAGTTCTCCTTCCGGCTGCAGATCTGCCCGGCGCTTTCCAAAAAAGCCCTGATCCCGTCAGGATTGTGCGCTCCGTCGATAAAGACCCCGGGAAGGATCTCTTCCATTCTTCCAGGCCAGAAACATCTCTCAATCCCTCGTTTAAGTATCGCAGGATCATATCTTCCTTCTTTTTTCAGCAATATACCGCAGGCTGTCGCTGACAGAGCCGCGTTTTCACACTGATAGAGCGCGTTTCCTTTCAGACTGATCCACAGATTTTTATCATAACGACTGTCCAGAGAAAAATCAATGCCATTATCGTCCGCCCGGTTCACTTTCCACATATCAGGAGAGACTTCATATATCGGCGCTCCCGTTTCGAGGGCTTTATTGCGGATCACTTTGTACGCCTCTTCGGGTTCTGTCAGAAAGACAGCCGGACAGTTCCCGCGCAGTATCCCGGCCTTTTCGGCCGCGATCAGCGCCCTGGTATCTCCCAAAAGCGCTGTGTGGTCTAAGCCGATCCGCGTTATGACAGCCACTTCTTTGTCTTCCAATGCATTCGTAGCGTCAAGACGTCCGCCCAAACCGGTCTCCAGGACAATATAATCCGGCTTTTTCTTCGAAAACCAGAGTACTGCCATCATAAAGAGCATTTCAAAATAGAGAAGGTGCGGCAGTCCCTCCTCCCCGGCGTCGAGACACTCCTGCTTTACTCTTTCGAACAGAGTAAGAAATTCCTCCTCACGGATCATCTCTCCATCGATGCTCATTCTCTCACGGATCACTTCAAGGTGAGGTGAAATGAAAAGACCTGTGCTGAATCCCGCTTCGCGCAGACAGGACGCGATCTGCGCGCAGACACTTCCTTTTCCGTTTGTGCCTGCCACATGTACGATCTTCATTCCTCTCTCCGGATGGCCGAATCTTTCGAGGTATTCTCTTATGTTTTCAAGCGAACTCTTTTTTGCGAACACGGGAGTGGAATTGAGATACTCTTCCGCTTCCCGCATTCTTGTACTGAGTTCTCCGGATCTGTCACTGCTCATGCCGGTATATTCCTTTCAGAAACCGAGATATAAGTATATGCAAAAGCGCGGTCACAGCGGCCGCGCTTTGCACTTATGATCGTTCAGTAAATTGATAGGTGGATTTATCAGAGCTTTTTGAGGTTCTCCAGTTCTTCCCGGACACCCTTCATCTGCTCTTCATATGCTCTCTGTTTTTCTCTCTCCGCCTCGATCTTGGCAGCGGGCGCTTTGGCGAGGAACTTCTCATTGCTGAGCATGCCTGCGCTTCTCTTAAGTTCTCCCTGAAGCCTCTTCTCTTCCTTTTCGAGTCTTGCGATCTCCGCGGAAACATCCATAAGGTCCGCAAGCGGCAGATAGAGCGCCGCAAAAGGAAGGATCACGCTGAGCGCTCCGTCCGGGATTTCCGATTTGTCCTCGCACAGAACCGTGTCGGATGCGGAAGCCAGAGTCTCGAAGAACACCTTGTTGTCCGAGAACATGTCCAGAACTTCCTTCTTGTCGGAAACCACGAAGATCTTGGCCTTTCTCGAAGGAGCGACCTGTCTGTCGTTTCTGACTGCGCGGACTGCGCGGACCGCGTCCTTGATATTCTCGATCGTCTCTTCCTCTTTGGAGAATCTGAAATCCTCTCTGAATATAGGCCAGGAAGAGATCATAATGGACTCTTCGCTGCTCTGCACAGTTGTAAAGATCTCCTCGGTGATGAAAGGCATATAGGGATGAAGAAGCTTGAGGCCTGTGATCAGGACCTTCTGAAGGGTCCACAGAGCTGCCATCCTGCTGTCCTTGTCATCAGTCTTATAAAGTCTGGGCTTGACCATCTCGATATACCAGTCGCAGAACTCGTCCCACATAAAGTCGTAGATCTTCTGGACTGCGATGCCAAGCTCGAATTTATCCATATTATCCGTCACAGCCTTAACAGTATCGTTGAGGCGGGACAGGATCCACTTGTCCTCAGGGCAGACCGCGGCAGGCACCTTATCGGCGTCGATGAGATCGCGCAGTGCGGACTCTTCCTCTGAGCCTTCCTCGGGAAGGTTCATCATGATAAATCTGGAGGCGTTCCAGATCTTGTTCGCGAAATTTCTGTTCGCGATGACTCTCTCGTCGTAGAAACGCATATCGTTACCGGGCGCGTTGCCGGTGATCAGAGTCATTCTCAGCGCGTCCGCGCCGTAGTCCCTGATGATCTGCAGAGGATCAATACCGTTTCCGAGGGACTTGGACATCTTGCGGCCCAGGGAATCCCTGACAAGTCCGTGGAAGAGTACACTCTTAAAAGGTTTCTCACCCATCTGCTCAAAGCCGGAGAAGATCATTCTGATGACCCAGAAGAAGATGATGTCATAGCCTGTGACCAGCACATCCGTCGGATAGAAGTATTTGAGATCTTCTGTCATTTCCGGCCATCCCAGAGTGCTGAAAGGCCACAGCGCGCTGGAGAACCATGTATCGAGGGTATCCGGATCCTGGGTGAGATGTGTGCATCCGCACTTAGGGCAGACGGAAGGAGCCTCTTTGGCGACAACCGTCTCACCGCACCCGCCGCAGTAATATGCGGGGATCCTGTGGCCCCACCAGAGCTGGCGGCTGATGCACCAGTCGCGGATGTTGTCGGTCCAGTTGAAATAGGTCTTCTCCATCCTCTTAGGGATCAGACGGATATCGCCCTCTTTGACAGCCTTGACTGCAGGCTTAATAAGCTCGTCCATTTTAACGAACCACTGCTGCTTGATCAGCGGCTCAACTGTTGTGCCGCATCTGTCATGGGTCCCTACGTTGTGAGTGTAGTCCTCAATGCGGACTAAAAGTCCCATCTCACCGAGCTCTTTGACGATCTGCGCTCTCGCTTCATATCTGTCCATGCCGCGGAACTTGCCGCCGTTCTCATTGATGGTGGCGTCATCGTTCATGATGTTGATCTCGGGCAGGTTATGGCGCTTTCCGACCTCGAAGTCGTTGGGGTCATGAGCGGGCGTGATCTTCACGACGCCGGTTCCGAATTCCCTGTCGACATATTCGTCGGCAACGATCGGGATCTTTCTGTCAACGAAAGGAAGCCACACATAGCGGCCGATCAGATCTTTATAGCGGTCGTCTTCAGGGTGAACCGCGACCGCGGTATCGCCGAGCATAGTTTCGGGACGCGTAGTCGCGAATTCAAGGAAAGTGGTCTTTGATACAGATCCGTCCTCTTCGATAAGGGGATATTTAATATGCCAGAAATGGCCTGCCTGTTCCTCATACTGTACTTCCGCGTCGGAAATAGAGGTGTTGCAGACGGGACACCAGTTGATGATCCTGCTGCCCTTGTAGATCCATCCCTTCTTGTACATCTTCACGAAAACTTCGGTAACGGCCTTGTTGCAGCCTTCATCCATTGTGAAGCGCTCGCGGTCCCAGTCGCATGAGGAACCGAGCTTTTTGAGCTGGTTTACGATCCTTCCGCCGTATTCCTTTCTCCAGTCCCAGCAGTACTCCAGGAACTTCTCGCGGCCCAGATCCTGCTTGCTGATCCCCTGTTCCTTGAGATTATTGATGATCTTTACTTCTGTGGCGATGGAGGCGTGGTCAGTTCCCGGCTGCCAAAGGGTATTATATCCCTGCATGCGCTTCCAGCGGATCAGGATATCCTGCATCGTATTGTCCAGGGCGTGTCCCATATGGAGCTGTCCCGTGATATTCGGCGGGGGGATGACGATCGTGAAAGGAGTCTTTGAGTGGTCCACTTCGGCGTGAAAGTACTTCTTACCCTCCCAGTTTTTATAGATCCGGTCCTCGATTCCCTGAGGATCATAAGTCTTGGCGAGCATCTTTCGCATGTTCTCTTCTCCTTGGTTGTCTTTATGGTTAAAGATGTAAAATACGTAAAGCGCCGTATTTTACGCATTATGAACAAAATATACCGCGTTGCACTGTTTTGTCAATTCCCGCATTAATGATGTGCGCCTTCATTGCCGGGTCCTATAGTTTCAGAGAAACTGATTGCGCGCGGGGATATAGTCGTAATCCGCTTCCTTGAGCTTTCCTACGATTTTTTCCTTGTCAAGTTCAAGGTCCTCGCAGAGGGCGTCCAGAGTCGGATAATGGTCTCTGAGCTTCATATTGAGAAAGCTGGCGAGCATATCGGGATCTTCAGGCAGCATGATCTCCTCCTTCTTTTTTTCAAACTGCGGTGCAGAATTCTTCTGATAATGATATAATACATATTCGCAACGTAAACAATTGTACCATAAATTGTGAGTTACTATGACAGAAACTTCCAAAGAATCAAGAGAAAATGCAGTATCAGCTCCACAGATGCCCTGGTTTGTCAGGGGGCTTCGGGACGGGATCCCTATCTGTATGGGATATTTTGCCGTTTCGTTTGCATTGGGGATCACAGCCCGAGGCGTCGGAATGAACGCACTGCAGGCAGGCCTGATGTCCCTGGGAATGGTGGCCTCAGCCGGAGAATACGCGGCGATCGTCCTGATCGGATCCTCCGCCGGCGTTTTTGAGATGATCACTACCTGTATCGTGGTCAATCTCAGGTATTTTTTGATGAGTTGTTCGCTGTCGCAAAAGCTCAGCCCGGATCTGCCTTTTTATCACCGTTTTATGCTTCCCTACTGCATCACCGACGAGATCTTCGGTCTCTCATCAGCAGTACAGGGATGGCTTGATCCCACTTACTCCTACGGCATGACGGTCATCTCGGTTGCCGGCTGGACTACCGGAACTGTTCTCGGCGTCCTCTTAGGCAATATAATGCCCGCCTGGGCCGTTAACGCGCTCAGCGTCTCCCTGTACGGCATGTTCCTGGCGATCATCATCCCTCCCGCGAGAAAAGACAGGTTTATCGCCGGTCTGGTGGTCATCTCCATGGCTGCAAGCGGGCTGTTCTCAGTCCTGCCCCTGTTAAGCGGGATTACGAGCGGCTTTAAGGTGATCATTTTAACGCTCCTGATCGCAGGCGCGGCTGCCTTCATCCATCCCATTGAATAAGGAGATTATTATGAATCCGGGAATTTATCTTTCGCTTCTGATCATGTGCCTTACAGTGTACTGCATCAGGATGCTCCCCTTTCTTGTGTTCAGAAAAGAGATCACGAACCGCTGGCTCCGCTCTTTCCTCTACTATGTGCCTTATGTCACTCTCGCGGTCATGACCTTCCCCGCGATAGTCACGGCTACAGACAACATCTGGTCCGGGATCGCGGCACTGGTCGTAGGACTTCTGGCCGCATGGTTCAACGGAGACCTTTTCTTTGTAGCTGTATCCTGCTGCGCGACCGTTTTTTTGACGGGTCTGTTCCTCTGAAGGCATGTTCCGCCAGAAGTGTTCGTTTATTATTTTTTTATACTATTTTTTCCTTTTCTTTCTTGCAATCGCTATTCTATTATCTACAATTAATACGAATAGCAAACCTTACGATAAAGGGACGTGATAATACATATGTTTAATGAACTCAGATATCGTTTTTCCAAATTTATGCAGGGAAGATACGGAGTAGACAGCCTTTCCCGCTTTCTCTCCGTGGTGCTTCTGGCCGTCATAATCCTTAGAATGTTTATAAGGATCCCTCTTTCCGGAACGATCACCCTCGTGATCCTTGTGATCCTTTACTGGAGAATGTTTTCCAGGAATATTCCCAAGAGATATGAGGAGAACCAGAAGTTCCTTCAGATCAGGGATAAGCTTTTAGGGCGCTTCTCTGATTTTGGCAGCAACATGTCGCAGATGAAGGATTACCACATCTACAAATGCCCCAGATGCAACCAGAAGATCCGTATCCCCAGGGGGAAGGGACATATCATGGTGAGGTGCCCCAAATGCGGATACGAATTCCACAAGAAAAGCTGACTTAAGCGGCCGGTTCACCGGCCGTTTTTCTTTGTAAATTCATTATCTTGTGTTTATAATATCCTTCAAAGATAACTTATGGTAAGGAGTCCTATATGTTCGGATATGTAGTCGTCAGCGAACAGGATCTTAAGATCCGCGAGTTCAATCTGTACCGCTCCTATTACTGCGGAATGTGCATGGATCTCAAGGAGAACTACGGACAGACAGGAAGACTGACACTTAGTTATGACACTGTTTTTCTCGCGCTTCTTCTTACAAGCCTTTATGAGCCGGAGGATCTGGTACGCGATATCCGCTGCGCAGTCCATCCGGTGGAGAAGCACAGGACGAGACAGAATGATTACACGCGCTACGCCGCGGATATCAATATCATACTCTCCTACTATTCCTGTCTGGACGACTGGAATGACGAAAAGGATCCGAAGAAGAAAATGTTCGCCGCGTTGCTTAAAAGCAAAAGTGAAAGGGCCTGTGCGCTCTATCCCGAGAAAGCCGCCGTTATCCGCGGGAAGCTCTCTGAGCTCAGTGAACTTGAAAAGAGAGCCGGAAGCCGGGAAGAGCCTGACCTAACGCCGGCGGCACTCCTTGACAGAACGGGCAGTATCTTCGGAGATCTTCTGGCGGAAGTGTTCGACTGCAGAAAGGATACATGGAGCCCGGCTCTTAGAAGGGTCGGCTTTAATCTCGGAAAATTCATCTATATTCTGGACGCTTACGACGACCTGGAAAAAGATGAAAAGAACGGAAGCTTTAATCCCCTTCTCAGCATGAAAGACAAGCCCCATCTCGACGACTATGTCCGCGGCGTCCTCACTATGACTCTCTCGGACTGTACAGGAGCATTTGAGACGCTTCCTGTCGTAGAAAATATTGATATCCTTCGAAATATATTGTATTGTGGGATATGGTGTAAATTTGAAGAAGTATACAGGAAGCGCACCGGAGTAATGGAAAACTCCGCTGATTCCACGGAAAGGACCCCACAAGATGAGTGATCCGTATAAAGTTCTCGGCGTTGAGAGAGACGCCTCAGACGATGAGATCAAGAAAGCATACCGGGCTATGAGCAAGAAATATCACCCGGACGCCAATATCAATAATCCCAATAAAGATAAGGCTGAGGAGATGTTCAAGCTAGTCCAGGAAGCGTATCAGCAGATCATCTACGAGAGGCAGCATCCTTATGCGTCTGCCGGCAGCCAGAGTTATGGAAACACAAATACAGGAAGCAATACTACTTACGCTGGCGGTTCGGGCTACAACGGCCAGTTCTATACCAGTTGGGAAGATTTCTTCAACGATTTCTTCGCCGGCGCGTACGGCGGCCAGTATCAGCAGCAGTATAATCCGACAATGAACAGCGACTATCAGAGATATATGAACGCTGCGGCCAGTTACATTAACGCAAGGCGCTACAATGAGGCTATCAACGTCCTCAGCAATGTCGAGGATCACAGCGCTCTCTGGTTCTACTACAGCGCTATCGCAAACGCCGGACTCGGAAATCACGCCCAGGCTTTGGAATACGCCACGACTGCAGCGAGGATGGAGCCGAACAACTACTCCTATCAGAACCTGGTCACACAGCTCAGCAGGGGCAGCAACATGTATCAGCAGCGTGAGACCAACTACGTCCAGCCTTATAACAGCGGCGGATGGTGTCTCAGGCTCTGCCTGCTCAACATGTTTCTCAATCTTTTCTGCGGCGGAAGGTTCTTCTGCTGCTGATCACAGATCAAATAATAAGGAGGCTGACGCGTATGTGACAGCCTCCTTTTTTGCTCGAATTAAGGTCAACGGTTTCTACCGTGGCACTTCTTGTATTTTTTGCCGGATCCGCAGGGACAGGGATCGTTGGGATAGATCTTGGCGGGCTTTCTGACAGTGCCGCTCTCCTTCTGCTCCTTGTACAGTTCCTTTCTCTTTTCCTCATCGAAAATGGGCTCCCACTCCTCAAGGTCATAGAGCCAGTCGGCGCCGGCTGCCACCATGTTCTTATAGAGCAGTTCCTTGTCAAATCCAAGGTTAACGACTGTATTTTCGTCCATCTCCTCGATAGGGTTGGCTTCCTTCAGGGAGTCGTTGATCCCGTCCAGAAATCCAGTCATTGTCATGAGGTCCACATCAAATTTCCCGGCGAGTTCACTTACTGTACCTTTGACCACTTCGTCGGGATTTTTGAGGATCTCGGCGTAGATGGACTTTTCTTTGGCAAAATAGTCCGCCCACAGTCTCTGAAGATCACCCTTATTAGCTTTCTCATTGTAAGCTTTATCTCTCCACTGTTGTAAAATACCCATTTGAATACCACCTTTCTTAGTATTAGTCTTTCAGCAATGTATTTGTTTCAATGACTCCCTCGAACACTGTTCTGGCAGGTCCGGTCATCCAGACATTGTTGCTTTTTTTATCCCATTCGATCTCAAGGCTTCCACCCAGAACATCCACAGTGATGCGCTCGCCTGTCTTCCCGTTAAGTACACAGGCCACTCCCGTCGCGCAGCATCCGGTTCCGCAGGCCAGAGTCTCTCCCGATCCTCTCTCCCACACTCTCATCCTGACATGGCCTTCGTCAATGACCTGGACAAACTCAGTATTGATCCTGTTCGGGAAACGTCTGTGGTTTTCATACAAAGGTCCGATCTCAGTCAGCGGCAGGTCCTCTGTATTGTCCACAAACAGAACGGCGTGGGGATTTCCCATTGATACGCAGGTGACTCTTTTGACCTCTTCTCCGATCTCAAGGGGCGCGTCGACAACTGCGCAGCTGATCCTGCTTCCGTCATCCAGTGTCAGGGGACTTCCCTCTTCCTCTGAATAGAGCACCGGAATCTCTGCTGCTTCCAGAATAGCCGGTCCCATGTTGACTCTGACGCGTTTTACAAATCCGTCTTCCGGATAGAGAGTGAGATACTTGATCTTTTTAAAGCTCTCAACGGTGATCTGCGTCTTATTTGTCAGTCCGTAGTCATAAACAAATTTTCCTACGCAGCGGATCCCGTTTCCGCACATTTCTCCGCGGCTGCCGTCGGCGTTGTACATTTCCATCTCGAAGTCGGCGATCTGAGAATCGTTAATAAAGATCACGCCGTCTCCGCCGATGCCGAAATGCCTGTCGCTCAGTTTCCTGACGAGTTCAGGCTTAATGTCCTGCGGTATTCTTTGGGAAATGCCTTCTATGTAGACATAATCGTTGCCGCAGCCTTCCATTTTCGTAAAATTGATGATCATAAGAACCTCTTTATATTCATACTGCGCTGACAATTCACTCTCTCATGAAATGCGGAAGCTTTTTACCGTTTTCACGCACAACACACAGGATCCTCTCGCTCTCTTCCGACACAGGTCCCATAGTGTCGCTGTCCATATCCGCGATCCAGGTCAGCCCTGCTTTATTCGCGAAACTCTTCATCTCCTCGAGCGTATATCCCCGCTGGCGATGGATCTCCTGATATTTTCTGAAGAGATTTTCGTCTTCCGGTCCCTTATCCCTTATAAAAAGAGAAAGGTCATATTCATTGACGCGGGACTTATCGTCGAACCAGTTCTCCCAGATGAAGGAGCAGTCCTCTCTGTCCTCCGCGATCGTGCTGTCGCCGATCACATCCCTGTACAGATGAAGGGTCTTGAAATCGAAAACGAAGATCCCTCTTGGGAAGAGAAAAGTATTGACTCTCTTAAAGAGTCTGACCATATCCTCATCCGCGAGCAGGTAGTTGACGCTGTCACCCACACTCACAAAGGTCCCGGCCGTTCCGTAAAGTTCAAACTCCCTCATGTCCTGGCACAGATAGAGCGTTCTGTGTCTTAGTCTGTCCCTTCTTTCAAGAGCTATTCCGAGCATCTCTTCAGACAGATCGATCCCCATGACGTCATATCCCCTGTCCGCCAGGATCTCAGTGAGTTTTCCCGTACCGCAGCCGAGATCCACCACCAGGTTCTTCTCAGCCGCCAGCAGCACATCCTGGGCCTCGCTGGCGCCTGTTCTCTTCTGAGTCGGCTTAGACACGCCGAATCTGGTGATCATATCCTGAATCCGGTCGGCTGTCAGCTGATAATCCGTCCCGTCCATAAATTCGTCGTAGACGGAAGCAAAACTTCTATAGCTTTCGTACATTTTACTTTTGACCTTCCAACTCTTATATCCGGTACAAAACCGCCTGTCCGGGATCCCCTGATCTGTCAGACGATCCGCGCGAGAAGGCCGTAGGAAACAATAGACATGATCACAGTTGCGATCAGTATTCCCAGAATTTCAGCCACAAGCGCCTTCTTGAAATCGACGTCCAAAAGCGCCGCGATGAGGGACCCTGTCCATCCTCCCGTACCCGGAAGCGGGATCCCTACAAAGAGCATGAGTCCCAGGAACTCTCCATTTTCGAGGGCGTCGCTCTTGTTCATGGCTCTGTTTTCCAGTTTCGACACAACTTTCCCGGTAGGTCCGAATTTACTGAGCCATTTGAAGATCCTCTTGATAAAGAGAAGTATAAACGGGATCGGCAGGAAGTTTCCGATCACGCAGATCGGGATCGCTTCAACGATATCGACTCCGAGAAGGGACGCGACTATGAGGCCGCCCCTGCATTCCAGGATAGGCATCAGGGAAACGATAAATACAACTGCTTTTGCCGAAATGTACTGACCCAGGTGTGCTGCAAACCAGGCTGCTAAACTCTCCATAATTAATATTTACCTTAATTCCTTTATATGATCCGTTCACCCGCGCCCGGTGATCTCACGCAGTGCAGAAACCACTGCGTCCATCTGCTCGTCCGTGCCGATGGTAATTCTCAGATATTCTTTGATGGCGGGTGAATTCCAATGACGAACAACGATATTCTTCTTTCTCAGTTCCGTGAACAGAAAGTCTCCGGAGAAATCGGGATGGCTCGCAAACACAAAGTTTGCCTTGGAATCCGGAAAGACAAATCCCATTTTTCTGAGTTCTTCCTTGAAACGCTCCCTGGTCTTCACTATTTTGCCGGTAGTCAGTTCAAAATATCCCCGGTCTTCCACCGCGGCTTTTCCCAGCATGATAGAAGGAAGGTTCATTGTATAAGAGTTGAAGGAGAACTTGATATCCTTAAGATATCCGATCAGCTTCTCGCTTCCCATCGCGAATCCGATCCTGAGTCCTGCCATAGCGCGGGACTTGGAGAAAGTCTGGACGATCAGCAGATTGTCATATTTCTCTGTCAGGGGCAGCGCGCTGGTTCCCCCGAAATCTATGTAAGCTTCGTCCACAATGACGACGCTGTCAGGATTGGCTTTCACAATCCTTTCTATTGTGGCCATGGATTCCTCCACGCCGGTGGGCGCGTTGGGGTTGGGGAAAATGATCCCGCCGTTCTTAACTCCCGTCAGACGCGGCATAAACTCGTAAGGGTCGATGCGCATCTCCTCAGTGAGAGGGATAGGCTTATACGGAATCCTGTAGAGGTCTGCCCAGACGGGATAAAAACTGTAGGTTATGGCCGGAAACAGGATCGGATCACCGCTTCCGAAAAACGTCAGAAAACACAGTGCCAGGACATCGTCGGAGCCTACACCCACAAAGATCCTGCTGCTGTCGACGCCGTAGAAAGCGGACAGCGCGTCCGTAAGCTCAGTGGCGTTCATGTCCGGATACAGTCGAAGGTCATCCGTTCGAATTAAGAGATCCTCCATGGCTTTCCTGACGCCGGGCGCCGGCGGATAGGGGCATTCATTAGTGTTGAGTTTGATTATGTTCTTCTCTTTGGGCTGCTCGCCTGCCGTATAGGGCACAGTCCTTCTGACTTTACTCTCCCAGGACATGGTATTCCTCCTTTGTTCCCACAAATATCCCCACGGTATTTTACCCTACTTCAAATTGGATGACAACAAATAAAACGTCCGGGCGTCAAAATATATTATTCGTCAGTTCAGACCATCTGCTCCGGATGAAATACCTCGTCGAATTTCTCCGATGTGAGGAATCCGAGTTTTACGCAGGCCTCTTTGAGAGAAATATTCTCTTTATAAGCCAGTTTGGCTGTTTTCGCCGCGTTCTCATATCCTATATAGGGATTGAGGGCCGTCACGAGCATCAGCGAATTGTGGAGATTATGGCTCATCTTCTCTCTGTTAGCTGTGATCCCGCACACGCAGTTTGTACGGAAAGAATTCAGTGCGTCCGAAAGAAGCCGTACTGACTGCAGATAATTATAAATGATGACCGGCATGAACACATTGAGCTGGAAATTTCCCTGTGACGCCGCGATCCCAATTGCTGCGTCATTTCCCATGACCTGCACGGCGACCATTGTCACGGCTTCGCACTGCGTGGGATTGACTTTGCCGGGCATGATAGAACTTCCGGGTTCGTTCTCCGGAATAAAGATCTCTCCGATGCCGCAGCGCGGGCCGCTTGCCAGCCATCTCACGTCGTTCGCTATTTTCATTATATCGGCGGCAAGCGCCTTGAGAGCTCCGTGTGAGAATACTACAGCGTCTTTAGAGGACAAAGCGTGGAATTTGTTGTCTTCAGTTATGAAATCAAATCCGGTGAGTTCAGATACAGCCGCGGCAGCTTCCTTCGCAAATCCCTCAGGCGCGTTGAGGCCTGTGCCGACTGCGGTTCCTCCAAGGGCCAGTTCCTTCAGCCCCTTCTCAGAATCCCGGATCATTTCCCGGCACTTCTCGAGCATTGCCCTCCAGCCGCTGATCTCCTGAGAGAAAGCGATCGGTACTGCGTCCTGTAAATGCGTGCGTCCGCTCTTGACAATCCCTTCGTTCTCCTTCTCCAGCCTCTTCATCTCAACGATCATCGCGTCCAGGGCAGGAATGAGCTGATGCTCCAGAGCTGTCACAGCCGCGATGTGCATTGCAGTGGGAAATGTGTCATTAGAACTCTGAGACATATTTACTGTATCATTGGGATGCAGGAGTTTCGCGCCGGCAATAGCGTTTCCTCTGTTGGCGATGACTTCGTTGACATTCATGTTGGACTGCGTGCCGCTGCCTGTCTGCCAGACTGCAAGGGGGAACTCCCCGCTGAGTTTCCCTTCGATTATTTCAGTACATACTTGCGCGATCAGGGCGCATCTCTTCTCGTCCAGTTTCCCGAGCCTGCAGTTGGCCATAGCCGCTGCTCTTTTGAGCACCGCGAATGCGCGGATGATCTCCACCGGCATTTTTTCCGTTCCGATGCGGAAATTCTGATAGCTTCTCTGTGTCTGGGCTCCCCAATAGCAATTTGCCGGCACCTTCATCTCGCCCATTGAGTCGTGTTCGATCCTGTATTCCATTTTAAGTCCTCCGCTTTGTTTTATACGTTCATCTTCTATTGTCCGCGGACCTTGAATCCCGTAAAATCTCCTCTGCTGTACACTACCCTGCATCCGGCTTTGCGGACTCTGAACTCAATGCACCTTCCGCAGGCGGACGCCTCGTCCTCAGTACATATTTTGCCGTCATACAGCAAATACTTCTTTCTGACGTCTCCCGGAGAGAGATTGGGCATGATAACATTCGCGCCTGCAAGAAAACCGAGTTCTCTTCCGGCCGGATGAATGGTTCCCAGCGCTGTGGTGGCAGGGAGCAGCACATCAGGCATCATCAGCCTGATCACCGCGAGAAGATGCAGGGTATCATACAGACTTCCCGCCTTCTCTCCCGCGAAAGGCGTGTCCTTGTGGGGGATAAAAGGCCCGATCCCGACCATATGGGGCCTGAACTCCTTCATATATCGAAGATCCTGCATTACATGATCCCTGGTCTGTCCGGGGGATCCCACCATGATGCCGCAGCCCACCTGATAGCCGATCTCTTTTAGATCGGAAAGGCACCTCTTTCTGTTATCAATGCTCAGTTCCCGCGGATGAAGATATCGGTAGTGCAAGGGATCTGATGTCTCCTGCCTGAGAAGGTAGCGGTCCGCGCCGGCATCATAATAGGCCTTATAGGAGTCTCTGCTCTTCTCTCCGATGGACAAAGTCACGGCACAGTCGGGATATCGCTCTTTAATAGCCGCAACGATCCCGCATATCATATCATCCGTGAAATACAGATCCTCGCCGCCTTGAAGCACAAAAGTCCGAAAGCCCAGGGAATATCCCTGTTCACAGCACAGAAGGATCTGTTCCTTGCCGAGCCTGTAGCGCTGTACATTCCGGTTGCTTCTTCGGATCCCGCAGTATTTGCAGTCGTTTCTGCAGTAGTTCGTAAACTCGATCAGTCCCCTGAGATAGACGTCTCTGCCGTAATATTTCTCTCTCGCTCTTCGCGCGGCGGCGTAAAGGATCGCCTCTTCCTGTGTGCACCTGGCTGCCGGGATCTCTTCCCGGATCTGAACGCGCCTGTCCGCGTCTTCACCGCATGAATCTGCCAAAATATCGAAAAACTCACTGAATTCACTGTCCGTGAGTGTCTGTTCTTTTTCCAGGAGCCCGACAAGCTCCTCCATTCTCGAAAGATTATTCATCGCGCACTATTTCCGTACTTCTGTCAAGGATACCTCTCATATAGGCGATCGCGGTGCCGTAATTGGTGAAGGGAATACCCTGGTCCGCGGCGCATTTCATGCGCCAGCGCACTTCCCTGTCATTAAGCATACATGCGCCGCAGTGTATGATCAGCGCGTATTTGCTCAGGTCCTCGGGAAAACCGGTGCCTGAAGATGTCTCAAAGCGGATATCTGCCCCGGTCTTCTTCCTGATCCAGGCGGGGATTTTCTCCGTCCCTATGTCGCCGCACTGTCTGTGATGCGTACATCCCTCGGAGATCAGGATCACATCCCCGTCCCTCAGATCATCTATCTTCCTCACTCCCGCCAGGGCAGAATCAAGAAATCCTTTATATCGTGCCATGAGGATTGAAAAGGATGTAAGGGGAATGTCGGCCGGCACTGTTTTGGCGACCTCCCCGAAAACCTGGCTGTCGGTGATGACAAGTCCGGGCTTTGTCTGAGCGCCGCCGCGCTCCAGCTTATTCAGAAGTTCAGAAAGCCGGTCCTGCTTGACACAGACGGGAATACCGTCCGCATCAAGGATACCCCGGATCATCATCTGCTGAGGCAGGATCAGTCTCCCTTTCGGAGCTGCTTTATCGATAGGGATCACAAGGATGACCACCTCGGAGGGCTCGATCAGGTCCCCGATCAGCGGTCTTTCCACGACGCTCTCTCTGCCAAGGGCGGCAATCCTCTCCTTGAGCTCATTGATGCCTTCGCCGGTCAGGGCGCTGACATACAGGATCTGTGTATTTTCGATTCCCGGAATGAGTTTCTTAGTTTCGACAGTATCTTTATTGTCTAAAAGGTCGGATTTATTGCAGACAACGATATAGGGAATTTCTTTCTCCTCAAAGAGAGATATAAGCTCCCTGTCCGCTTCTGCCGCGCCGGTCTGAGCATCGATCACGAGCACCGCGAGATCAGCGCGGTTCATTACCCGTCTGGCCCGCTGCACTCTTTTCTCACCGAGCGCCCCTTCATCGTCAAATCCGGGCGTATCTATGATCACCACGGGCCCGAGGGGCAGAAGTTCCATAGATTTGATGACCGGGTCAGTCGTCGTGCCCCTGACGTCGGAGACCACGGAGATCTCCTGATTGGTCACGGCGTTCACAATACTGGACTTACCGGCATTTCTCCTGCCGAAAAAGCCTATATGAACTCTCTCGCCTGAAGGCGTACTGTTAAGGCTCATCGATGTCTCCTTTCCCGCTGCATGAACTTACAAAAGGATCTTTAAAGCTGCTTCTGTAAATGCGTCCTGAGAAAGCCAGATGTGGTACAGGCTCCATCGCTGTCCCTTCCGGGATCACATAGCGGTAGAGCGGATCAGCGATCACAAGGGTATCCTCCGCGCAGAGCTGATTCAGCGCTTCTTCAACTTCCTCTTCTCCCCGGCTGATCCTGTCTGCGGGCCTTATCAGTTTCCCGCTTTCCTCTGTCGCGGCGATCACGAGTGTGCTGAAACCCCTGTCTTCATAATCCTGCGCGATACTGCAGGACATTACCGGCTCGCCGATCACGATGACCTGAGGCTTTCCTTGAAGAGCCCGTTCGCAGGTCTCATAAGCTGCAGCGCAGGCTCCGCTCCCGGCTGCTTTCTCAAGGGCCCTTAACACCCGTCCGCGCATGCTTCCCAGCGGTGCGCCCGCCACCCATGGCGTGCCGAACTTTTTTCTCAGGAATTTTGCCGTGCGAAGGCCTGAAGCGGATATCACAAGATTGACCGATGATTCGCCGGCTTTTTTCAGTTTTTCAAGAGAGTCCCCCATGGCCCACACAGATGTGATCTCCCACCCGCCTTTTTCGAGTATCTCGCGAAGGGAAGAAACGCAGCCCTCTGCGGCATAGTCGAGAGGCGTCATTCCGAGGATATTGAGGCTTCTGTTTTTTGCTGAATATTTCCCGGTTACGGTATCATGGCTTCCTGACTCCCCGAACAGTTCTTCTGCCAACTTCTCAAAGGCAAGCCCGGCTCCGCTTATATAGTCATGCATTCCGTTGGTGGGAATATAGAACGCCGGTATTTCCGTCCTTTGCTCGATGATCCTGCAGATCCCGGCGAAATCAGTCCCCGTAAGATAGGGGATCGGGGAATTGCAGAGCGCGATGAATCCGGGAGAGAACTCCCCCGCCGCTCTGACCACATCTTCGATGAGTTTGCTGTCGTTTCCCATAACCGCGTCCGGCTCGCACAGTCCCGATAAAAAGATCAGGCTGTCGCGGTCGTACCAGCGCGTCTCGTCATGTGTGTTGTATGTGGAATTGCATCCGGACGGATCGTGCATAACAACCATTCCGCCCAGTTCGTAGAGCGCCGAGCACACCCCCGACACATCCCCGGAGTAGACCGGCAGTATTCTGTATGCCTGTCGCATAGTGTCCTCCTGAAGGTCAAAATATCGTTATATTACCGGCATTAGAACAAAATGCTCTCACAGCCGAGTCCCTTTCTGGGAACCAGGTCTTTGGTGTCCTTTGCGTTTTCAAACGCGTCTTCCATAAGAGAAGCCATCTTTCTGATCCCGCTGTAACCCCACATTCCGCCGTAATCAACGAGATTAACAAAATGCTCAGTGCCGCAGAACCAGGCCGCTTTAGGACCGACGGCCAAAAAGCCGCTGTGTTCCGAATCTATGGCTCCCGCGTGAAGCAGGCGCCCCTTGACATGGATCGTACTGCAAAGGAGTACTTCGCCGCGGTTTTCTTTAAGCCAGAGAAAATCGTTCTCTTCTTCGGGGCTCACCGCGTCCAGGTATACTTCCCTGACCGCAAACCCGCGCTCCAGAAGGAGTCTTGCAAACCCAAGGGGTCTCTGTACGGCAATATAGTCGATCGCGATCGGTGTATCTCCGACCACATCGCGCAGATGCTGCAGAGCGTCTTCACATAGCTTTTCTTCCTGTTCGAAGCTGATGCCTGCCTGTTCAGATGTAATGCCCAGTGCCTCTGCGGCCGTCTCAAGTTCTTTCCTGATTCCCGCATAATCCATGACCGCCGGCAGATACAGCCCCTTGCAGTCCAGCCTTCGGGCCGTCTGCCTTACAGATACCGCAGACATCGGGCTTCTGGTTATTAATACTTCTCTGCCTGAGAGGGCCTGATACTCTTTAAGCGTTTCGCAATCCTGAATTTGAAGAGGGGTTGAGACAGTCCCCCGAACTTCGTCCGCGGCGCGGATCAGCCGCATGAGATCGCTCTCCGGATCCAGCGCATAGATGTCTCCGATAAGCGCTGAGAGGCCGTTTTTTTCCTCATAGGGCATCAGGATGTCCATCATTGCTTTTCTTAGTTTCATGTCAGGGCTGGGCCCGGTCTTCTGCATGATCGGATCCATCCATCCTTTAATGAACACGATCTGCGGGAATCTCTTTTCCAGTTCCTTATATACATATCCCAGGTCGCATCCCATAAAGTGATGGAGGCATACGGGAAATACCAGGACTGCTTTGGGAAGTCCTTCTTCTCCCCGTTTTCTGCGGATCTTCAGAAGCACGTCCGAGACTCCCTCCAGGGTGATCTCTTCGAGATTTCCACTGTGCATGTCTTTCTCTTCAAGAACTACACAGGAGAACCGCTCGATGGCGTTCATCTCGGCGGCAGTCATTACGACGCCCCGCATGCAGTTGTCCGAGCAGATATAGATCTGGTGCGCCTGTGGCATCAGCATTCCGATATGAACGATATTCCAGGTCTCATGAACCGGCGGATTAAACTCCAGTTCCTGCGCAAAGGGCGCGGGAAAGGAAGCCTTCGATACAGGGATCCGGGAAGGTCCTTCGCTTGAAGTTTCGGTTATTTCTGTTTTGTTTGTCTGAGCGGGAGTATCTTTGGTGACAGGATAATCTACCCCGCAGTCTGAAGCGATCCTGTCAGCAAGCGCTCTGTATGAATCAGCGATGGCGGATTCGGGAAAGGCGCTTATGACAGTCTCACCCAGTTCCTCCGCTTCCTGAACAAGTTCTGATCTGTCGAGACTTCCGACGATCTGTGTGTGAAGATCCTGCGAGAGTTCCAGGACCTTTTCCTCTTCGCGCTTAACATTCCTGCGGTTCAGGATCAGGCCGCCAAGCTGCGCGTAGCCTCTTTCTTTGAAGTTTTCCACCGCAAGGCCGATGTTTGCCGCGGCGTATATAGCCATATTCTCGCCGGAGGTCAGAATGTACACTCTGTCAGCGTAGCCCTCTCTCATGGGCATGGCGAATCCTCCGCATACTACATCCCCCAGAACGTCGTATAGGATCACATCGGGGCTGTATTTTGACAAAATATCTTTATCCCTGAGAGTTTCCAGCGCCGTGATGATGCCTCTTCCGGCGCATCCTCTTCCGGGCATGGGGCCTCCTGCCTCCGCACAGATGATCCTGCCGCGGCCGGTATGCTTCACATAGATAACGTCTTCGAGGTCAAAAGGAACGCGTTTTCTGACCATGTCCATGACCGTGGGGATCTTTTTACCATCCCGCAGGCTCAGGGTGGAATCCGCTTTGGGATCGCAGCCGATCTGCAGGACGGTCATCCCAAGACTCGCCCAGTACTGAGACAGATTTGAGACGGTAGTCGATTTCCCTATGCCGCCTTTTCCGTAAAATGCTATCCTTATCATCTTATCTCCACCTCTGAGATCACGTTGGAATAAGCTGTCTTGGCACTTATCCCCGGGAGCCTCCCGATCCTGCCGGAAAGCGCGCTGATCTTCTCCTGGGGAGCGTCCACAGCTACGCTTATGATGCTGATTCCCTTACTTCTGTAAGGAATACCCATTCTCCCGATAACATATTCGCGGTATTCATGAAGGATCTCATTGATCTTCTGCGCGGCGTCCTCATTTCCGACAATGATGGAGATCACCGCCACTCTCGTCTCTATGCTCATAGCCGTCTCCTTAGTGTTTTATCAGCAGATCCTCGGAAGCAGCTCGTTGCCGGGCTGCGGAAGAAGAGTCTGCGCGCCGATCTCCGTCGTCATGGTCACTCTTCCGGGCATAGTATTTGTGATCCTGCCGATAACTGTCGTCCCTTCTGTGTATTTGCAGCTTCGGAGGGTATCAACAAGAAGATCTGCTTTCTCTTCGGGGCACACCATAACAAGTCTTCCCTCGCATGCCAGATACAGAGGTTCAAGGCCAAGAAGTCCGCAGACTCCCTTAACGGCCGGATCCACCGGGATCTTGCCCGCATCGAGGTTCACGCCGACGCCGCTCTGGGCAGCTATCTCATAGAGCACAGTTCCAACGCCGCCGCGGGTTGCATCGCGGATCACATGGATCTCAGGTACCGCCTTCAGCGCGGCCTGAACAGCTCCGGACAGGGGCGCGCAGTCGCTTGTTACGTCCGCCTCGATTCCGTAGTCATCTCTCTCGAGAAGGATGGTGCAGCCGTGTCTTCCGATATCACCGGTCACAAGGATCGCATCGCCGGGCTTTGCCAGCGCTCCCGAAGTCTTTACTCCGTCCGGGATGATCCCGACTCCGGTGGTATTGATAAAGACGCCGTCAACCTGTCCTTTTCCTGCAACTTTGGTGTCCCCCGCTACGATCTGTACTCCGGCTTCCGCTGCAGTTTTCTCCATTGCCGCCGCGATCTCCTCGAGCTTGTCCATGGGGAAACCTTCCTCGATGACAAATCCGCAGGTAAGATATTTAGGCACCGCTCCCATACATGCGAGGTCATTTACCGTTCCGCAGATCGAGAGCTTACCGATATTTCCGCCGGCAAAAAAGGCTGGGGATACGATAAACCCGTCTGTGGACATGGCGATCCTTCCCTTTTCCATTTGAATGACTGCCGCGTCATCCGCAGTAAAGAGAGGGTTTTGGAAATGACTCTTAAATACGCGGTCGATCAGTTCCGATGTCTGTTTACCGCCCGCACCGTGGGCCAGTGTAACTGTGTTATTACCGATCATTGTCTTTTATTTCAACCTCCATACAGATAGAATGCCGAACAAGCGCCTTCCCCTGATACCATGCAGGCTCCTACGGGGTGCTCGGGCGTACACACTTTGCCGAATACTTTGCAGTCGGAAGGGAGACATTTTCCCTGAAGGACTTCTCCGCACCGGCAGGCGGGATTGCTCCGCCCTTTCACTTCAGGCAGACTGAACTTCACGCGCGCGTCATACTGCGAGTATTCATCCCGAAGTTTCATTCCTGACATCGGTATCTCACCGATCCCTCTCCACTCGCTGTCGCAGGGCTCCATCATAGAGTCCACCAGCCGCACTGCCGCCGGCTGTCCCTGCGCTCTTACGACTCTGGGGTAGCAGTTTACAAAGAAAGGTTCACCCTTTTCAAACTTCGTGACAGCGACTGCCAGAGCGGTCACAAGTTCCGAAGCTGTAAATCCTGCGCACACGCCGCTCACTCCGCGCGCCGCCAGGTCCTCGCAGATCCCTGTTCCGACAATTGCGTGGACATGACCCGGATAAAGATACAGGTCAGTGCTGTCTTTCATTGCTTCATAAGCGCCCGGCATTGTCTTATTGGCTGTCAAAATACTGAAGTTATCCAGTTTATCGTTCTGTGCAGCCTGTACCGCAAGACATACGGAAGGCGTTGTGGTCTCAAAACCGACGGAAAGGAAAACAACTTGTTCTTCCGGATGTTTCGCCGCGTAATCCACCGCATCTGCCGGCGAGTATACTACCTGAACCTTTGCGCCGGCGCCGCGGGCATTTTGCAGACTGGAACCGGTTCCCGGAACCCTGACAAGATCCCCGAAAGTGCAGATCGTGCATCCGTGATCCAGCGCCAGCATGATCGCCTCATCGATAAAGCTCACCGGCGTCACGCAGACGGGACATCCGGGTCCAGAGATCAGCCGTATTGACGGCGGAAGGATCTTTCTGATCCCCAGACGGAATATCTCATGGGTGTGAGTGCCGCATACTTCCATGATCCGCACGTCGGGACCGCTGTAGTTTCTGATGATATCGAGGGCCGATCTCTTTTTTGACCCTTCATTTCTGTCCATGGTCATAACAGTTCCTCCAGAAGTTCCTTTGTCTCCGTCTGGTCATCGCTTGTGATCTTTGAGATCGCCGCGCCGGCGTGTACCATGACATAATCGCCCGGCTCCAGATCTTCTAAAAGCTGTGCGGAGACCTGTCTCCTGGCACCGCTGGCATCCACCAGCGCCGTTCCGTTTTCATTGATCCTGATTACTCTTGCTGAAAGACCTACACACATAATTTCCTCTCCTTGAGCGGAATCCTCCGCTTATATACTTTATCTTTATGAAACATCCTAACGGATGACATTTACTTTCCCGTCATGGACAGCCTGTACCGCAGCTGCCGCCTGACCCAGCGCTATGCCTCCGTCGTTGGGAGGTACAAGGTGATGGATCAAAACATCGAAGCCCTCAGCCTCCAGTCCTCTTTTGACCATGTCAAGAAGCAGGCGGTTCTGGAAGCATCCTCCGCTGAGAGCAGTTGTCTGTATCCCTTTTTCTTCCCGGATTTCTGCACAGGCCGAAACGATCTGGTCTGCAAGCATTTTGTGAAAGAGCCACGCAAGACTATCCGGTTCCTCACCTCTTAGCTTTCCGAGTGTGATTCTTCTTACAATCTCGTCTGTAGGAAGTATCCGGCGTCCTTCTTCTTTTTTTATTGTCTGATCCGCTGTACTTTCCACATTTCTGCATCCGGGCACTGCTTTCTCATACCGTTCTGCGGCAAATTCCAGCGCCATTGAAGCTTCACCCTCGAAAGTGGAATGTCTGCAGATCCCGCATATGGCGCTCACTGCGTCGAACAGCCTTCCCGCGCTGGTGGAGACCACCGCGTTGAGTCTTCTGTCCGCCATTTTCATGAGCACTGAAGCCTCCTTATCAGTACACAGCGCCAGTTTTGATGACAAGGCAAGTGCATCTTTAAGCGGCGACTCCTCTTCCTCTTCTTTACTGATACTGTGGAGCATAGACACCGCTATCCTCCATCCGTCTGTGGAGGACAGGTCTCCCCCCACCTGAATGAAAGGTTTAATACTGGCGTCCCTGACAAAGCCGTGATAGTCCGCCGTCAGGATCTCTCCGCCCCAGATAGTACCGTCAGTCCCGTATCCGGTCCCGTCCATGGAAACTCCAATGACCGGATCCGAGAAGTCATTTTCAGCCATGCAGCTCAGGACATGAGCGTAGTGATGCTGGACTCTGACTACCGGAAGGGGATCTTTCCCCTGCTCCTTTCCGATCTTCTCTGACAGCTCGACCGCAGTCGTCACCGAGTTGTACCTGGGATGGAGATCACATGCAATGATCTCCGGGGTCACTTCCAGGAGATTCGCGTATCTGCCCGTCGTCTCCTCCAGGGCTTTCACGCTTCTAAGGTCCGCGAGATCTCCTATATAGGAGGAAGGATAGAACAGACTGCCGGTTCCTATACAGAATGTATTCTTCAGTTCGCCGCCGATAGCAAGCACTCTTATACCGCCTGCTTCCTTTTCACTATCCTCCCACGCTGAGAGCATGTATGGAAGCGGGGCGTATCCCCGGGATCTGCGGATCATATAGGGCTCCCCGCCGTAGAAATCCATGACTGAGTCGTCCGCCCTGATCCGGATCTTCCTGTTGTGAGAAAGGATACAGTCACAGAGACTGCCAAGTTCCGAAAGAGCCTCTTTGTCATCTCTGCAGATCGGCGCTCCCGAGACGTTGCCGCTTGTCATTACCAGGCAGTCCGGCATACTGATCCCGTCGGGATAATCGAAGAGAAGGATCTGCACCGGTGCATATGGAAGCATCACGCCTACAGTAGGATTTCCGGGCGCAATGGACGGACACAGCCTGCCTCCTTCCCTGCGCTGCAGCAGAAGGATCGGTTTCTGGTGTCCCGTCAGGATCTCTCTTTGAGCCTCACTGATCTCGCACTCCCTCTCCACTGCCGCTTCGTCACGCATCATTACGGCAAAGGGTTTAACCGGCCTGGTCTTTCTGAGACGAAGCTTGGCCACCGCTTCCTCGTTTGTAGCGTCGCAGCACAGATGGAATCCGCCTATGCCCTTGACCGCGGCGATTCCGCCTTCCGCAATGATCCTGCGGGTCCTTGTGATCGCTTCACTTCCCCTGACAGATTCCTCTCCGGCAAGATATACCTCCGGTCCGCACTTATTGCAGCAAACAGGCTGGGCATCGTATCTTCTGCTCTTTGGGGAGTGATACTCGCTGTCACAAGCCGGGCACATCGGGAACATCTTCATGCTCGTTCTGACCCGGTCATAGGGGAGCCCTTCCAGGATCGTGAGCCTGGGGCCGCAGCACGTGCAGTTGATAAAGGGGTGGAGATACCTTCTGTCTTTCGGATCGAGTAATTCCTTACGGCATTCATCGCAGATCGCTATGTCAGGGGAGATAAAGATCTCTCCCTTCGTTTTAGCGCTCTCTATGATCTCGAAAGACGTGAAACTTAGCTCCGTGCTGTCCGCGCTTTTGACGTCCATCTTGAGCACTGCAGCCCTCTCAGGCGGTCTCTTTTCGAGAAGACTCAAAAAACAGTCTACCTGCTCCTGTCCGCCCTGGGCAAAAATCTCCACATAAGGACCTTTATTGCAGACGGATCCTCTGATCCCTGCCGCAGCCGCATGTCTTGCTACAGTAGGCCTGAACCCCACTCCCTGGACGATTCCGTATACTTTTATCCTCAGCGTCTTCTCTGTATTTCCAATCATAGTTTCCCTGAAACCGCGAAATGCGGCAATCCTGCGAATACCCCGTCATAACAGCCCTTTAACAGAGGCAGCATCACCGGGTCCGCGATGATCATGTCGTAATTTCCTGAGCGCACCGCCCGGACAAAATCTGTCTCCTCACTTAAGCGCAGATCTCCCGCTTCGCTCAGTTCATCCTTTTTCATAAACCAGGTGGCAACGTCAACACTTTCTGCTCCGAGTTCCCGCAAAGCTTTTCTGCAGGAATTCGCAGTGATCTGTTCGTGCACCACCAGGATCTTTCTTCCTGTAACCCGCGTCTTCTCAGCGATCTTGCGCATCTGACGCTCCGCAAGAGGGTTGCGGCAGGAGAAAGGCACTCTGTATTTTGATAAAAGCGCCTTTGCCGCTTCATATCCCGACACTGTGACAACAAGGTTCTCACATACCGACGCCGGATCAGCAAAAGCTTCTGTTCCATCCGCGCGGCTTCCGTATATTACCGCCTGCCTGCCGTTCTCATTTTTCGCGTATTCCTTGAGCGCGTCGTAATCAGCGATGCCTCCGAGATCCATATACTGAGCGCCGAGAATACCCAGACGGCCTTTTTTCTCCGCTGGGGTACCGCATCCTGTTTTTTTCGCGAACTTTTCAAACAGGGCCAGATACGCCTTCTCGGCTCCTCTGTCATAGAACTCCATCCCGTCGCAGGCAATACCGATGCAGGGCAGTCCTGTCTTTTTCTCCGACATCCTCTCAAGCGCCCGGAAGTCTGTCCCTATGACAGCAGGGACAGGAGTCCCGACAATGGCGGCAAAAGAAGGCGCCTTCCCATTTCCGTCCTCTGACAGTAAAGAGGCGGCGTCCGCCAGTTTCTTTACAAGTCTCTCATCTCTTCCAAGGATCGCGTCCATGTCCCTGAGTCCTGCGCTGAAGACGGCGCTTCTCTCCCGGAACCATCGGGGCTCATCGAAACCGCATATATTGCCGGTGCAGCCGCCGGCGTCACAGATCACCGTGATTCCGCCGAGTTCGTAGAATACGGAAACCGCACCGGACTGATCAGGGGCAAAAGGCGTCAGGACTTCTCTGTATCCTTTAGGCCGCATGTCTGCGGTCCCTGTTCTATTCACGGAACTCTCACGGCTGATCTCTTCGATCCCCATGTCAACGCCATATTCGCCGACCAGTCTGACTGCAGAACCGTAAAGATCTTTTCCTCTTCCCTTCGCGGTCTCCATCAGCGCTTCGAAAAAGCTGCATACGCCCATAAAACCAAACGGCTGAATGTCCTCTCCCCACAGAAGGCATGGGTAATCCGGATGATACCAGCCCGCGTCCCGGCCGAGAGCTATGTGCAGCGCTCCCTTGTCAGTTTCAGATTCGTCTGAATCCTCTTTGTAGAGCAGCATGGAAGGCGACAGATTCGAGTATACTCTTGTTTCCGGACTTAGATTGGACAAATGCCTGATATAGCGGTAAGAATCCGTGGTAATTGTTCCGAAGATCTCTTTTACTCTGAAACCATACCGCACAAGCGCGAGCGCAAGTTCGAAAGGATCAGCGTTTACCGCTTCTCCGACGCTGAAGACCGCTTCCGGATAAATTTCCCTGAAACTCTTCATAGCCGCTCTGGCTTTCTCTCTGTAAATCCCGTAGTCGAACCGGACTCCAAGGGCCGCCGCGAAAGCGTCATACTGCGCCGCAATTCTGTCGACCTGATAAAGCCTTGTAAGCTCGATGGAGGGGATTCCAAGTCTCTCCTGGAGGTCGCCCGCTGCGGGTCTGGCCTCGGGATTGAGGATCAGGTTGAAGTTGGCCTCCGCCATCTTCTCGAATTCTGCGAAATCCGCGCAGGAGGAAACTTCCCTTATCTGCTTTACCCCTATCTGTCCAAGAAGTTCCCTGAGTTCACAATCTTTCTGCAGAGGGGCGAAATATCCGAGAATATTGACACTGTCGGATTTCTTGGGGATTGGCTGCAAAAGGGAATAGATGGACTGTCTTACATGGACCATGGGCGGCTTTCTACCTTCCCTGGTCAGCGCGTACATGTAACACGGCCTGACCCGGATATAAGATCCCGCCTCGTCAGAAGATGCCTGTACAGTTTCATTTACCATCTTCTCCGCTTTTCTGCATACACGCTCCATATCTGTTCCAAGGAGAGCGTCCACGCAGGTTATGCAGATCATGATCACGGAAGGTTTCTTCCCAAGTCCTGCCGCCAGTTCGCAGACTGCCTTAGGGATTCTGCGCAGATGTCTTCCGGTGATCAGATCCGTCTCGTCCATAGTCAGATAGAAAAATCTGTTTTCGTAGCCCTTCATGGTGCTGATAGAGGAGGTGTTTCTCCCGCAGCAGCCCGGGGACACGATCAGCATGACCGACCCGGGAACTGACAGCCCCGCCCTCTTGACGCCGAATCCCTCTGCTCCGGGCGAATTAAAGGCCAGAGTGGCCGGGGAACTGTAGATCAGCTGGGAGTTAGACACCATGTCCTGTGGGATATTATCCCTTCCCATCTCCCATAGTTCCCTGACAGTATGACTAATCGCTCCGCTCATTCTCTCCTCCATCAGTTTCCGGCGTTTTCCTGTTCAATGAGTTTCTTCGCCAGGTCTAAAAAGCACCGGCTCACTAAGAGATCAGGATCTCCCTCGATCACTGTCTTTCCCTGATCCTCAAACCGGATTATATCGTCGCTCCTGGGAATGCGGGCAATAATGGGCAGACCTTTTATGTCCGCGAACTCCTCCACCTTCCTGCTCTCGCCCTCGACATTTCTGCTGTTGAGTATGATGCCCTCGACTCTGGCGTAACTCCTGTCCTCGAAATTGCGCACCGCCGTACAAATATTGTTCGCGGCATAGAGAGCCATCTTTTCACCTGAAGTTACGATCAGCACCTTCTGGGCATAGCCCTCCCTGATCGGCGCCGCAAAACCTCCGCACACTACATCACCGAGAACATCATAGAGGACTACGTCGGGCTTATAAGTCTCGAACAGTCTCAGATCCTCCAAAAGGCTGAAGGTCGCGATAATTCCTCTTCCGGCACACCCAAGTCCCGGCGTAGGTCCGCCTGTCTCGATACACAGTACTCCTCCGTATCCCTCTTTTGCGATCTGGTCGATGGATTCCGGCTCCTCGTCCTTCTCGCGCAGATAATCCATAACCGGCTGCAATGGCTGTCCGCCCAGCAGATTAATGGTGGAATCCGCCTTGGGATCACAGCCTATCTGTATCACTCTTTTGCCCAGATAGGCAAAAGCCGCCGCCAGATTGGATGTCATTGTGGATTTTCCTATGCCGCCCTTGCCGTAAATCGCGATCCTGATCATTGCGCTCTCCTGTCAAAATATTCCCGTTCATAAAAAAAGCCCTTCCACCTTCCGGTGAAAGAGCCTCGTATACATGAAAACACGCGCAGGGATACCCTCCGCGAACGGAAGGTCCCGCTTTTATCCGCATATATCTGTCTTCATAGAAACTGTTTGCTGCTCTTCCAGGTCGGACAATACTTTCCTGTCAGATATCTCTATGCCCATTATTCCACAGAGTACACGATATATTCAAGTCCTGTGTCGCTCATACCGCCAAGTTCCAGAAGATATTTGCCGTTTTCGTACATAAAATCAAAATCGTAATCGAAACTTCCGGAGAAACTTGCCTCTCCGAGCTGTTCGATGATCTCGCTCTCGGAGGTTCCCCAAGTGAAGCCGCAGGGAAGTTCTGTCTCGGGAAGCTTGGGCTCCGCCCCGTCCTTTCCTTTTCCCTTAGTAATATAGATTCCTGTCATAGGAAGATCTGTCAGTTTCATCTCTGAACCGGTATAGTTTCCGAACTCAGCCTTAACAATGACATCGTCGTCCGTATAGTCAGGATTTGTCATCTTCGCTGTAACGACCTGATCAGCCACCAGGGTTTTATCCCCGGGATTTCCTTCGATCTCATAGGTGATCGTCCACTTGCCGAGTTTGAGCGAGTTCAGATCGACAGGGAATTCCAGCTGCATTCCGTCAAAGGTCATAACGCCGTCGAGAACCTCGTCAAGGTTGACGGCAGCGGTATTATCCTGTTTTCTCTTCTCATTTTCTTCTTTTCTTCTCTCAGCTTCCGCTCTTTCTGCTTCCGGATCCACCTCGGTGGGTTCGGGCTTTTCTATCACTTCCTTCGGCTGCTCCTTCTGCGTTGCTGCTTCGGCAGGCTTCTCTTCCTCTTTCATGACGTCTTCCGACTTCACCTCCTCGGGATTGATCGGTTCCATCACTGTGCTCTGAGCCGCCGCGCTCTCCTCAGCTGATTCTTTCACAGTCGCGTCTTTCGATCCCCCGCACCCGCAAAGACCTGCTGTCAGAGCAAGTACAAGGATCACTGCGGCAGTTTTTCTTCCTGCGTTTACAAATCTTTTTCTGATCACTTTTTTCTCCTCCCATGTGGGCGGACGTTCTTTCCGCCCTTTTTATTTCATCCGATTCAGATCGGATTCCGGTCAAAGCCCTTGATTTTCTTTACGTTTCTGCAGTAGAAATCATACAGGAACGCGCCTGTGTTTCCGAACTGCGGGTACGCGCTCTCCGGTATATCCAGAGTGCATGACTCATAGGCGTTGATTATCACCGTACCCGAAGGATGTTCTCTTCGCTTTTCAAAACTGCGCGAATAAGCCTTGTGCACATGCCCGTGCAGCATATAAAGAGGCTTCACTTCCGTAAGAAATCTGTCAAAACATTCAAAGCCCCTGTGAGGCAGATTGTCAAGGTCGCCGTATCCTCTGACGGGCGCGTGGGTCACAAGGATGTCGATTCCGCCGGTCGTTTTTGTCTTGCGCATAAGACGGTTGACCCGGGAATCCATTTCCTTCTCGCTATACATATTGCTGCCGAACTTGTATCGCATGGAACCTCCGAGCCCCGCGACTCTGAGCCCACAGTGATTATATATCATTTCTTCAATACATACACAACCTTCCGGCGGTTTTCTGTCATAGACCGCGTCGTGATTTCCACAGACATAGAGCAGCGGACAATTTCCCATTGTCACTAAAAACTCCAGATAATCCGGGCTCAGATCTCCGCAGGAAATGATCAAGTCGATTCCCTTTAGTTTTCCCGGAGTGTAGAAGTCCCATAGAGACTTGCTCTCCTCGTCGGCGACAACCAGAACCTTCACAGTTTTTTCTCCTTTACGCCGGATACTTTCACAGTCTTTTTGATCGATTCATCAAGTTCCCATGTCTCAGGTATCTCTCCGATTATATTATCACACAGCCAGTCCATCTTGATGATCTCTTTGTCATTGAGAGCCGGTGAGTCAGGCCCCTTTAGAACGCCGGTCTGCGTGCGGATCTCTCCCTCGAAAGGACTTGCCGCGTCTGTCGCTATGATGCGTTTAAGTGACATAATGATATTACGGGATGCATAAGGAAGATTTTTGGACAGGATGATGTCCACAACACCCGCGGAAATCCCCCACCAAAAGTTAACTGCCTTGCCTGCGGCTCCGTTTTTTCTTGCATCCAGCGAACCGTCAATGAGTTTTTGGATGATCTGCTCGTAATAGGGGCCCCACTGATAGACGGGAGCCGCGAGGTTTTCCACTTCCTGCTCATCTCTGACTGTTCCGTCAGCTCTGCATGTCCCGGCATCGTGGATCCGGTACAGGCCGTATTTCCTGGTGGGATCCTTGGGTTTTATGAAATCGATCCCTGAAATGATCCTGCATCCGCTGTCGATCAGTTCTTTTTCCCAGTCACTTCCTTTTTTTGATGCCCAAACAAGTTTTATCCTGGCGCCGGGATCGAAGGCTGCGGCGCCAAGAGCAAACGCGTTGATATTCGCTATCCCGCCGTAAATAGGATAATCAGCCCGGTATCCGATCATGTGGTTCTCAGCCAGAGAGGCGGCCAGACACCCCATCAGGAATTTGGCTTCATACATTCTGGTGTAATAGGTCGGTACCGAACTCCGTGAGAGATTGACAGAACAGTTCATGATCCTCATCTCAGGGTATTCGATTGCTGCCTTAAGGCAGGCCTCCATCATTGCCGGAGTTGTGGCAAATACAATATCCTCCTTATCCTTGCTGCAAGCTTCAAACGCCTGCTTAAGATTATACTCGGAACTGCAGTCCTCAAATCTGATCGCTTCGACAGCACCGTCAAACTTTTCTACAAGCTCATTGGCGCCCAGTTCATGGCTGTAGGCCCAGCTGGATTCCTCTTTTTTGTGTTCAAACAGAAATGCCGCCCGGATCGGTTTTCCGCTGTAGGCGCTGCTTAGATTGATCAGCTTCCTGACGCCGCTTCCCCTTCCGACTTCCCAGGGGCCGCGGACCAGCTCTATTTTGTCCTCTCCGGATAAAGCGCTGTATTCATTGCGGAGTTTCTGAATCTTGTGTCTGATCAGATTCTCCGAATCGTAGAGCAGACTGTCCAGTTCAAAGACCTTAAGATAGAGTAAAAAAGCGTCTCCAATGGTAAGGGAATTCTTTGCGCTCACGTGGACATAGCATTTAGTGAAAACATTGAAGGCTGATCTGAGTTCTTCGATCAGTTCCTCTGGCCATGGTTTACTAAGGTCCTGTCCCAAATGATCCGCAAGTTCCGCGTAGGAACCTTCTTTGGAGAATGTGATGGAAAACATTCCCGTCACATTGTAAAAATCTATATATTCATAGTAGATCCTCGAACCCGGATCGTCCGTCTTTGGCGGCAGGATCCTTATCACGTTTCCCGGGATCGAAAAATAGCCTATAAA
This sequence comes from uncultured Lachnospiraceae bacterium, assembly GCA_902794825.1. GTDB lineage: Bacteria > Bacillota > Clostridia > Lachnospirales > Lachnospiraceae > CAG-791. The sequence goes on from CADBIU010000001.1 coordinate 98,979, forward strand.
CTTGGATACGGATACCCGCTTATTACCTTCCTCTACATAGAATTTGTTCATGTATTCGTAAACCTTGATCGGTTCACGGATTCCGTCTTTGAGTGCGGAGTCATAGAGAGAAGACCATTTCCACGCGAATTCACTTCCGGGTTCTGTAATCGGCATAAAGTTGCAGGCAAACGCGTTCTGCCTTCCGACAGTCCTTGTGCCCGCGATCATGCTGATAGGCACCTCCTCAACGCCCAGATCTCTCACAGCAAGCCTGTCAATGTCCTGTCCCATAGAATCCAGCGCAGGAAGATAGGGGTACTGTCCCGACATGACAGCTCTGCGGTACGCGCGCTCGCCGTCCTTCCTTGCTTTTTCGTAATCACTCTGCATAAACCGCTCCTTAAAAAAATAGTCATAAGTCAATTATCAAACATTATACACGAATTCAAAATGAACGAAAATATAATATTGTTACCTTAATACTGTCAGTTTTTCGATATTTAAACTTTTGTTAAGAATAAAGTGCTATTTTATATTTGCCGGTTAATTTAATAACTCTGCCGAACAGGATGCATCTGCATTCGTTCTCCATAAAAAAGCGCGGTCAAGGTCTAACTCCCTTGGCCGCGCTTTATTTTCACATCTGTTCTCTTGAAAGACCGTCAACGTCAACCACCGCTATTTCCGGCGGGTTGTTTAATCTCGGAATAAGACCTTTCGGTGCGCTCAGTCCGCTTGTGATAAACAGTTTCACATCGTCCTTTTCAAACATGCCGTGCAGGTACTCGGGGAAATATCCCTGGGAACCGCCGAATACGCCGCCGTAATGCGGAAGCACAACAAGGCCTCCCAGGTCGTTTCCACTCACCACCAGATCCGGATTCCAGGTTTTACATGCGTCGGAATATAAAAAGCTCTCGGGTCTTATTGAAAGCATGATCTTCAGATTTCCTGTATCCTTAAAGTTATTGAGAAAATTCCAGGTACTCTGATACCTTTTCTTGACCTCATACCTGAGGTTGGTCAGCTCATAGGCATTGTTGTACATGCCGCCGATCCGCACTCCGATCCCGTAAAGACTCGTATCCGCGTAACTCTCATTCAGGACAACAGCGCCAGCTTTCTCCAAAGCATCCTTCAGAGGATCCGCAGCTTCCTCCTGTTCAGCATGGTCTGCGGCATACTTCAGTTCCTGTTCCCCATAGGAATAGTATACGGGAGCGATCTGGATAAGTCTCTTGATCAGGTCCGTGAGAGGCGTAAGATCTTCCGTATCGGCTGCGATCATGTTGCCTCCTATCAGGATAGCGTCAGGAAATGTATTTCCGGCCCGATCGGCGATCACCCCGTTGCCGCCCTCAAAGACATAGCCGTAAAGATCTGAGATCACAACAAAACGAAGAGACTGATCTCCCTCTCCTTCTTTTGTGTAAAAATAGTGTACTTCCGGATCGCTGTAGGAGCGATGAAGCATCCATGTCCCGGGAATGCCTATAACGAGCGCCAGCAATAATAAAACAAAAATAAAATGAAACAGTTTCTTTATCATCTATCCTGCCTTTAACTTTTAATTATTCCGCACCTTCATGCCTCAGGACGACGCCAACCGTTTTGAGGAGGATCTTGAGATCGAGCCAGACGCTCCAGTTTTGAATATACTCGCGGTCAAGTCTGACGACTTCCTCAAAATCAGTGATATCGCTTCGTCCGCTGATCTGCCACAGACCGGTGATCCCGGGCTTTATGCTCATTCTCACTCTGTGGTGAAGATCATATCTTTCCCATTCGTCGAGCGTCGGAGGCCTTGTACCCACAAGAGACATTTCTCCCTTGAGCACATTCCAAAACTGCGGAAACTCGTCCAGGGAAGTTCTTCTTATAAAGTTGCCGATCCCTGCGGGTCTTCCGTTCTTATCCTTTTTCTCTGATCCTATGATCCTGGGGTCGTCATCCATCTTGAACATCATGCCGTCGCTGATCTTATTCTGCTCCATGAGCGCCTTTTTGCGCTCTTCAGCGTCCATATACATGCTTCTGAATTTGTACATGTAGAACTGCTTGCCGTTCTGGCCGACGCGCTTCTGCTTGAAAAAGATCGGTCCGGGGGACTGAATGTAGATGATCGGAGCGATAAAGATGAAGATGATGCCGGTAAGAATGCATCCGATAATACCGCCCAGAATATCCATTACCCTCTTACAGATGATCTGCCTTGTCGATACGATTCTGAGGCTGTTGGTCAGCACCCTGTAAGTGCCGATCTTAGAAACTTCCTGCATGCCGTCGCTGTGAGCGTTCAATGCTTCCAGACAGTAATGCACTGTGATTCCCATTTCCATGATCGCATCGATCATATCCATTGGATACGGCATGTTTTCCGGCTGATAGACGAGCACCTCGTCTACCCAGTTCTTCCTGATCTCGTTTATAATATCCGTCTCCATTCCGAATACAGGAATGTCGCGGAAAGTCTCCGTCCCGCATTTTTTGTCCATCACGTACAGACCGGTGATCTTGTAGTCGTGAACACTGTTGTCCAGAAGATTCTTGATCACTTCTCCAGCCAGTGAAGCAGAGGTCATTACCATGAGAGACTTTTTTCCCACTTTGATCTTGGCTGAATTGAAAATCCTCTTTTTGTTCATCAGCCTCATAAAATATGAGGCAAACAGGTACATGACTGCCATGATACCGGTAAACATTCTCGATACCATGTAGATCTGGTGCACCATAAACAGGAACAGGATCTCCAGCAGCATGAAGATGACTTCAAACCGGAAGGTGGCTATGAATTCCTCAACCCGGTTTCTTCTCAGTATATTCTTATAGCTGTCTGTGAACAGCACTGTGAACAGCTGGCAAAGCAAAAGCAGGATCGCCTGATATCTGTACAGATATGTGTCGTACGGATTTTCAAATCCGACCCATATCCAGTAACTAAGTACAAAGCAGACCTGCAGGATCACCACATCGAGCACTATAAAATCGATGTGCTTGATCCAGCCTCTCAACTCTTTCTTATGCATAACTCTCTCCCTGCCTCATTAAAAGTGCAATGAAGCAACCAAACTTCCGCTCAGTTAAATCCGAAAATATTCCGCGCGATTCCGTATCCGGCTGAGACCACCTTTTTGCCGACTCTGCCGGGCAGATGCACGACTGTGCCGAAGACACCTCTGCGCAGCTTCAGATACAGATCATGATCCTTCTCGGAGAGATAATCCCACAGTTCGTCCTTAATTGCGATCTTTTCCGAGTCATCGGATATGATCGCGAGAACCGAAGTGATGGTAGTTATGATCTCAAGATAGTTGTACATGTATTTATACAGCTGGCTCTTCTTTTCGATCAGACCTTCCGATACTCCATCCGAGAAATAGTCAAACATGATCCTGTTGACCCTGGCCTGCTGGTCAAGACGTCCGATCATTACCTCTTCGTTTACGGACTGGTCGTCTCTTCCGATAAAATAATAGTAGAAATTAACGTCCAGATAATAGATATTCTTCACGCTCGGCATGGGATTGAACACATAAATGTTATCCACGTAGAAGCAGTGCTCCGGGAGCCTTAGACCGCACTGCCTGAGCAGTTCGGTTCTGTAGATCACGGAATGCATCAGGATATACTGGCCTTTCCTGAATCGCTTGGCTTCATCCCAGCTGAACATTCTGCCCACAGGCAGAACCTTTCGGTATTCCATGACTTTCTTGCGTGCCTGTTCTTCTTTATCGTAAACGAAATTGCTGATCAGAAGATCGATCTTCTCTTCAGCATCCTGATTTTCCCGCAGTTTATCCAGTATAGACTTAAATGCGCTGGCTTTGACTTTATCGTCGCTGTCCACCACCTTGAAGTAAAGACCGGAGGCGTTCTCTATCCCCATGTTCACGGCTCCGCCGTGCCCCTTGTTGGGCTGATGGATCGCCCTGACGATCCCCGGATACTCAGCCTCAAGCCGATCGGCGATCACGGCAGTATTGTCCGAGGATCCGTCGTCCACAATAAGGACTTCAACCTCATCTCCTCCGACAACCAGGGAACTGATACAATTTTCCATATAATCCTGTGAATTATAGCAAGGTACAGCTATTGTCAATAATTTCATATTAAATTCCTTCCATATGCAGTCATCGGCTTAATATTATACCATACCTCTTCAAATAAGCCAATCGATCAGCATTTGCTGAATTCAGGACCTGAATTCAGGAAAGTGCATCTCTCTTCTCCTGAAGCAGCCATTTCAAATAGGCGCCGAAGGCTGAGGGAATGCAGTACCTGTCATCGATCTCTTCTTTAGCAGCCATGATAAATGGAATATCGCCTTCGCAAAAGGGATCCGTTATCACTTCATAGCCGCGCATGATCCACTTTTTGTGAGTAAATATGTGCTCCGCATCACTGATCCTTCTGATCCTGAGCGGTTCCACTGAGTGTTCCCTGAGCCATTTTACCGCTTCTTCCGGTTCCAGCTTCCCTTCTGTATTCGGAAATTCGTAAAGTCCTGCCAAAAGCCCCCGGGACGGCCTCTTTCTCACGGCGGTTTTATCTTCTGATCTGATCAGGAACACCGTCAGGTGTTCCTCTTTTTTGTCCTTACCGGCGGGAATCACGGGAAGATCCGACTCCGAGCCCGGTCTCTCCATGTGTATCCTGCAAAACTCAGAGATCGGGCAGTTTCCGCAGTCCGGTGCTGTGCCGGGGAGGCAGACAGCGTTCCCCAGGTCCATGAGCGCCTGGTTAAAGCTGCCGCAGGGATTTTCCTCCTGAGTGTTTTTGGACTCTTCCGGCATCAGATCCGTATAGTATTCCACGGCTTTCTTCAGCGCGGCAGGCGTCCGGATGTTCTCCTCATACATTGCAAGCCTTGAAAATATCCTCAAAAGGTTGCCGTCTACTGCGGGTATTTTCTCTCCGAATGCTATAGAGGCAATTGCGGCTGATGTGTAAGGCCCTATTCCCGGGAGCTGCCGCAGTTCCGCGGATGTCCGCGGGAGATTCCCTCCGAAGCTCTTCATTACTTCTTCCGCCGCCCTTTTCAGATTCCTGACCCGGCTGTAATAGCCCAGTCCCTCCCAGAGCTTAAGACATGTCTCCTCCGATGAATCAGCCAGGGATGCTATATCGGGAAGGCTGTTTAGAAATCGAATGTAATAGCCCTTCGCCGCTTCAACCCTGGTCTGCTGCAGCATGATCTCTGAAAGCCACACATGATAGGGAGCGGGATCCTCTCTCCAGGGCAGTTCTCTCCGGTTTTGATAATACCAGTTTAACAGTTCCTCATAAAATATTTTCATTTTCTATATATTGGCGTGTCATTCCCTTCCGGAGTGTTTTACAATGATCATCTCCGCGGCGATCCCTGCGTCGATCCTGCCGCTCTTGCTCTCATGGTCGGCAGCAATACAGTCGTTAAGCGCCTCAACAAGCTCCTCTGTATTATACATTCTCAGCGCGGGTTTATATTTTCTGCTGATAACAAAGGGAGGGACGCCCACTTTAGACGCGATCTCGCCGTCAGGCATTGTCCCGCTGAGTTCCTTTATCATGACTAATTGGTTAAACTGCCTTCTCATCAGGCTCAGAATGACCTGAGGCGCAGTTCTGAGCGCGCACAGTTCCATATATATTCCGAGGGCTTTCTTTCTGTCCCTCAGCGCAATGGCTTCGATCATGTCAAAGATCCTGTCCCTGATCCTGGGACTGCACACATCTTTAATATCCTGCTCAGTGATCTCCTTCTTTCCCATGCAGTAGCAGCAGAGCTTTTCCGCCTCCCCTGCAATATTCTGCATATCCTCCCCTGTGTATTCCAAAAAAAGCGCAAGGGTCCTTCCGCTTACGGAAAAGCCGTTCTTTCTGAAGACACCGCCTGCCCAGGCGCGCAGGTCTGCCTCCCCGGGCGTGACACACTCCAGGATATCTCCCTGTTTTTCTTTCCGGCTCTTAGCGATCGCTTTGTAAAGCCGTCCTCTCTTGTCGACGTTTTCCTCAACAAATACGATTGAAGTGGTGTCGGGAATTTCAGGTATAAAGGCGGCGATCTTGTCCGCTTCTTCCGCGATCGACGCGGCAGTTTTACTGCCGGTCACGGATCTTGACGCGGATTTTGGATTCAGCAGCCCTGTGTTTTCAAGAACGATCACTCTCCTGTCCGCAAAGAAAGGAAGTGTCTGCGCCATCTCGATCAGTTCTCTTGCAGTAACATCCGCTCCGGTATAACGCGACAGGTTCATCGCGTCTCCGTCTCCTATGAGCGCCTTTACAAGTTTGTCTCTGTTTTGCAGCCTCAGATAAGCCTGTTCTCCGCTCAAAAGATATACACTTTTGAGGTCTCCGCTCCCGATCGCTTCATTAAATTGTCTCTGCTCTGCAGCGAAATCACTCTTTGCCTGTTTGGCGGCCATTGTTATCCCCACACACAATTCACGGCTGTCTGCCGCTTATACAATCTGGTTTCGTATTAACTTTCATTGAATGACATTCCCTGCGTTTTGTCAATAAAATGTATGAACAGAATACCCGCCCCTTCCGTCTGTTGTCACTGATATCTGTCCTGCTTTTCTTGTATCCGCAATATCCATTCCCGCATTCATGATCCTGCTGATCGTAGAAGGCGCGGGATGCCCGTAGCGATTCCCGTATCCGCAGGAGATCAGGGCAAGGCGCGAAGAGATCTTTTGAAGAAACTCTTCTGTAGTTCCTCCTTTGCTGCCGTGGTGGGCGATTTTCATAACGTCTGCCGATATCTTATTTCCGCCCAGATAATCCAGAAGATCCTTTTCCCCCTGTCCCTCAAGATCGCCCGTAAGGACAGCTGAAAACCTGTCATAGGTCAGCAGCATTACCGCTGAGTACTCATTCGCGTCCTCATAGTTTGCGTTCAGCGCGGGATGAAGGCAATTCAGATTCAATTTTCCCTTTGTATATGTCATTCCCCTGTGCAGATATGTGACCGGTATCCCTTTTAGTTTCGCTGTCTTCTCAATTTTGAGATATGTTTCTCCCTTGCGTTCCTCCGCGATGGAAGGCATCCCCAGACATCCGATCCGGATACCGCCCGGTGAGTCTGCCTGATCGAGGAGTTCCAGAAGTCCGCTGCAGTGATCAAGATCATCATGGGTCAGCAAACAGTAATCGATCTTTGCGATCCCGTGATACTTAAGAAATGGGATCTCCACATTTTCTCCGATCCCTTTCCTGGAGGAACTTCCTCCGTCGATCACGATCACACCGCTTCCGTTCTCGTCGCAGGTCCTGATAACGAGCCCGTCCCCCTGACCTACATCCAGCATATACAAAGCCATGGGCGGAGTATACCTGATCGTGAAGATCAGAAATACTGCGGAGGCGCAGAATGAAAAGCGCAGCACATGAAGTTTTCTGTCCCGGACTGATTTCAATCGCGAAACCGCGATGGCTGCGGCGATCAGAATGTAATAAACTGCGATCACCCAATTCGGCGGCCTACCCGGCGTCAAAGTATTGAATGGCAGCTTTTGAGTAAGATCGCACATCCTGTCAAAGATCCAAAGGATAAGGACCGAAACCTCTCCCGCAAGCCCGCAGGCACCGGAAAAAACGGCGCGCAGAACTATTTTGCCTGATAATACCCTTGCGGCAGTCCCCAGAATTAATGATATACATCCTCCTGTCATCAGTATGGGAGCCATAAAGATCACGACCATGTTTAAAAAAACGGAATACAGCGGGAATGTGTAATAGAAACTCAGATGCACCGGCAGAGTGAAGAGAGGGATCGCCAGAGGCTTTGCAGGAGACGGAAGCTCAGGGATCATCAGACCTGCGGCTGCGATCGCCGTAAAAGAAAAGAGAAAACCGCTGTATAAGAGATAACAAGGCTGTTCAATAAGAAGAAGCAGAGCAGCTATCGCCATTGCTGTAAGCGTATCGTAAGTCCTCCCTGCCGCTTTTGCCGCCGCCCTCATCCCGAACATGACCAGCGCTCTTATACATGAGGTATGCATACCTGTAAGCATGCCGTACAAATAAAGAAACGCTATGGTAACGATACATGAAATAAAGACCGGTGTCCTGCACTTTCTAAGAAAAGCGTAGATCCCGGAACCGATCAGAGAAATATGAAGGCCCGCTGCACTTTATTTTGTGGTCGAGAATGTAAGCAAAACAATAGGAGGAGTTTTTACCCCATTTGAATTACCCCAGAGGTAAGAGTACCCCTGGGGTTATGCATTACTATGCGAATGAATACATAGTATTAGTTTGTATGTATTATAAAAATCGTTCCTGTATATTCTTTGAGTTTTTAATCCTTGCGGTCTTTCGTATAATTCTGAGATGCTTGTCTTTTTTCTAAATAAGCAATATATGCAAAGATTGAATACTCAATATCTGAATCACCTTCCTTTTCAGAAAATCTGTATTTATTCAGTATTTCAAAAGGATCATCAGCATAAAAATCTAAATCTTCGTCAATTGCCTTTTCAAAATCAACTAAACACTTCGCCATACCCTCTACAAATCCCGAAGGATAATAACCTTTTTCTTCGTAAAATGCAGTAAAACCGTATTTATCCATATTCTAATAATGACTTAAGAGTAATGAACTGATGATAAGTTAATCAGATTTCGAGTTTTCAGACTAAACTTTTTTTAATTCCCATTCTTAGGATTGAGAAGAACTTTTGCATTTTCTGCATATTTGTTCAAAGTATCATCGTCCATATTAAAAATATCCTCATATGAACAATTCGTAGCTTGCTTAATCCATGTTATAATCCATGGGGCGATCCATCGGCCATATTTTTTTTCTAATCTTGTAATAGCTAAATCATCTTCTGAACATTCTATTCCAATCGTTCCAAAGACTTCTGCGCCACAACCTTGGCTAGAGTCAGCAAGCCATCCATCAATTACAGTGCCGTCTCCGGTATTCATATCTTTTCCACCTCTTTTATAGCTCGATTGCATTTATTGTGAGATACTCCATTCCTGTCTCACTGTCTTTTCTTATTTTGTAACTTGTAGGTATAATTGCTTGCTCACCTGATACTAAAACTTCGTTTTCATGTGCGAATTTCGAGATTCCTTTAATAGAGGCTCCCATTTTTGTTCCTTGTATTTTGAAAATAACCTTAACCTCATCTGGATTGCATCCAATCTGCGAAAACCTCTCGGCGACACTTTCGCTTGTTGACCATGAAGCTAATCCTAATTGATTAATCATACCTCCACGTCTAATTCTTGTAACAAAATCTTTAGCAACTTCTCTAGAAACATGAATTCCCCTAAATAGCTCTGATGTATTTCCGAATTTAGGAGCCCGTCTAATGAATTCCTCACAGTTTTTGACATGTGAGAAGTAATCAGATGAATAGTTCTGATTCTTTTGAGACGATCTCATCTCTGAGTATCCTTCGCCTGCCTTTGAAAACTCGATAACTGAATTTGCTAATCTTCGAGCCGTATTATCATCAGTATTTGTCAACACTCTTACGACTGATGTTGCTTTATCCAAATTTCCATAACTTGCTATAGCATCTTTACAATGCGGAGCAATACTCGTATTATTCTTTATACTTCTATCAACTCCAGAATAGTATGGCGTTGATTTGTTCCAACCGCTGACATTATTATCCCCATCCATTAGTGCAACGTGTAAGTTAGGGTAAGCCTTTGTATGTAGTTCTTGCCATTTAGGGTCCTTTGAATAAACCGCATAATCATCTATTCCATAGTTATGAGCAGACATATATGCAAATAATCTATCAAAATCTGATATTTTTCGCCCAAACCCTCCCGCCTTTTTTGTCGGCGGATCGTCAGTAGGCGCAGCCCCTGCAAACAATATCGGATTATTCTTATTCTCCCTTGAGTTACTTGCCCCTTTTGTTCCCATTGCACCTAGACTTGCACCAGTCTTTCTTTGATTATTTGCAGCCTCATAAAAATTGCGACTACTACCACTTTCTCCACCAAGGTTGCCCCTTGCAAGCCTTCCTGAAGCCCTTCCTCCTGCACCTCCATTTCCTGTTGATACTGCCCCTCCGAGAATTTGTGCTGCTTTTGCAAACTGTGCCAGCTTATGTTGAAATGCCCCCGCCGCCTGAGCAGAGACATTAGAATAGTCTCCGCTAAAGGCAGATATAAGAGCAATATTCTGATTCTCCCTTGCGGCAGAATCTTGGATTTCACTAAGAGTTTTCTGTTCTTCCACCTCTATCTGACGGAGTTCCGCATTAGCTTCACTTTCCTGAGAACGAAGTTCTGCATCCTCTTTCTCATTTTCACTTATCTCATATTGTGTTTCAGCTATCTCCTCAACAATAGATGCAATTGCAGCACTATTATCAGATGACCTTTCATTATCTGAATCAATACTTCTAATTGCAGCCATTCTTGCATATAAAGAATCCAGTCTAGATTCTAAAGTGCTAATTCTGCTCTGTACGCTTGCTCGTTGCGACCTAATGCTTTCTAACCTCTGTTTAGTAGACAATTCGGATGATTTCAATCCTTCAGCCTTGTTGATGTATTCACTTGCTCTGAGTTTCAAAAAATCACCCCCAAAAAATACGAGCAACTAGTTACTCTTTAAAGTATGAGTCTGCTTTTTTCCATGCTGTTCTAACAGCAGTGCTATAGTACATGTCACGTAATTTATTCAGCGTATCGCATGTGCTTTGACTAGCATGTAATAGGTTAGACTTCTTTTTTCCCTCAAGATGAACTCCTACTTCAATAAACATTGTATAGTATAGATCGACACATTCTGCCATTAACTCAAGACTCTTTACATTAGCACAAAGATCAAAGGCTTTTCCTTCCGCAGTATTATATGCATTAGCTATACTCTGAATATGCTCCGCTGTTAATCTTCCATAATCGTAGTTAATTGATTTCAAAACCTCTTCGCACACTTGTTTTGCGTCTTGACGATAAATCTCATACATTTCGATCCTTGAAAAATTAAAACACTTTTCAACAAGAGAATCGTAAACGTCAATTCCAAACAGACTACCTGGTGTACAATTCTTAGTCCAACAAACGAATTTAGAAATATCTCTGCGAATACTACTAGTAGGTGCCACCAAATAGTGAGCCATATCTCTAATGTCTCTTATGACTCTGAATCCATCGAATATTTCTAGATATCTTTCAATAATATATCCTTCTATTTCCTTTTTATGATCATTATAACAAACTGCAGTCTGCATCCAGTATCTGTATTTCTCTGCATATTTATCCGCTAGAGCGACTATCTGTGATTCGCTTACATATTGCGTTTTCCAATTCACAATACTGTTGAGTTCTTCTTGAAGCGTATTAAAGTCATATGCAATATGAAGTATCACAATCCGATAGCTTCTTTCAAACAGCTTAACATAATATTCTCTTGTTTCAGGGTCATCTCCAGCAAGCAATCCTGATACAGCGTTACCATCAATGTTAACAAACGCAGACACCGTTTTTCGAGCCTTTTCAGTACATTCCAAAATAGTTCTAATCGTACTATTAAACCACAAGCACCGATAATCGATACATTCAAAAGCGTGTAGATATGCTTCAATGATCTTACAACTCATGATTAAACTATTTTCATCGTAGTTACCAATAATACTTATATTATTGAAAAACAGATTATTACACTCAACGAATAAACTTTTCAAAGCGTCTGATAAACCAGTTTTCTTGTCTCCTTTCACAGTCGACAACTCTGTGAACTTAGATTTCGGGCTATAAAAAATAGCCTCGATTTTATTTATCAAAAACAATGCCTTTTCTCGATCTTTTGTACGATAATAGTTCTTTTTTTCCCGAATTAACTCATCACGAAGTTTAATTCCCTCTTCATATGCGGGTATAATATTCTCACTGTTAATGCTGAAGAAACGTTTATATAACGTCGTATACTCAGTTGCCACCCTTTGCAAGATTATATCCATACTAGTTGCTTTCAGCTCTTTATAGACAGGATAATCGTGTATAATCGCATAGAGTTCTGCATCTGTAGGTGAGTCATACACTTTTTTAAAATATGCATCTACTTTTTGGGTGTCAGTTACAATCTCATCATCTTCCGCAAAATAATCATCCAAAAAATACAACAGCTCATCTGTAGCTAATTTGCGGTATTCCTCTTTAGAAAGCTGCCATTTTGCCATTTTCATCTTAAAGGGTTTAAGCAATCCTTCATAGAATACAAGTGCATCGCCAGGTGAGTAAATACTTTGCTCAGCTAACTGATCTGCTGATGCGGACATAGTGCTTCCAAGGAGCTCTCTGTCATCATTAGCCGTAATTCTATGACCAATTTTTAGGCCAGTGTTTTTTAAAACCTCCGGTGCCATTACTGATGGCAGCTGGTCCGCAATAACTATTCCCTCATCCAGCGCCCGTACTTCTGCAAGCATTTTGACCAAAAACTTAGTCGCTGATACTTTAGGGTCGACTTTTTCTCCTATATTCTCTTGTGTTGGTCCTACAAGATTGTGGGCTTCTTCATAAAAAATAATATGATTAACACCAGTTTTGTTATTGTTGGAGGTATGCTTCTTCTCTTTCTTAGTCTGAGTTTTCCTAATTTTCAGTGTTTCACGAATCAGAGTAGAAATCAATAACGCCATAAAGTTTGCCGGTCCCTCACCTAAGGGCTCTAACTCGATAATTACAGGTCTATCAAGCCATTCCTCTGGTTTAAAACTTGACCTTTTAACGTTATATACATTACCTATTTCTCGTTTTAACAAACTACCCACACGAACTTCCATAACCGAGCGAAGATTGCCAAGTGTTTCCCCCTGGTAATGAGAGTTTTGGACAGCAATATTTAATGAATCATATAGCTCCTGCATTGTGGGGTAAGGTAAATCACCTGTATTTCTCGAATTAATGTTCCAGCCATTATTAACGTAAACTTGTTCAATGCAAGTATCAATAAAATGTGGCGAGGGAGGCGGTAATTCGAAAGCTCCTGCAAACACTGCATTTAAATTTGCAATATGTTCTGCTAACGTCAGACCTTGTGGAAACTCGAACGGATTAATGTGTAGAGGAAACTTAGTGTCGGCTCCAGGAGAAAAAATACAAATCTTCTTTAACTCTTCCATCCCAGCCAGCATCGAGACTTTTGCAAGAGCTCTATACTCTTGTTTTGCCGGCTCAAGAACTAAAAATGGAACATGAAACTCTTTCCATAACGTACTTACCATATATAACATAGTATTTGTTTTACCAGCTCCGGGCACACCTGCTATAAATGCATGTTTTTTAAATAAATTTGAAGGAAAGTTTACAGCATATCCATTAGAACTCATCCCCAAATACATTGTGCTTTTTCCAGCTGCATCAAACTCTGGGTCGGTTTCCTTCATACATTCAATTGTTTCACCTGGGTACAATACAGGAAAAGAAAACATAGGACGAATTTCATCCAGCGTATACAATGAGACATAATTTGACATATAATTACCTTCATAATTATATGCCGTTTGATCCATTATTAGCCCATTGTCATATGCATAGATGTCATATTCTTTTTTTCTAGGATCAAAGCTAGATATGTCTTTAACTAGGTATGACCCTGATTCAACCGCTTCCGCGCCAACACTATCTACCAGCATAACTGCGATATCTCTGTGGTCAGCCAATGCAAGAATGTTTGCATAAAACTGAGGATACTTCATGAGCTTCTTGGTAATCCCCTCAATTGATTTAAGTACTGTATCGCAATTATCATCTTTTCCCTGGTCATGTTGAGCCATGCGCTGACGCAGCTCATTTATCGTAGATGCCATATTATCAGTAAATGCTTCAGCGATGTCAGTAGGGAAAATATCTATTCTAAGAGCCGCAGTCTCATTATAGCCCTCCATCAATTTCAGCACATTATACAGTCTTCCCAAATCATTCGGCAGCCACTCCATAATAGAATAGATTGGTATTAAGGTGTTTTGAGGGTCATTATATAGTCTGTTCTGAGCATATAGATGATAATCTTTTTTTGTGAGATAAGCACCATGTAAAAAGCCATAGTCGCACCGAATGCGACCATCCTTATGAAGTCCAAAAGACTGGCTATTAATCTCAGTAACTTCGTTAGTGCCCGGCTGTATGGCACAATACATGAACTGATCTTCTTCTATTTGTTTTTTAATATCATAATAATCGTCTGGTGTAATAGATTCACTCAGTCTATAATCGCGTCGTTTATTAGCCGGATTAGTAAACCTTAAAAACCCATCTTTCAGAATATAGCTCAACGAGCTGCAAATTTCATAACAATAAAAATCGTAATATGTACTTAATACTGATGTAGTAACAAATTCGCGAATTAATTCTAACTTTTCAGGCTCATCAGCAGTAGCGTAGAAAATAATCTGTAGGCGTTTTCCCTTTGCTATTCCTTCACCACCATCATAAAAATACAACAGGTGGAAGAAAACACTAGACTCCACCCCCAGTCTATGGAGCTGACGAAGGAACACACTATGCTTCTTAATCAAGTCTTCCTGACCCGAAATATCATAAACGCTGTATTTTATCATTGTCAGATCTGGAATTTTATTAACTTTAAAGCAAAGATAGTATTGCATTTCTTCCGCCCTCCGTTTTCATTTAAAACAATGACTCCAGTTTACTGGCTTGGCGTTCAGATTGTTCTTTAAACTGATCATTTGTTTCTTGAGCTGCATCACTTGTTTCTTCAAACTGTTCTGCATGTTGTTCATAGTTGCTTTCCGCTTGTGATGCAACGGAACTGTAATCTCCAGAACCTGCTGAAATACCCTCAGCATTGCTGTGCTCTGTATCAGCATATTCTGTTGCCTCATCAGATACCTCAGTTAATCCCTCACTAACTCCTTCCATTGGATCACGGATAGCCTCTTCAGCCTGTTCAGATGCAACTTCTTGCGCCCCTTCCGTTGCTGTATCAGCAATTTCTTTTGCATCCTCATCAAATAAATCTAATGCGTCAAAGGCGTTCTTAAAATCCTGTGCCTCTTCAAGCTTCTGATCACCCGTGTCAATAATCTGATCGCCGCGTTCCCTAATCTCACCAGTTTTACCATCTAATTCATTCAGTTTTCCCATTATATTGCCTCCGCATTAATCCCACAATTACAGCATCAATTGTGTTTGGACATCCATTTCAGAACATTTCTTTTTATGGTTTCTTCCTTTGTAGCATGGTATCCAAGCGCAAAGCCAAGCCCTGCACCAAGCCCCATAAGTACAATAATAACTAGTGCAAAAGTGCCACCAGACATTGCATTGAAGGATGAGCCTCCAGTAAACAAGCCACCTACAACATGAAGCGTTGCATTTACAATCGACAAAAGGAAAATGACAACAGCAATAATTGCCCCTAAAATTGCACCCGCCAAAGCATCCCTTATTTGTTCAACGTTGTTATTCATTAGATTATCTCCCATTTATCATCAAACCGTGAGCGTAAGCAGACTAAGCTACACGCTCACGGTAAGTTACTATAGAGTATTATTCATTTTCAGAATCATCAGATTTGTTAAGGATATTATCGATATCATCGTCTGTCAGAGATTCCTTTGAAAATAGTTTCTTAATACTTGCCGGTTCAAGTGGCAACCCATTCATTTTAAGTGTAATGATAAGAACAGCAATAACTCCAAAAATAATAACAAGGAGAACAATTACAAGCGGTTTCAACCAAGAAGTAGAATTACTCTCAACACGTTCCACTTCTCCACATACAGAACACGTACGCTCTTTCACAATCGGATTGTCCCATACACTACCACTGATAGTTTTCCAATCACCGAAGCTATGATCAACTGTAGGTATTGCCTCCTCTTCACATGTTTCTCCACAAACTGTACATTTTTTAACCTTCAATCCTTCTGCGCTACATGTCGCTTCTCTCTCAACAACCCATTCTGTAGAAGGCGTATGCGGCAATTTATCAATTTTCTTAGTATCACAAACTTCATTACAAACAGTACAATGCTGAACCTGAACGCCTTCTTCTCCACAGGTAGCATCAGATTCTGTAACCCATTTTCCATCCGGAGTATGACCGGTCGCAGGTATTTTTTCAGTGGCAACAACTTCACCGCAATCCTCACATATTTGAACTCTTTCGCCATCCTCTGTGCATGTTGGCTCTTTTTGTACAGACCAATCAGATGGTGTATGCTCATGAGCTTTAAATACGCCGTCAGTTACAAACACATAATTGTAGTCCCCATCGTTCCTACTTGTTTCTATTCTTAATACACTGGCATTTGTGACATCCAAATCAAAATCAATTTGAGCCGTATCTCTTGTTATATCACTTTTGCTAAACACTTCTTGATCATCAAGGAACATTTTAATATTCATTGATGCGCTGCTACCTGTATCTGCCCCTGTCACAATACTTCCTGTAAATGAAACATATTTCTTGTCCAAATTATAAAGAATATATGCATCATACCATGCGTCTAATCTTGCCCACCCTTTGTGAATATTGCCAAAGGAATCCTCCATTAGACGGTCTGACGTATTACACCAAGATGAATCAATTACGACTAGATCACTCTGGCTTGTCCTGTTTGGATACGCAGCTACTTTTTCACTTTTTTCAAAAGTCGAATTCACAAAATATAAGTAAGCATAATCTCCTTCTATACGAGTTGTCATTATGGACAAAGTCCCTACTCCAGTAACATCAAGATGAACGGCTTCAGCAGCTTTCTGTCTTGTGAAACCTTTTAATTCATAAATTTTTACACCATCTGCATAAATACCTACGTCCATCACCGCACTACTACCAGTATCTGTAGAACAAACTATTGTGCCATCGAACGTATTATATGCTCCATTCAAATCATAAGATATAAAAGCGTCATACCATGCATCAAACTTAAGAACATTGCCACTATAATTGTTACCATAAGAATCAGTTATTCCATCCTCTATTACATTTACCCAATCTGAGCCACTGTCGTGCATAGAAACCATATTGACCTTTGCACCTTCAGCAAATGCCGGTATAGAGATAGAAACCACCATCGCAACCACAATAAGAGCAACCATTAGTCTTTCAATCATTTTCATTGTCTTATTCCTCCATCCTCTTGAGCGCTTCATTCAAGTCCTTACAGTAACTACTGTCCATAGCCTTATATGGACGAATAATCCTTTCCTTGTTCATCTTCACATAAATTGCTGCTTTTGCACTCAACTCAGTACATGCTTCAGAATTTATAAACATTCTGGAATCATTTTTGTCCGACATATGCAACGCAATTTTGTGCAGGAAACGATACAAAAAGTCCTGGACTTTGGCATTTCCACCAAACATAGCAGCAAGATTCTGCATGTTGTTGTGCCATGCAATAACATGCATATCTTCTGACTCCACCGCAGCCTGTAAAATTTGACCGTCATTCATGGAAGCTGTATTGCTGCGCTGAGCAGGCATAATCCCACCAGGTATGCGTGGTCTCATCGCATCATTTCGCGCGGCAATTATTTGTGAATCCGGCTGATAGCTCATGCTACGGAAATTTTGGAGTCCAAACACAAACATGTATTCCTTTCCAGCAATAGATATTTCTGAAAGGTCATCTTCCTGACTGTAGTACTCAACATAGTCTTTAAACTCTTCACAGATATCAGTAAGTTTTACTGCTAACTCAGGGGCTAAGACAATGATCGAATGCTTGCGCCTCAACATAATCTGTCTCGCAAGTACAGAGTAGATAGAAAGCTGGAATATACTCTCGGCAATTTCCTCGTTGTTACCGACAAGCAGGATGTTTTCGTTAGCGCGATGTGCTAGTTTTAAATAACTCTTTTCCACAAACGAACTAGTCTTTGCCGGCTCACCGCTTTCAAGTCGCTTTCTAAGTTCACCTGAGAATACATCCACCTCATTACCTATTGTAATTTCACAAGATTCCGCATCTTCAATGGTGTATTTGCCTATAATTATTGCGTTGAATACAGAGTAAGGATTTTCTCTAATTGTACTCAATAACAATTTTGTCTGATATCTACCATCATCAATTGGTCTGCTCAACTCGTTTACTACGACATCTACAGGCTTTGCCAATGCCCATTGCAGAAGTCTCTGAGAGTTTTTATCTCCTGTAGCAAATACCATCTGTCCTTTCACATCGCCGTTAAGCGTAAGCGCGAGATGTGTATCGCCCCACAACATCGAAGCATATTCTTTCTCACTATGATAAAACGCCATACGACCAAAAATATTAATTTTAGCAGTTTCTGTCAAACCTGCCACGCTGCTCATACTTTGCGTTGAAAGAATAATATGGACATTGAAAGCACCGCCTTCTTTAGCTATAACCTCAATAATTCTAGAGCAGTCCTTTCCGACTTCTGTATCAAACAAATGCTGGAATTCATCTAGAATGACTATAGTTACAGGAATCACTTTCCCTGTTCTATCATAGTATTCTTTCCAGTTCTTCACTCCATTGTTAATGAACAGCTCACTGATTGCTTTAATCTTGTCTTCAATATGTCGTAGAACAGCGTGTCCAAACTCTGGCACACTTTCAACTGCAAGGGCTTTAATGACTGGATGATTCAGCCCTGCATATGGAGCAAATTCAACACCCTGTTTAAAGTCGACAAGGTATAATTCCGCATCAGGAACATATTTAATCGTATTATAAATAATGACATGGAGGGCATTAGTCTTTCCAATCCGGGTCGCACCTGACATGAGATAGTCCTGGCAGGATCCAAAGAACGACATGTATTCTGTTTCTCCACCAAGGTTTTTTCCAATAGGAATTTTATAGTTTCCGTTTTCGCAAATCTCCCCTTCTAGTTCGTCTAAATATACAGTTAGCTGCTGGCTATCTTTAATTGCTTCGTTGTAATGTTTAACAAAGGTATCAAATGCAGTGGTGGATATTTCCTTCTCTGAATCCAACCAGCTTCCCTTCGAATCATAAATTCTTCCACCCTTAAGGGTAAATGTACTCTGCGCAATTTCCTCTGCTAAGCGTTTTTCTTCTGGCCTGAGAAGCTGCATGGAAGTTCCACCAACATTAAAAATGATTGTAAAAATTCCACACTTAGGCCCGTTCTCAACTATGTTTTTCAATGCCTGAAGTGATTGTGCAGTCATGTTCTGCGGATAATCCATCATAAACAGAAAAACGTAAGGCGAACTGTTGAATGCTCTTTCTCTATTGTGCTGATACAGTGTAGTCTTTGTTCCCTTAAGAATATTATTGATGGTATAAGCAATTTCATTGCTTAGCCTCTCCAATTCATGGCGAATACCGTCTACATCGACGATATATGAACTCAGTCTGCTTCCCTCGGATTCATTCTTTCCCACATCCCTGAAATTGGAAAACACTCCTGTATTTGCGGGATCTGCGAATACAAATTTAACTTTTCCGACTGGCATATTAGCTATCACAGAAGCGACCATTCTCTGCGCTAATCCGTTAACACCACTTCTGGCACTTTCGGGTGCGCTTTCAATATTGATGGACATCTTATATCTCAATGTATCAAGATGCATTTCCATCGGAAATCTAAATGCTATATAATTTCCATTAATGTGTAAAATCTCTTGGTAATGGTTTTTAATTTTTTCTGCTAATGTACGTACATAGCCGTTCGCTGTAATGCTAGTCTTCCCGACACCATTATAATATGTAAGGACAAAGCTTTCTTTCTCGGCATGGACAACATCCTCTTTGCACTTCACCGTATCCCAGGAAGTAGTGGCTTCATTCATCTGCTTCATCCACTTGTTATAATCGTCCGGATTGTACTGGCGAATAATTTCATTCTCCAGTTTCAATGCGTAACTATCAATACGCACTTTGGAGTTTTTCTCAAATGCGTCTAGTATTTTTTGTATAGATGCCAACTTTTGCTCTTGCCTATTGCGTTCTTCTTCAAGAGCAAGTGACCAGTGAGTGACCAGGGTTATGGCTTTTTTATTGACACTATCAAACTGCTCAATTAATTTTGTTCGTTCATTGAGCATACGTATTTCTTTTTTATAAACCGTGTATAAGTGATAGTACATATATCGCTTGTAGGGTTCCCATAAAACCTTGGCGCTATATGAAATTAGCAAGTCAATTGCCTCATCCGAGTATCCGGATAAACTATCTGGCATAATTCCGCTAATCAGATCAAACTTAAGCTTGTCTGCATTCTTTACCCACGTTTTGTAGTCGTGATGTTCCTTTATTTTATTGATTTTTACTTCTGCCTCAGCCTTTTCATTTTTTAAGCGTGCGCTGCCTGACGCTGTTGCCTTTGTTATTGATGAAAGGTGTGAAGCTTCTGTAATATATGCTGACACGCTGCTTGAATTAAGAACTCTGTTCCACCAATCAGATATATACTTTTGAGTAGAAGAATCTGGCACAAAAACCGGTCTTTCTGATGAAAGTGCTGAAATGGCACTACTGATTGATGCAATGTAGTTCTTAGTTTGCTCAGCATCAGACAAAATCTTTAATTTGTCTTTCCTTTCTTTCTCACACATAGCAGCCAACAAATTTAATTTGCTGTCGATGGTGCTCATAAGTGATAATATGCTTTCATAAGTTGGCATGTTTATTTTCCCCTCTTCCTGAAATCACAAATCTAACTGCGGATTTGCTCATTCAAATCATTCATTATTTCTTCAACTCTAATCCCAAGTTTTCTTAAAAGATCTGCAGTGCCTGGAATTGAACTAAACAATAGTAGTAACGAAAGATAAACACTCCATGACATTTTTGCGTTTCCGTTTTCAATTTGGCAATAAGTCTGTCTTGATATCCCAATTGCTTTTGCTGTTGCCTCTTGAGTAAGTTTTGCACCGGCACGCAGTATCTCGAGATTATTTGTGAGCTGCTCTATTAGAAAATCTTTGGAGTCAGCCATCATTCCTCCTCTCTCTAAATTATTAATGGACTTTTGTTCAGAATAGAATTAATCCATCATTATCAAATAAGTCTCTATTCCATTTTACTAAATGTCATTATTCTTATCAATATGTCGCCTATCTTTCCAAAATGATCATAAAACTTACAGATATCTTATCTGTCATAACGTCCGTCTATTATTAGATAGACAGCCAGCCTTTTTCAAAAGCATCTGGGTATTGGAATATTCTCTGCTTTTCTCCGAATTTCACGTATATATCCTCATCAGAGATTTGACTTACAATACCCACACCGTATGCTTTGTGATAAACAGTGGAAGTAAGCTTAACGGAATTTGGATCAAAGACTGTTTCTTCCGGTGCAGCAATAGGTGCCTCTTCTTCTTTGGACTCCTCAACCGTTGCAGCAACAACTACTGATGCTGTGGGATCCACTTCTTTTAAAGCGGACTGTAAAACCTTGATCACTTCATCTTTTTTCTCAAAACCTAGTGCCCTTTTGACCAAAAACTCCGCGTGGGAGTTGGCCAAATTACAAAGATACTGTAGCCGGAGCTTTCCATCTACCTGGAAGGCACTATCTGCCTTATAATTCTGAACTGCCCACGTAGTCAAATCTGAATTGATCAAAGGTGTGGTGAAATCATAATACTGGGTATAGATTACCCAGCCATCATCATCCCAGTCATATTCATTCTGTCCATTTTTGAGCTCTTTCGGCTGGCCTCCAGATTTACAGTCCTCTTTCACCACACTAATGGCGGATAGTTTTCCGCCAGAATTGTGAATAAGGAAGTCCCCTTTTCGAACTTCCTTCATTAAAGTGTATCCTCTATTGTTAAGCGCCGACTTATCCTCTCTGCCGACGATAATTCTGCGCCGATTTCTTTTCACAAATGATCCCGCATACCTGTTATTATCCGTCGCCTTG
>CADBIU010000002.1 GCA_902794825.1 uncultured Lachnospiraceae bacterium
TGGCCTCCGGCGAGAGCCGCTCCCGTACTTCCGGCAGTTACAAACGCGTCGCACTCCCCGTCCTTGACAAGGCGCAGACCCTTCACGATCGAAGAATCCTTCTTGGTGCGGATCGCATCCACCGGGGGCTCTGCCATAGCGATCACTTCCGTGCAGTTCAGGATCTCCACTCTGTCGGCGGGAAATGTAAGCTTCTCAAGTTCCGCCTTAACGATCTCTTCCTTTCCGGTAAGTGTCACCTTAAGATTCGGGCATTTATTAAGTGCGTTCACCGCGCCCTTGACAATCTCAGAAGGCGCGTTGTCACCGCCCATAGCGTCTACAGCTACATGTACAAATTCACTCATACTATTTCCTGTTTCTGTTTAGTCCAATACCATACAATCTGAATACTGTTACGCATTTAATATACTAAAAGGGCTCCTATATTGCAAGTACAGCCGCCTTACAAACCCTTTACGCAAGCCTCCCGGGTTCCTCGCGGACTTCTCTCCTGGTGCGGATTTTTTAAAAAAACAGGCGGATGCTTTTCAGCATCCGCCTGGAATCAGTTCTGATTCAGTTCATGATCACAATAAATCTATGATCCGTCAGTCTTCGACTTCAATCACGGTCTTCTTATTATAGGAGCCGCAATTTCTGCACACTCTGTGGGGCATCGTAAGAGCGCCGCACTTGCTGCACTTAACGAGAGTCGGAGCAGTCATTTTCCAGTTTGCTCTTCTCTTATCTCTATGACTTCTGGATGATTTATTCTTAGGGCAGATAGACATCGTTACACCTCCTTACCGTTCAAGTAGTCACACAAATGGTATTATACTTGCGGTAATTCCCTTTGTCAACAATTTCTTGTCGACTTTGCGCAGCCTTCGCCGCCTTATTATTTGGTCAGCTCGTAGGTCTCGCGAGCGATGGCCAGCTCCTCGTTTGTGGCGATGGAATAGACCAGAACCTTGCTGTCCGCAGTGGAGATCTTGTGGATGTCCTCTCTCTTCGCGTTCTCTTCCTTGTCGCAGGTGACACCCAGATATCCGAGATAAGCCATAATGTTCTCACGTACGAATGCGCTGTTCTCACCGATACCGGCAGTGAAAGCGATCACGTCTACGCCGTTCATAGCTGCTGTGTAGGAGCCGATGTACTTGGCTACTCTGTAGCAGAAAGCGTCTACAGCGAGCTTGGCATACTTGTTGCCTCTCTTGTATCCGTCCTCGAGGTCGCGGAAGTCAGAGGAAAGTCCGTCAGACAGTGCGAAAACGCCGGACTTCTTGTTGAGGACATTGGTAACCTCAGTTGCTGTGATGCCTTCCTTGCCTGCGATGAAGTCAACGATCGCGGGATCAAGGTCGCCGCTTCTGGTTCCCATGATCAGGCCCTCAAGGGGGGTAAGGCCCATGGATGTGTCCACGCACTTGCCGTTCATGACAGCAGAGATGCTGGCGCCGTTGCCGAGGTGGCATACGATGGTCTTGCAGTCGTCATAAGCTCTGCCGGCGACCTTAGCCGCTTCCTTGGAAACGAAGGAGTGGCTGGTGCCGTGGAAGCCGTATCTTCTGACCTTGTAGTCTCTGTAATACTTGAGAGGCAGAGCATACATATAAGCCTTCTCGGGCATTGTCTGATGGAAAGCCGTATCGAAAACAGCTACCATGGGCGTGCCGGGCATAAGGCTCATGCAGGCGTCTACGCCGATCAGGTTTGCAGGGTTGTGAAGAGGAGCCAGGTCGGATACTTCCTTGATCGCCTCGATAACCTCGTCTGTGATAACGACAGAGGATGTGAACTTCTCGCCGCCGTGGACGATTCTGTGACCTACAGCGCCGATCTCGCTAAGAGATTTCAGAACGCCTGTCTTCTCGTTGGTCAGTGCGCTCAGTACAAGGCTGACTGCCTTATTGTGATCGGGCATAGGAATCTCATTGAATTCCTTTCCGGTATTGTCTGCCTTATTCTCATAAGTGATGCAGGAACCGTCCATGCCGATTCTCTCGCAAAGACCCTTTGCAAGAAGTTTCTCGGACTCTGCATTGATGACCTGGAACTTAAGTGAAGAACTGCCGCAGTTGATTACCAAAATATTCATTTTTACTCTCCGTTTCCTATTAAACTGTGTCCCGGCTTTTGCCGCATGTTTTCCTATTTTTATTATACACCAGATTTGTAGAGGAACAAGAACTGCCCCTTTTTTTGAACAAACTTCCGCGCATATAATGGAACTTTTATTTCTTATATGGAATAATTGACCTGTGGATAGTTCCGCGGCGGATCACGTAAGCCGGGAACGGAAAGGGTCATTACAGACATGAGAGTCGCAGGCATCATCGCGGAGTGCAATCCCCTTCACGAGGGACACCGCTATCTGATCAAAGAGGCGCGGGATAAGACCTGCGCGGAATATATCGTGGTCGCCCTGAGCGGGGACTATGTGCAGCGCGGAGCCCCCTCGATCCTCTCCCGGGAGTCGAGGACAGAGGCGCTTTTATCCGCCGGCGCCGACCTTGTAGTAGAACTCCCCCTGTACGCGGCCTGCTCCGGCGCGGACTATTTTGCCCGGGGAGCGGTAGCTCTTATGGAGAATCTGGGAGTTGTCACGGACCTCGTATTCGGCTCGGAGACAGGAGACACCGACTCTCTTATGGAAGTTTCCCGCAGGCTCAATGAGGAATCCGAACAGTTCAGGACCGCTCTCACTGACAGGCTCCGGGAGGGACTCTCCTATCCTTCGGCAAGGGCCTCTGCCATGACAGACGCCGATCTTCCCTCCACTCCCAACGATCTGCTGGGAACAGAGTACCTCAGAGCCCTTCAAAGAAGCGGCAGCGCGATACGCCCGCTGGCAGTTAAGCGCACCAATTGCATCGGCGCGACACAGATCCGCTCGCAAATGATCGCGTCCCGTCAAAAAAGCGACCCCTTCCTCTGCAGAGACGACTTCTCAGACCTTCTCCTGCACGCTCTGTACAGCGCGGGATCTCCGGAAGCACTCACGGGTTATCTGGACGTCTCCCCGGACCTTGCAGGCAGGATCTTCAATGAGCTGCCCGGTTTTACCACCTACTCCGATTTTTGCGCGGCTGTGAAGACGCGCAACTATACATATACAAGGATCTCCAGGGCTCTCCTTCACATCCTCCTGGGGATCAGTTCTGATACGATGCGGTATTTTGACACAGAGCACTCCCTCTGCGGCTGGATCCGTCCCATAGGATTCCGGCGTGAAGCTGCTCCGCTGATACGAGGCATTACCATTTCCTGCCAGGTTCCCTTCCTCGACAAACTGTCCAGGGCGAAGGACGCCCTGCCCGAAGAGCTGTACAAGGTACTCCTGGAGGAACTTCAGGCAGAGTTTTTATACGACCTGATGGCTTCCCGGCGGACCGGCGTCAGGGCGGTTCCCGCCTTCAGCAAACCGCTGATCATTAAAGGCGGGCGCGCACAATGCTTTGGCAAGGAGGATTAATCAAAGATGATCTACACAGTTACATTCAACCCGTCTCTGGATTATATTGTCCGGGTCGACAATTTTAAACCCGGCGTCATAAACCGGACTACATATGAGAACATTCTTCCCGGCGGAAAGGGCATCAACGTCTCCATTGTCCTCAGTAATCTGGGGCATAAAAGCGTCGCTCTCGGCTTCATGGCCGGCTTCACCGGCGACGACATCGCGGAACTGATGAAGGGCTTTGGCTGCGGCGTCGATCTGATCAGGGTCGAAGAAGGCTTCTCCCGCATCAATGTAAAGCTCAAATCCGGCGAGGAAACCGAGATCAACGGACAGGGGCCGCTCATCACCGCGGAGGATATCGGTAAACTGTATGAAAAACTTGACGGCCTCGCTGCCGGAGACATTCTTGTGATCTCCGGGAGCGTTCCCGGATCACTCCCCCGCGACGTCTACGAGAGGATCATGCAGAGGCTCGAGGGAAAGGGGATCCGCATGGGCATAGCCGCAGGCAGCGCCAGCGCTTTCTCCCCCGATCTCGCCACACGGCCCGAGGTGGAAGCCCTGCTTCAGACTTTCTGATCTTTATTCTGTCTCATCTTTACAAGTTTTTCGTAGATCTCATAGTTCTCCTGGTCAAAACAGCACATCACCACATGCATGACATAGCCTTTATGGTCGGAGAGCCAGCGCCCCACGGCGCCCATTGCGATCTCCGCGGCCTCCTCCTTGGGGTATCCGTAGCCCCCGGTGGAGATGTTGGGGAAGATAATGCTGTGAGCATTGTTCTTCATTGCAAGATCCAGAGAATTTCTGTAACAGGAGGCGAGGAGCTTCGGATCGTCCTCGTCTCCGTCGTAAATAGGACCCACAGTATGAATCACATATTTTGCCGGAAGATCATAGCCGCCGGTGATCTTGGCTTCTCCGGTATGGCATCCGTCCAGTTTCCTGCACTCCTCTAAAAGCCCGGGACCTGCCGCTCTGTGGATCGCGCCGTCCACTCCGCCTCCTCCAAGGAGCGAGCAGTTTGCGGCATTTACAATGCAGTCAGCCTTCATCTTCGTGATGTCTCCCTTTGTCACCAGGATCCCGCTGCGGGAAGCCCTCTGCACCCGCGCCTCTACTTTGAGAATACTCGCGATCATCTCTCTTGTGAGAAAGAGCGGATTCTTCTCCGGATTGAGCACAACGCCCGCGATGTTGTCAGGAGCCTTGTTAGTTCCGGGCGCGTCGGAGACATACTGTTCCAAAGCCTGCCGGATCGTGGCAGCAAGAGCCGGATCCTTGGCGGACGAGCCGTTCTTGTATCTGTTCTCGCTCGTGTATGCGGCCTGCCAGTTCTTGCCGTCCTTCGTTGAGATCAGTTTCATCCTGATCGCTCTTCCCGCAGGTTTCCCGTCGGCCCCGTTAACTCTCACAGGCTGTACCGGAAACAGGACGTTCCCTCCGGCGTGCATTGCCTTTCTTAGTGCCTCCATGCACCGGACAAGCTTCTCTTTGCTTCTGTCCGCCGCAAATTCTTCAAGCGTTTTCTCCAGTTCCTCGCTGCCCGGGAATTTCGGCGCGTTCTTCTGAGCGGGAGGCGCCGGCCTTAGAGCTTCCTTCCATGCTTTCATTCTGGCGGGATCGTTCTCCCTTGCTTCACGGTCCTCCTCGAGTTTTCTGTCAAATCTGTCCAGAACTCCCCTCAGATCATCGGAGAGACGTTCTCTCGCCTCTCTTTTGAGTTCCTGCGGCACTCCGTAGAAGGCCTCCGCCATGCTGCCCGCTATGCAGGCAAGTGTGTCAGAGTCGCCGCCAAGAGACACCGCGAGGCGGATGACGCTCTCGAAGCTGTCGCCCTCGAGAAAAGCAATGATCGCCTCCGGCACTGTCTCCTGGCAGGATTCCACATGATGATATGTGGGCCTTATCATATCGCAGGTTCTTGTCAGATCATATCCGAACACCTTCGTGACCGTCGACCTGATCTCCTCCTTCGACGCGCCGTGAATCGCCATAAAGATCACTGCCGCCGTCGCCTGGGCTCCTTTGATCCCTTCAGGATGATTGTGGGACACTTCCGCTGTCACTGCGGCGATCTGGAGCATTTTCTGAAGGCTCTCCTGGCACAGCCAGGCGGCCGCCGACACCCTCATCGCGCTGCCGTTTCCGAAACTCCTGTACGGCTTAGGATCCTCCTCGTCCAGCCACATGCTGAAATTGGCCCCGTAGCCCGCGAAGGGATATCTCTTCCCGTATTTCTTCATGGCCTCGATGATCGACTTCTTCATCACATCCTCTTCGGCGTCAATACCGCAGTTCATAAGCCCCTCGGCAACCGCCAGAGTCATGATGCTGTCGTCCGTAAACTCCGATCTCTCCGAAAAGAGCTCGAAATCCGTCGTCTTTATATTATTCTGATCAAATTCATAAGGGCTTCCGATAATATCTCCCAAAATAGCGCCGTACATCAGTATTCTCCTCTCTCAAGAACATATCGTCTGACCGCCAGGGCCACTCCGTCATGCTCATTGTCCGTTATCACATAGTCTGCGGCTTCTATGACCTCCGGTGCCGAATTTCCCATCGCCACCGACAGGCCCGCCGCCTTCATCAGGCCAAGGTCGTTGTTTCCGTCCCCCATAGCCATCACTTCCTCTCTGCGGCAGCCGAGCATCTGCGCAAGGCTCAGCAGAGCTTCTCCCTTGTCCGCGTCACTTGAAGTGATCTCCAGGTCCGTCGGCCAGGGATAGATGATCCTGATCCCTTTGATTCCTTTCACGCGCTCAAGGACCCTGTCCTTTTCCTCCGGCGTGGCGCACATGATGGAAAGGTTTTCTATTGTCTCATTCCCGCCGAGTTCCTCATACAGATCTTCCACCTCAATGCGGCTTTTCTGCAGATAACTCAGAACGGGCGTCCTTTCAAACCGTTTCCACAGAAGTTCCCTTGTGCTCCTGTCATGGTATCCGTATCCTCCGGTAAAGAATTCCCGGATGATCCCTTCTCCTTCCGCGGCCCTGAGCGTCCTTTCCGCCGTTTCTCTCGGCATGTATCGCTCCCTGATCGGATGAGCGCCGGCGCGGTCCGTCGTGACCGCTCCGTTTGATGTGATGATATATCTTATGAAGGGAAGTTCCAGTATCTGCTCCGGTATTCCCGCCAGCGGACGGCCGGTCACCGGCACAACGATGACACCGTTCTCAGCTGCCCCGGCCAGCGCCGCTCTGTTCTCTTCTGTAAGACGTTTATTCCTTGTCAGCAGTGTGCCGTCCAGATCCAGTCCGATCATTCTGATCATTTTTAAGCTCCTTTGCTTTTTTGCTCAGTATTTATTATTATACCATGCCCACTCCAAACATGATATAATCCAAATATCTATACGCCCTGTGCGTATTGTCTTTACATCAGTGAGAAATGAGTGAAATATATGGCAGTATTTACCCTCCCTGACACAAGGGATCTACTTAAATATCATACAAGGTGGAACGATCAGGCCCTCACGCCTTACATTGACGACCTGCTCGATCTGTGGGCGGAGAACGATGTTCACGGAGTCCTCGACGTCTGTATGCAGGGCCCCATGCTGACACGATTCGGTATCGTACCGGACGATATGAAGAGCGCCAGCAGGATCATGAAACTGGAGCCCCTCTACAGGTACATCTTTCTCCGCAAGGATATCAAGGTGTATCGAAGCGAAGGGCGCGTCTACATTGACGTTCCCTGGCAGCGCGACCCGGTCTGGCTCGGCGACCTTCTGACAAGCAGAGAATTCATTTCCTCCCAGGGGCTTCCTATCGCGATTGGAATGAATATTTACCGCGAATGCGTGATCCACGAACTGACGGAGATCCCCCATCTTCTGATTGGCGGTAATCCGAGCAGCGGCCTCGATGAATTCCTGGAGGGAGTCCTCTTAAGCCTCCTTGTCAAGCGCACTCCCGATGAGATCGAGCTCTTTTTGTGCTCCTCCGGGAATCTGGGATTTGATAACTATGCTGAACTTCCCTATTGTCATGTGATGAGCTCAGTCCGCAGCACCATGGCCATGCTATCTGAAATGAGCAGAGAGATCGACCTGCGGACGAACCTTCTGGTTAACGCAAGGTGCCGGAATATCTTCCAGTACAATGAGCGCGGAGGGAATCTCCGTCACAGGATCGTCCTGATCACTGAATACCAGCGTCTATTTAATTCCAACAAACAGGCGGCAATGGCTTATATCCTGCGCATGACGGAATTCGCGGGGCCCTGCGGGATACATCTGATCCTGGCCTCTTCCAACCCCGCCTGCCTCCGCGGTCTGAGCGAGAGCTTTCCCGCGGTGATCAGTCTCAAGGTGAGAACGCCTCAGGACTCTGTATCCCTGCTTGGTCAAAGATGCGCCGAGTCCCTCCCCCGAAAGGGTTCCCTGTATTACCTGGACGGCAATGACCCGGATCCTCAGTACCTTCAGTGCGGAACGATCTCTCCCAGAGAAGTCCGGAGCGTCATAAACGCTCTGAGAAGCAATTATGTCAATATCAGGAAGCGCTCTATCTTTGATGAGATCGACGAGGAAGAGCCAGAAGAGAGAAAGCGCCCGTTTTCCAGAAAGCCCAAGATCCCGGTTGACGATTGACTTCTCCGGTCAATTGTCAAAATAGTGGATAATGTGGACTAAATTGTGGAAAACAATTGTAAAATCACCGAAATTCACCGAATTTTCAAACAATTGACCATGTCAGTCGGGATTTCCGAGCATTCCCGAAACCAATCGAGTAGGATGCTCCTACTCGATTGACCGTTGGCCGCCAAATTCATCTTCGTGCAAGCACGAGATGTGCTTGGCGGCTTATCGCACAAAAAAGAAACCGCAATGGCTGTTGCCATTGCGGTTTCTTTCGTGGAGATAGCGGGATTCGAACCCGTGACCTCTGCGTTGCGAACGCAGCGCTCTCCCAGCTGAGCTATATCCCCAAATTTGCGGCTGCCCGATTATTATATTCGGACAGCCGTGAATTGTCAAGTATTTACTTACTCCATCAGATTATCTTCTGGGCTGTCTGAGGAAGGACGGGATCTCGACGTTGTCCTGTCTGCTCTTGGACGCGCTCGATGAAGAGCTTGTTCTGGAGCCCGCACTGCTTCTTGAACTCTGAGAGCTGCTTCTCTGAGCGGAACTCTTGTAAGAAGACGCCTGGCTGCTGCTCTTGCGTGTGTTCTGCGCGCCGAAAGGATAATTGTTCATAGGAACTGTATCCTTGCTGCCGATACCGGTAGCGATGACAGTAACGTCGCAGGAATCCGTGTTGCTGTCGTCATACATAGCGCCGAAGATGATATTGACATCATCGCCTGCCTGATCCTGAACATAACTTGCCGCGTCGGAAGCGTCTGCCAGGGAGATATCGCCGGAGATGTTGATGATGACATCAGTAGCACCGCTTACGGTGGTCTCCAGAAGAGGAGACTCGACTGCCATCTTAACAGCGTCTGTTGCCTTTGTCTCGCCCTTGCCGTATCCGATACCGATATGTGCAACGCCCTTGTCTCTCATAACAGTCTGTACATCCGCGAAGTCCAGATTGATGATAGAAGGAACATTGATCAGATCCGTGATACCCTGTACGGACTGCTGAAGAACTTCGTCCGCTTTCTTGAGTGCCTCGGGAAGGGTGGTCCTGCGGTCCATGATCTCAAGAAGTCTGTCGTTAGGGATTACGATCAGAGTGTCAACGTTCTCCTTGATGTTCTCGATGCCGACGAGAGCTCTCTGCATACGGCTCTTAGCCTCAAAGCTGAAAGGCTTTGTAACTACGCCGACAGTGAGGATGCCCATTTCCTTCGCGATCCTTGCAACGACGGGAGCCGCACCGGTTCCTGTGCCGCCGCCCATTCCGCAGGTAACGAATACCATATCCGCGCCCTTGAAGGCCTGTGCGATCTCATCGGCGCTCTCTTCCGCTGCCTTCTGGCCAACCTCCGGATTCGCACCGGCGCCAAGGCCCTTCGTCAGCTTCTCACCGATCTGCAGGAGTCTGGGTGCTCTGCAAAGATTCAGAGCCTGAACATCTGTATTAACTCCGATGAATTCCACACCTATAACATCTACATCCACCATTCGGTTAACAGCGTTGTTGCCTGCACCGCCAACGCCAACGACTATAATCTTGCAAGCCGGTTCCGTATCATTTGTCTTGATTTCCAGCACGGTTGGCCCCTCCTTATTCTTAAAAAATAATAACCACGTAAATAATAATACAATCGAACCTTGAAATAATCAATGGATGTTTATTTTTTTTTACAAAATTATTTCAAGATAATGTTTTGGTCCGCCGAAGTATAATTTGTCATGTCGATCGTACCGCTTCGCCCCTCCAGATAGGGATAGATCTGGGATATCTTCGATATTTTGAGTTCGAAATCGGTCTTTCCCAGCTGCACCTTGATCAGGTCAAAGTACATCACTATATTTCCCGCCTTTGTCAGCGCGATGCAGTCTACCTTCATATCGTATTTTCTGAGCGTCTGAAGGGCTTCCAGCACCATAGAAAGGCCCAGTTCGTTGTCAGCCGCCATTTTCCTGCCTTTTTCCGCCTCTGTTACAGAGATCCCTGTCACGAAAGTGGCGTTTTTCACCACGAGCGGGGAGCTTTCCAGGATGATCCCGCCCGGCGAAAAGTAAAGGTTCCTTCCGGTATAAGGAATAAATCCGCCTATATCCATGTCCTTGACAGTGATGCGGATCGCATCATAAGACTCGAGGCTGACCTTGACGCTCTCCTCAAAAGGGATCTGCGGAGCGAAAGGCGTCATATACAGCGCCGTCAGAAAAACGGTATTGTGGCGCAAAAAGGAGTCGTCGCTTATCACCTGCTCCGCGATCTCCTCGCTGGTATACAGGGAATTTCCGCTTACATACACCTTTTTCACGGTACATCCGAAGGAAAGCCCGCAGACCACTCCCGCGATGACAGCACTGACAAGCAGAAACAGAAGCCACGCTTTAAGGCTCTCGGCTTCCTCTCCATCATCCTCGTCGTCCTCATCTTCTTCGTAGTCCTCGTCGTCGTCCTCTTCGAAGTATTCATCATCCTCGTCGTCGACAAAGGTTTCGTCGATCACAGCTGAGGCTGCCGGAGTATCAGATTCGTCGGTCTCAGCTGAGGCTGCCGGCGCATCGGCCTCGTCGGTCTCAGCTACAGCTGCCGGCGCATCAGCCTCGTTAGTCCCAGCTTCAGCTGCCGGCGCATCAGACTCGTCGGTCCCTGCCGATGCCGCAGGTTCATCGGCCTTGTCGGCCTCAGTCTCTGCCTGCGTCGTATCATTCCCGGTTTCTGTTGAGGCACTGTCGGGTATTTCCATATTCTCTTTATTTTCTTCAGGTTCTGCAGTCTGCCCCATAATCCTCCGAGATTATAATAAATATCTGTCTTTTCAGCTAACTCTCCATCCGCCTCAGATCCTCTTCGCGAAGACCCCTTGCAACGCTCAGGACAATCCCGATCTCACTCAGCAGAAAGAAGACGGACGATCCCCCGTAACTGATAAAAGGGAGCGTGACGCCCGTATTGGGAATCGAGTTGGTAACGACCGCGATGTTGAGGATCACCTGCACAGAGATATGGGTGATCACACCTACGACCAGCATACCTCCGTAGAAATCATCAGAACTGTTTGCGATCACCATGAATCTCCAGAGCAGTAGCACAAACATGAGCATAATGCTGATAGCGCCAAAGAGCCCCAGTTCCTCGCATATGATCGAGAAGATCATGTCATTCTGCGCCTCGGGAATAAATCCCAGTTTCTGCATGCTCTGTCCCAGGCCTTTCCCGAAAATACCTCCGGAGCCGATCGCGTAGAGCGCCTGTATTGTCTGATATCCCTTTCCGCTGGCATAAGCCTGAGGATCCAGCCATGCCAGGATTCTCTCTCCTCTGAAACCCAGGGAGTTCGTGTCCGCGGTATTTACGATCACTATGACCAGCGCTCCCGCCGCAACTATGACCAGCGCCCCCAACACGAAGTATTTGAGGTAGTCAGGCGCCGCGACAAAGCACATTCCATATACGATCGCGACGACTATGATCGCCGAACTCAGATTGTCCGTGATCCTCCACAGCATGACCGCGACCACGGTGCCCGGGATCATTGTGATAATAAATCCCCTCAGCGTGCGCAGATTCTTCCTTCCAAGCTTCTCGATCATCATGGCGCTGAAAATGATAACGCCGATCTTTGCCACCTCCGCCGGCTGCAGCTGCATGGGAAGTCCGGGTATTCGGATCCATCTCTTGGCTCCGTTTACCTCCATGCCGAACGGAATGACCAGAAGGATCAGTCCTATCGAGACAAAATATGCCAGGACAGACAGCCTTTTCCACACAGTGTAGGGCACTGACGAGACCCAGGTCATCAGGACCAGGCCGAAGATCGTAAAGATCAGCTGCCTCTTCAGGTAGTAAGCAGAATCACCGTGGTCGACGCTCGCCTCATAAGAACTCGCCGAGTAAAGCATTACCAGTCCGAAAGCCAGAAGAAAAAGGACAATGAAAAGAAGACTGTAATCAAGCAGTCCTCTTCTCCTACCAAATCTTTCTCTTAATCTGTCACTTAAACGCCCAAAAAATCCAACCATTATAATACAGCGCTTTCTCTATTTTGACCACACAAATTTCAGGCCCAGATCCCCAGAAGTGCGACTGAACTCAGAATAACCGTCACTATTGTAAAGACGGCGACCACTTTTACTTCCGACCATCCGCCGAGCTCAAAGTGATGATGGATGGGCGCCATACGGAAGATTCTCTTGCCGTGTGTCTTCTTGAAATATGCCACCTGAATGATCACGGATACCACTTCAATAAAGTAAATGAATCCGACGATCGGAATGAAAAGCGGAAGCTGCAGCAGGTAAGCCATCGCCGTGACAAACCCGCCCAAGGCCAGCGACCCCGTATCTCCCATAAAGACCTTCGCGGGATTCGCGTTGTAGATCAGAAAACCGAGCAGCGCGCCGATCATCGCTCCGCCGGCCGCGGCGGCTCCGGAACCGGAAAAGGCAGCGGCGATCGTAAAGAACAGAGCTGTCGCGATCGTAACGCAGCTGGCAAGTCCGTCTACGCCGTCGGTAAAGTTCGTCCCGTTGACAGTAGCCACTGAAATAAACAGAAAGGCCGGGATATTGAGGAATTTGAGGTCCAGATAGACGCCGGGCGCAAACGGCACCTTCATTGTCAGCGGAATCGCGTTGATCTTCGTGATATAGAGCGCAAACAGCAGCGCGATCACGATCTGAAGCGCCATTTTCTGTTTGGCGCTCAGGCCGTCCGACTTTTTCTTAACTACCTTGAGGTAGTCGTCAATAAATCCGACCAGTCCGAAACCGATCGAGAGGATCAGTACCGGGATCACTTCGGAGCTTCCTGTTCCGGGAAGAAAACAGGCGATTATGCAGGCTGCCGCAAGTCCGAGAAGGATCATGATCCCTCCCATATTCGGCGTGCCGGTCTTGCTCAGATGGCTCTGCGGCCCGTCGGTTCTCTCCGTCTGGCCCGCCTTGACCCTGCGGAGAAACGGGATCAGATATCTTCCCGAGACCGCGCTCACTGCAAATCCCGCAAGAAGAGGCGCAATAATACCGATAAAAACCATTCCGCTTTGCATAAATCCTTTTCCTTCTTTCTATAAAGGTCCGTTGCATACTTACTGGTAAGGTTCACCCAGGTCCCACTTATCCGAGGGCTCGTCTCCCGTGTAAGTGACCTCAAGGCCCCACTGTTCGAGTTCTTCTCTCTCAGCGTCGGTGACAGGTTCTGACATATAGATTCCCATGTAAGGGAGCACTTCCGTTAAAATATTTCTTACGATCTCTGTAGCGAAAGTAGGATCGTCCTGCCCGTCTACATTAGGTCTGTCCACGACGACATAGCAGCAGATCTGCGGATCCTCCGCCGGCGCGTATCCGATAAAGGAAACCACGTACTCGCCGTTGTCGCGGGGAAGAGTCTCCGCTGTACCGGTCTTTCCGCCTATCCTGTATCCGGCAGGCCTTGCTGAGAAGCCGGTTCCGTTATGGCCCTCAACGACCTGGATCGTGTACTCGCGGATCAGTTCACTCGTCGATTCCGAGACGGTCTTCTTCAATACCCTGGGCTCGATCGTCTTGAGAGTAACGCCCGACGGGCTTGTGATCTTCTTTACGACGTGGGGCTCATAGTAATTGCCGCCGTTGATCAGGGAGCAGAAGCCGGCCGCCAGCTGGATCATCGTACAGTCGAAGTTCTGTCCGAATGAGTTCGTGGCCAGCATGGAGTCTGTCATCGTGGAATCCGAGACAAACTGGTCGGTCCTCGCCTCATCAGCGAGGTCGATCCCTGTCTTAAGTCCGAAATTATAAACATTCTGGAACTTGGTAAAGAACTCCTTGCCGATCTTCTCGGCCATCTGCATCAGACAAACATTGCAGGACCACTCTACAGCCTGTCCCACTGTAAACCATCCGTCGCCGTCGACATTGTGGCATTTGATCTTGAAGCCGTCGATCATCAGATAGCCGCCGCAGAAATACATATCATCCGGTTTCACCGTTCCGGTGTCAAGTCCCATAGCGACCGTGAACGGCTTCGCTGTGGATCCCGGCTCATAGTAATCACTGATACAGAAGTTTCTCCACAGAGCGTTCAGATATCTGGGCTTATCCTCTTCCGACATCAGCAGTATGTCCTTGTAGGTGAGATAGGCGTCCGTCGGCGCGTCGTTAGCGTCCAGCTTGGGCATACCCCACAGGGCCGCCAGGTCAGACGGATGATTCAGGTCAAAAAAGGGTGTGCCAGCCATCGCCAGGATCTCGCCGCTGTTGACGTCCATGACAATGCAGCCCACATTATTGCTTCCAAGGCCTTCATGCGCAAGGCTTCTGTATTCATCGTTGTGCTTCTGCAGATACTTCTGGACAATACTCTGAATGTTCGCGTCCAGAGTGAGGATAAGGTTGTTGCCGTCCTTAGCCTCGATCATGGTCTCTTCGATATTGAGCGCGTCGTCGAGATAACCGTACCTTCTTCCGATCGTTCCGTTGAGAGTGTCGTTGTAATACTCCTCAAGGCCGCCGGTACCGATATTGCCGGTCCCCGAAAAACCGAGGACGTCGCACGCCAGCTCGTTATGCGGATAGATCCTCGAATAGCCGCTCTCGAACCAGATGCCTTTTATATTGCTGTATACTCTCTGCGCGGCGGGAACATTCGCCTTCTTTTCCGCTTCAATACCTTTCTCAACTTCTTCGAGGTAATCCTTCCTGTCCTGATAGCTGAGATTCTTGAGCGCAATATAGTACTGCGAGGAGGCGTGATTCGTAATATACTCCCTGATCCTGCTTCTGTTAACGCCCAGTTTCTCCAGAGCGTCCAGAGTAGGCTCCATATAGATATCCTTCTCCAGGATCGCCTTCGAGTCCACGATCACGTTATATACCAGCTGGCTGTCAGCAAGCACTGTTCCGTTGCAGTCTATGATCTTTCCCCTCTTAAAGGGTATGATCTGGTTTGCATAGGCCTGCTGTGAGAGGACCTGCATAGAGTATGCCTGTCCGTTGTCCCTGTTGACCAGGAATAATCTTACCCCTAATCCGATGAAAGCCAGCAGTACTATGGCTAATAGTACTACCAGCTTTCTCTGCATACTAATAGTGAATCGTTTTATTCCTCCGCGAGTATTCTTTCCATCTACTACTCTGTTTTTTCTCACTTTGATTCCTTCAATCCGTAAAAAGTCACAGAGGCAGTACCTGCTGCCCGATCAATTATCCAAATCGGCGATCTGATGGACTCTGTCGCCTTTGGTCTCAGAGTATACCACAATCTGGTCCTGATTGGCATACTTCATTCCAAATTCTTCAATTGCTATTCTTCTGATCTCTTCAAGATCCACGTTTCCGACGATCTCATTGTAGACTTCATTGTTGGAAGCGCGCATCTCTGTTAGCTGGGATTCCAGCGAAGAGATCTGCTTATTCGTGTCCGATATATCCGCTTTGAGTTTGATATACCCGACAAGGCTCAGCGTAAGCACTACCACCAGCGAAGCCAGAAACATCGCGTACCTGCGGTTCATCTGCATGGCGTGTTCCCTGCTCCTGCGGGCCACCATTCTCAGATCGGCGTTGCTCCTGTGCGTTTCCTCCTGGGATATTTCCGACCAGAAATCATCCGGCGCGGCTGTTCCGTTAATAAAGGAGCGCCTGTCGCCTGCAAAGGAGCCGTGATATATGCTGTCGCTCTGCCTGCTATTCTTTCTGTTACGGTTTGATCCACGTGTAGCTCTGACCATGTCCGCCTCCAATGTTATCTGTTCGTCTGTTCCGTACTGATGTCTTATTTATTTCTTCTCGAATACCCGCAGCTTCGCGCTGGCTGAGCGTCTGTTCACCTTCAGTTCTTCCGCGCCGGGCGCGATCGCCTTGCGGGTGACCACTCTTCCCTTCGATTCCCTGCCGCATACGCAGACCGGAAATTCCGGCGGGCAGATGCAGGGCTTTTCGTTTCTCTTAAACGCGTTCTTGACAATGCGGTCCTCCAGCGAGTGGAATGTGATCACACAGAGTCTTCCTCCCGGTTTCAGAAGATCGATCATCGTGTCCAGAGAATCTCTGAGCACATCCAGTTCCCTGTTGCATGCGATGCGGATTGCCTGAAACGTCCTCTTGTCAGGATTGCCGCCCTTCTCCCTCATCTTCGCGGGTATCGACGCCCTTATCACTTCACTGAGGTCGCCGGTTGTCTCAAGAGGGCTCTTCTCCCGCCTTCGCACAATGTTCGCGGCGATCCTTCCGGCGCAGCGCTCCTCTCCGTATTCTCTGAGGATCCTCGCGATTTCCTCCTGAGACCAGGTATTGACGATCTCCCTGGCTGTGAGCGCACTGCTCTGATCCATTCTCATATCCAGAGGCGCGTCCGTTCTGTACGTGAAGCCTCTCTCGGGATTATCCAGCTGATAGGAGGACACCCCCAGATCCAGAAGGATGCCGTCCACCGCGCTGATGGAAAGGTCTTCGAGCACCTCCGCGATATGTTCGTAATTGTCATGAACTATCGTCACCTGATCTTCGAAACAGCTGAGCCGCTCTCCGGCCGCCCGGATGGCGTCCGTGTCCTGATCGATACCGATCAGCCTCCCCCCGGACGTGAGCCTCTCCAGTATGTGGTAAGAGTGCCCGCCGCCTCCGAGGGTCCCGTCTACATATATTCCGTCCGGCTTTATCGCCAGATTATCCAGGACTTCCTTAAGAAGTACCGATGTGTGTTCAAATTTCAAATCCGTTCCCCAGCATCTCTTCAGCTATATCGTTGATCTCATCGCTGGACATATTCTCTTCCCAGGATCCGCGGCTCCATATCTCGATCCTGGAGCCTACGCCCACGAGCACAACATCCTTGTCGATCCCGGCGGCCTCCCTCAGGTTCCCCGGTATCAGGACGCGTCCCTGTCTG
Organism: uncultured Lachnospiraceae bacterium; assembly: GCA_902794825.1. Classification (GTDB taxonomy): domain Bacteria; phylum Bacillota; class Clostridia; order Lachnospirales; family Lachnospiraceae; genus CAG-791. Next base: position 16,909 of record CADBIU010000002.1, read on the forward strand.
TCGGCTTCCGCCTCATTGGCGCCGGAGAGGAAGAAACGCACCAGCTGTCTCTGTTTTTTCACATTATAGGGGAGGCTGTTCAGGCGGGAGACGAACTTCTCCCAGTCCTCCATTGTATAAATGCACAGACAGGGATCCAGGCTTCGCGTTATCACGAACCTGTCTCCCAACGCCTCTCTGAACTTGGATGGAATGATCAGTCTCCCTTTTCCGTCAAGAGAATGACTGTATTCTCCCATGAACATGTTGCACTTCCCTCCACTTTGCACCACTTTTCTACACAATCATACCAAGCGGTCTGCCCTTTTTCAATAGTTCGAGAAAAATTAAGCGTACACAAAACAGAGGGTGCCTCTCAGCCCCATTCCGAATATTCCCTGCAGCTGTTCCCGCCGCGGGACCTTATCCTTACTGTTGCAGCCGTCCCGGCGCGGCTTTCATCAATTCACGCCGCCCGCTCCGGCCTTCTCTCTTTCTCTGATCCTGAACCGGATGATCAGTTCCGCGCAGATCGCGGCTCCTGCCATAGCCAGCCCCAGTACCATGGAAACCGGGATGCTTGTCCCCGTTATGTAGAGCTGATCGGTCCTTATAGATTCGATCAGCGCTCTTCCGATCCCGTAACCGGCAAAATACAGAAGGGCGATCTCCCCGTCGAACTTCTTGTGCTCCAGATAGAGCAGAAGAAATACCAGGATAGCCAGATTCCATAATCCCTCATATAAAAATGTGGGATGCACCTGTATATAATTGGTCCCCTCAGTCATGTGAGCGGCGATCGACGCGGAAATGTCCCGCTCTCTCACCATGCTCACCGGGATCCTCATGGCCAGAAGGTTATTCGTGTATTCCCCGAAGACCTCCCGGTTGAAGAAATTTCCCCATCGGCCCAGTATCTGCCCGACGAGCAGTCCGTACATCACATAATCAAGGATCAGTGGAAATTTCTGCTTCTTTATCCTGCAGTAGATATAAAGCGTGAGCACTCCGGCGATGATACCGCCGTAAATGGCCAGTCCGCCTCCGCGCAGGTTCAGTATCTGGATGGGATCGTCTTTGTAGTAGTCCCACATAAAGATCACATAGTAGATCCTGGCTCCCATTATGCCGAAAATGAGCAGAGGAGCCGCCAGGTCCCAGATCACGTCCGGATCAGTCCCCGTCTTCTTCGCGACCCTCGCCGCCAGCGACAGGCCGAGGATCATGCCCAGTCCGATCACAATGCCGTAGAGCGCGATGCCGAAATTGCCGATCATGATGGTCTTAGGGACATTTCTCAGGTAGATCCCAAGATTCGGAAACGCTATATCCATATCTCCCATCATATCCGCCATATTTCTGTCCAGACTCCTTCGCCATTTTATATTTCTTGTACTATGATAGCACAAGATTTTGCAGTTAGCGGATTTTTCTATTCTTAAAATTTGCTAAATTTTGCCCCGGATTTTTCCGAATTTTTTACCCTTTCGGGTGCGGATTTGCATTGACAAGACACAATTTATGGTGTCCATCCCAAAAAACGGCCAAAATATTGATTTTCCGCGCATCTTCCGCCAGTCCAACGGTAAAATCCGACAATTGCCCGCGATTTCCGACACTTTTCCGTCGCCTTCTCCCGCGGCCTGAAAATTGGCATAAAAATGCCCCGCCGGCTGTGCCGGCAGGGCCGCTGGTTCATATTCATTTTTCTCAGACATTGAATCTGAAGAGGATCACGTCTCCGTCCTTGACCACATAATCCTTTCCTTCTATCCCGACAAGTCCCTTCTCGCGCGCCGCGGACAGGGAACCGAGCTCCAGAAGCACTTTGTAATTGACGACTTCGGCTTTTATGAAGCCGCGCTCGAAATCCGAGTGGATCTTTCCCGCTGCCTGGGGAGCCTTTGTGCCGATCTTGATCGTCCAGGCCCTGGTCTCGTCCTCTCCCGCTGTAAGGAAGCTCATAAGACCAAGTGTACGATAGCTGGCGCTGATCAGTTTGTCGAGGCCTGCCTCTGTCACGCCAAGATCCTCCAGGAACATGGCGCGCTCATCGTCGTCGAGCTCAGCAATCTCTGCCTCGATACTTGCGCAGATCACAAAAACTTCGCTGCCGGTCTGCGCCGCGTATTCGCGCACTTTCTGCACGCCGGCGTTGCTTGCTCCGTCGTCCGCGAGGTCATCTTCGGAGACATTGGCGGCATAGATCACAGGCTTGTCTGTCAGTAGATTGTAAGTCTGCATCCACTTCTCTTCGTCTTCCGTGAGATCCTCGAGAAGGGAGGCGGGCTTTCCGCTCTCCAGGTGTTCCTTGAGACGCTTAAGGAATACCATTTCCTTTCCGGCTTCCTTATCCATCTTGGCTGTGCGCGCCACCTTGGAAATACGGCGTTCCAGCACTTCGAGGTCGGCAAAGATCAGTTCAAGGTTGATCGTCTCAATGTCGCGCAGAGGATCTACACTTCCGTCCACATGGATGACATTGTCGTCGTCGAAGCACCGCACAACGTGGACAATGGCGTCCACTTCCCTGATATTGGCCAGGAACTGGTTGCCGAGTCCCTCGCCCTTGGAAGCGCCTTTGACAAGACCAGCTATATCGACAAATTCGATAACGGCAGGCGTCACCTTTTTGGAATGGTACATCTCGCCCAAAAGGCGGATCCTCTCATCCGGCACGGGAACGATCCCCACATTGGGATCGATGGTGCAGAAAGGGTAGTTGGCCGATTCCGCTCCCGCCTTCGTAAGCGCGTTGAACAGTGTGCTCTTCCCTACATTGGGAAGCCCGACGATGCCTAATTTCATTTTGCTCTATATCTCCTTAACAAGTGATTTTTACAGCTTTCTCCCGCTCTTTTTTGAATAATCGGGCTTTCTGCCCTTTAATTCTTCAAACAGTTCGCTGTAATTCTTATAGCGGATCCTGCTGATCTGCCCCGCTTCGAGGGCGTCGCGGACCGCGCAGCCTGGTTCTCTCATGTGGACGCATCCGTCAAACCGGCATTTTCCCTCATACTTTTCGAATTCGGGATAGTACAGGCGCAGATCCTCAGGCTCCATATCCATCAGATACAGCGAGGTGAAACCGGGAGTATCAACAAGATAACTCTCCTCTTCGCCCGCCAGCAGTTCCACATGCCTGGTAGTATTCTTCCCTCTCTTGATCTTCCGGCTGAGCTCTCCCGTCTCCATCCGCGCTCCCGGACAGATCGTATTGATCAGCGTCGACTTCCCCACGCCGCTCGGACCTGTCAGGACCGTGGTCTTTCCTTTAAGGATCTCTCTGAGTTCCTCCAGTGTATCCGGGGAGAGCACGCTCACAAAGAGCACCCTGCATCCGCAGGACTCATAAGTCTCCCGAAGTTCCCGGATCTCCTCCTGCGTCGCCAGATCCTGTTTGTTGAAGCACAATATGGATGGCAGGTTCTTCTGGTTCATCGTGATCAGGAACCTGTCCAGCATGTTGTAGCTCGGCGCAGGATGCGTGATGGCAAAAATCAGAAGCGCCTGGTCTACGTTTGCCACATTGGGCCTTACAAGTTCGTTCCTTCTCGGAAGGAGGCGGATCACATTTCCCTCCATGGGAACGCTTACAGTATCCGTGATCTCGATCTCAACGTCGTCTCCTACCAGAGGTTTGACGCCAAGCGCGCGGAATACGCCTCTTGCCCGGCACCTGTAAATGTTGTCCCCCGTATGGACTTCGTAAAAACCGGCAATGCTTTTGATGATCTTACCCTTCATAGTAATCTCTTCTCTATCAGTTCTCCGGTTTAAAAGTCAGATCCCTGGTGATCGTTCTCTCCTCGGTCCTCTCGACCGTTCTCGTCACTTTTTTGGTGGTGCTGCCGGCAGTTTCACCGTTATCAGCCGCGGCAGCGCCCGTAATGCCTTCCTGAGGCGTTTCCGTCGTCTCCTCCTCGGTAACCGGCACCTCTTCCTCCACAGTCTCCACAATAGTGACTTCGTAGTCCATGGTCAGTGTTCCGTACTCGGAAGTAATTCCTGTACATCCCATTCTGTAAGGGAAGGCGGAAGTTGTTGTATCAAGCAGCTTCTGGCCGTCTTCAGTCACGATCACGATATGCACGGATGTGCCGGCTTTATAATCCGGATCCTCACTGTTGGTAGGCGCGGAAATATCCGCGGAATAACTGTAGGTCTGCTGTCCCGCGATATCGAAATTGACTGCAGTACCTTCCTCGATCGTCGTGCCGGGCTCGACATCCTGGGAGATGACAAGTCCCCTGTTGTCGGGATCGTCGTCGATGATCGTCCTGACATTGCCTGCCTTAAGGCCAAACGCGTTGAGCGTATTTCTCGCTTCCTGTTCGGTCATTCCAAGGAGCCTCGGCATCTCTACCTTGCCGGTCATGTCCGGACCTACGCTGACTGTGATCGTCACATAGGAGCCTCCGTCAGCCTGCTCTCCGCCTTCCGGATCCTGACTGATCACGTATCCTTCTTCAACTTCCTCGCTGCTGGCCTGCGCGATATTTACATTAAATCCTGCTTCGGTCAAAAGATCGACCGCCTCATCTTTAGTAAGTCCCACTACGGAAGGGATCTTCGATCCGCTGTTTCCGCACACTGTAAGGACAACAGTTGTTCCCACAGGAACCTGCGTGCCTTCCTCAACACTGGATCGCATTACGATGCCGACAGTAAATTTGTCGGACTCCTCATAGGTAAGCTCCGGGATCAGCCCTTCCTTCACCAGCGCGGATCTCGCTGCCGAGGCGTCAATGCCCACCACGTTGGGCATGACGACCATCTCCTCGGTCATAGCCGTCTTATCGTCCTTCTTGCCGCTTCCGGGCAGGATTCCCGTTCTTCCTCCGATGATCATGACCAGGATCACGCCTATGATGGCCACCGCAAGGATCGCAAGGATCGCGGCGATCCTGTCCATGGAATGCTCCTGCTCCTCCACATCGTCTTCGTCATCGTCGAAGTCTACTTCTTCTTTGACCTTTTTTACGACCTTTGTCGGTCTGCGGATCACATCGTCCTCAGTATCAGCCTCTGCAGCGGCGCTCTCCTGTCTGTTCTTCACGCCCTGCTTGATCTGCTCTTTCTCTTCCTCTGTGAGCATGCGGGTGCTGCCCATATCGTTGGGATCGTAGCGCTTTACAAAATCCCCGTCCGGATTGCTGATCGACATCTTGAGATCCGCGGCGAGTTCCTGCATATTCTGATAGCGCCTGTCCGGGCTCTTCTCGCAGCATTTGAGGACGATCTGGTCCACGCTGTAGGGAATGTCCGGATTGATCTTGCGCGGAGAAGGCATAGGCTCCTGAATGTGACGGATCGCGATCGCCACTGTAGTCTCTCCGTCAAAGGGCACTTCGCCCGTCAGCATCTCATAGAGCGTCACACCCAGAGAATAGACGTCGCTCTTCTCATCGCTGAAGCCGCCCCTTGCCTGTTCGGGCGAGGTGTAATGGACAGATCCCATGACATTGGATGTGATCGTGTCGCTTGTGGCAGCCTTCGCGATTCCGAAGTCAGTGACTTTCACCTTTCCGTCTCTGGAAATTATGATATTCTGGGGCTTGATGTCTCTGTGTATGATATGGTTTCTGTGAGCGACTTCAAGGCCCATGGAAACCTGCAGAGCGATCGTAACGGCTTCCTTGTAGCCGAGCCGTCCCCTCTTTGCGATATAATTCTTGAGAGTGATCCCGTCTACCAGTTCCATTACGATATAGTAGATCCCCTTTTCCTCGCCTACGTCGTAGACATTGACGATATTGGGGTGCATCAGGCCCGCTGCAGCCTGCGCCTCTACGCGGAACTTCGAAACGAAATTGGCGTTCTCCGAAAACTCCTGTTTGAGTACCTTAACCGCCACGTAGCGGTTCAAAGTGTGATCTTTGGATTTATATACATCTGCCATACCGCCGGTCCCGACTTTTTCGAGGATCTCATAGCGGTCTGCGATCAACATACCGATCTTGATCATGTTCTACCTCCACTTCCAAGGAATACTACCCGTACAGAACGACCTGCCCGTTATAAACGGGAGTGGTCATCGTCCTTGTTCCCGGAAGTGTCAATCAGTATCACCGAGATATTGTCCTTGCCGCCGGCCCTGTTGGCAAGCGCGATCAGGATCGCCGCCTTATCTTCGAGAGACTTGCTGCCCGAGAGCACGCTCTCAATCTCTCTGTCATCGATCATGGAAGTGAGCCCGTCCGAGCACATGAGGATCAGTCCGCATTCCGAGAGCGGAATTCTGAAGAAATCCACTTTCATCTCATCTTCCGCTCCGATAGCCCTTGTGATCACATTTCTCTCCGGATGGATCCTCGCGGCCCTTCTGTCCAGCGTGCCCGCTCTCACCATCTCCTCCACAAGGGAGTGGTCCACAGTGATCTGACTGAAGTATTTCTCCGTGTAATTATAGAGGCGGCTGTCCCCGACATTGGCGACCAGCAGTTCGTCCCCGCAGATCGTGCAGCACACGAGCGTAGTGCCCATGCCGTAATACTCCCTGTGCAAGGCGGCTGTCTGGCGGATCTTTGTGTTCGCCAGTTCAAACGCTTCCCGCAGAAGCTGCTCAGGCTCCTCGCCGACAGATGATGACACATGGTTCACCACCGTCTCAACTGTGAGCTTCGAGGCGAGATCTCCGGCTCTGTGCCCTCCCATGCCGTCCGCGACAAGATACAGGCACGACAAAGGACCCAGCGGAAGATCGCTGGAAAAAACATAGTCCTGATTCATCTCTCTTCTGAGTCCGATATCAGTTATGGAAAAAGACTGCGGCATAACTACTCTCCTGCATTATCAGGCACGGTTTCCTGTTTCTGATCCGTCAGATGCCTGTGTCTTAACTGACCGCAGGCACCGTCGATATCTCGTCCCAATACTCTTCTAATACTAACATTTATACCCCTTTTTTCAAGTTTTTTCTCAAATGCGCGCACCCCTTCATCCCGGGTCTGCAGGTATCCCCGCTCCTTTACCGGATTGACCGGAATGAGGTTGATATGCGCCTTGAGGGGTCTTGCCAGTTCCGCCAGCATCTGCGCGTCCTGCGCGCTGTCGTTGACGTCCCGGATCAGGCTGTACTCGAATGTTACCTGCCTTCCCGTCCGGTCAAAATAGTACCGGCCCGCCTCCATCAGCTCCGCGATCGAGTACTGATTGGCGATAGGCATGATCTCCCTGCGCTTTTCATCCGTGACAGCGTGAAGGGAGAGGGCGAGCGTAATGGACAGGTTCTCTTTTGCCAGGTCGTAGATCCTCGGAACGATCCCGCAGGTGGACACTGTGACATTTCTCTGGCTGATATTGAGTCCGTTCTCATCCGTGAGAAGATGAAGGAAGCGCACCAGATTGTCATAGTTGTCAAGAGGCTCCCCGGTTCCCATTACGACGACGTGGGAGATCCTCTCCCCGGTCACTCTGCGGATCTCGTAGATCTGCTCGAGCATTTCCGAAGGCGTCAGGGACCTGTACAGGCCGTCCAGGGTGGAGGCGCAGAATCTGCATCCCATTCGGCATCCCACCTGGGAAGAGATGCAGACGCTGTTTCCGAATTTGTAGCGCATGAACACGCTCTCCACCAGCGAGTCATCCCCCATAGCAAAGAGATACTTCTGCGTCCCGTCCAGCTTTGAGACCTGCCGGTCGATCATTCTCGCCGTCGTAAGAGGGTACTCTTTGCTGAGCCGCTCTGCCATGACCTTCGGGATATTGGTCATCTCTTCGTAGTTCCTTACAAGACTCACATGCATCCACCGGTAGAGCTGCTTCGCCCTGAAGGCCGGAAATCCGTTTTCCTTCATGACGCCGGCAAGTTCTTCTATTGTCATGGACTTGATGTCCCTTGTAGTCTCCTGCATTATGTCTCCTCTTGATCATCCGGCTTTATTTTGACAAATCTTGCCAGGAAAAAGCCGTCCGTACCATGCACATGGGGCAAAAGCTGAAGCTGGTTTCCCCTGATCCCCGGGACTGATCCGGGCAGATAAGGGGCGAGCGGATCCGGGCGCAGCCCCATTTCTTTCTCGATGAACTCCGCGATCTCCGCGTTTTCTCCTTTATTGATCGTGCAGGTGCTGTAGATAAGTACGCCGCCCTCCTTCAGGTAAACAGCAGCGCTCCTTAGTATACTCTTCTGAAGCTGAGCCAGTTCCGTGAGCTGCTCCGGCGTCACGTGATACTTGATATCTCTCTTGCGCCCTATAACGCCCAGTCCCGAGCAAGGGAGGTCGCACAAGAGCACGTCCGCTTTCCCCGCCTCTTCCGGAACCGGGATCAGCGCGTCTCTCTGGTCCACCACAACATTGGGAAGATGCATCCTGCGCACATTCTTGAGGATCTGCGCTGTCTTCCCTTTGCTGAGATCAAAAGCGTACACCGTTCCCTCTCCTGCAGTTCCTCCGGCAAAAGCCAGAAGCTTCGAGGCGCAGTGCATGGCCTTTCCTCCCGGTGCCGAGCAGACGTCGTATACCGTCTCGCCGCCGGAGAGACCCGCAGCCTCCGCGACCATCATGGAACTCTCATCCTGCACTGTCCACGCGCCTTCCCTGTATCCGGGCAGCTCCTGAATGCTGTCAGTGCCGGTAAGTTCATAACAATAAGAAAGATATTGTCCTTTCCTTACCTGTACGCCCTTTTCGGACATCTTTGTTATGATTTCTTCTCTGCGTGGTTGACTGCACCGGTCATCAAAGCGAATGGCAACCGGGCGCACCTCAAGCAGCGCCCCCAGCAATTTCTCTGTCTCCTCTTCGCCCAGCTGCTCCCGCCACATACTGACGATCCACTCAGGCATGGAAAACCTGCGGGAGAGCGATCCGGTATCGGAGAGATCCCCGGCTCCCGGCGCGCTGTCCGCCGTGAGTTTCCCTGCCTCCTTATCCCGCGCTGCGCTTCGCAGAAGTCCGTTCACAAATCCCGAGAGTTCTTTCTTGCCATACTTCTTAGTGAGTTTGACCGCCTCATTGCAGGCAGCGGAATCCGGGACCGAGTCCATGTACAGGATCTGGAAGATCCCCATGCGCAGGATATCTCTTATCACAGGCCTTATCCTGGCGCCCTTTTTCGCGTATCGCCTCAGCACGTCGTCGAGCTCGATCCTGCGCTCGATCACTCCTTCTGTCAGCCGTTTGACAAAAGCCCGCTGCCTGCGGTCCATTCCCTCGCGCTCGCAGCGGTCCAGCATCTCCTTCACCGCGATGTGGCTGTATGTTCCGTTTTCTCTTATCCCGGTCAATATTTCCAGGACGGCTTCTCTCTCGCCCAGTCTGCTCAAAGTATTCTCCTGTTATAAAGAGAAGCGGCGAAACTGTATGTCACAATCTGCCGCTCCCGATGAATCTGTTATTGATTCTTTCAGCGCTCTGCCGTGAGCTTTTGTCCCGGCTCCACCTTCGCTCCAAGAAGAAAAGCCTGGGTGCTCATGCGCTTCTTTCCCTCGTACTGCACTTCGTTAAGGGCAAGAACGCCCTCTCCGCAATTGACGAAAATCGACTTTTTATCAGTCCCTGCCACAGTGCCGGCTTCGCCCTGCGCCTCACGGCCTGTGACCTCAGACGCCCAGATCTTGAGCATCTTGCCGTTCATGAAAGTGTAGGCTCCGGGCCAGCTGTTAAGGCCGCGCACCAGCCGCTCGATCTTCTCCGCCGGCATGTTCCAGTCGATGTTTCCCATCTCTTTTTTGAGCATAGAAGCATAGGACGCGGCTTCATTGTCCTGTCTGACCGGCGTCAGCGTCCCCGCCTCGATCATGGGAAGGGCCTTTACCAGCAGCTCTCCGCCGAGCTCAGCCATCTTCTCATACAGGCTCTCCCCCGTCTCGTCCGCGGCGAGCGGGATTTCCTCCTGCAGCAGGATATCGCCCGTATCAAGTCCGGCGTCCATCTGCATGATCGTGACTCCGCTCTTTTCTTCTCCGTTAATTACCGCCCACTGGATCGGCGCGGCGCCTCTGTATTTTGGCAAAAGAGAGGCGTGAACATTGACGCATCCGTATCTGGGCAGATCCAGGATCTCCTGGCTTAGGATCTGGCCAAAGGCCGCTACCACGATAAGATCGGGAGCTTCCTCGCGCAGTCTCTGCACCGCTTCAGGTCTCTTGACTCTCTCGGGCGAAAAGACCGGGATCCCCCACTTGTCCGCGCACTCGTGGACAGGAGTCCTTATGACGCCCCTGCCTCTCCCCTTGGGTCTGTCGGGCTGCGTCACCGCGAGAGTAACCTCGCATCCGCTCTTCATCATAGTATCCAGTACTTCCGCCGCCAGATCCGGCGTTCCCATAAATACGATCTTCAAGCCTGCTCCTCCGCCTCTTCTTCGGTCTCCTTGGCAAACATCTCGTCCAGTTCCTCATTCGTGTAGAGTCTTCCCTCCACGAGTTCCACATACATATGACCGTCCAGGTGATCCAGCTCATGGCAGATCGCTCTTGCCAGAAGGTCCTCTCCCTCGATGGTGAACTCTTCCATGTCTTCGTTAAAAGCCTTGGCGACCACATGGCGGGGCCTTGTGACCTGACCGCTCTTTCCGGGTACAGACAGGCACCCCTCCCAGCCGGTCTGCTCGCCGTCCTTCTCGATGATCTCAGGATTGATCATGACGACAGGCTGATCCTGCTCGGCGCTGACATCGATCACAACGATCCTCTTGAGCATTCCCACCTGGGGCGCGGCAAGTCCCACGCCGTCCGAGTCGTACATTGTCTCTTTCATATCCGCGATCAGCTGCCTGAGTTTGGGCGTCATCTCCTTCACTGCTTTGGCTTTTTTGCCGAGCACCGGATCTCCAAGCTCCCTGATCATTCTAAGTCCCATATCTGCTTTCCGCCTTTCTTAACATGTATTCATTATAGGAGACCGGTCTTATTCCCATTAAAACGGGCTTACCGGATCAAAGTCGAACTGCACCTGCACCTGCGGGTCCTTCCCGATCTTCACCAGATAGGCGTAAAACGCCTCGGCGCGGTCCTTACATCTCACAAGTTTATCATAATTTACATCTTTGATATAGATGACATATCTGTATTGGTCGCGGATCTTTGTAAGGGACCCCTTCGCGGGCCCGATCACCAGCACCTCCGGATCGTCCCTTACAAACAGTTCTCTGAGCCTGCCCGCGAGGCTTTCCGCCCTGTCCTCATTATCCGACTGCAGCTGGACGCACAGCATATGCGCCGCCGGCGGATACAGAAGGAGCGAGCGGTACCGCATCTCCTCGGCAAAGAACCCCTCATAGTCCTGCGCGGACGCGTACTGCACAGCGTAATTCTCCGGCTGATAGGTCTGGATCACGACATTTCCGGGCACTTCTCCCCGGCCGGCTCTCCCCGCAGCCTGTGTCAGCAGCTGGAAAGTCCTCTCCGCCGCCCGGTAATCCCCCGCGTAGAGCGACATGTCCGCCAGCAGAATACCGACAAGCGTAACGCCCGGGAAATCATGTCCCTTCACGATCATCTGCGTTCCCACAAGGATGTCCGCCTCACGGTTGGCAAAAGAGGAAAGGATCTTATCGTAGCTCCCTTTCCGTGAGGTCGTATCCGCGTCCAGGCGCAGCACCCGCGCGCCGGGATACCGTATCTTAAGGTGCTCCTCGATCTGCTCCGTTCCGGCTCTGAATCCGGAGATGTAGGGAGATCCGCACTCAGGGCACTCCTTCACTCCCGGCTGCTCGTAGCCGCAGTAGTGGCAGACCAGCCTGTTATTTTTGTGCAGGGACAGCGAGATGTCGCAGTGAGGGCACTTGATGACCGATCCGCAGGACCTGCAGGATACGAACCCCGCCACGCCGCGCCGGTTGAGAAAGAGAATGGACTGCTCTCCCCGCTCGAGACGGTCTTCAAGAAGCTGCTGCAGCCGCTCCGACAGGATCGATCGGTTTCCGTTTCTGAGTTCCTGCCGCAGATCGGCGATCTCCACAGTCGGGAGCGTGCCTCCCGTCAGTCTTTCCGTAAGATTGTAGAGCCTGTATGTGCCGTCCTGCGCTCTGTGATAGGATTCAAGGGACGGCGTCGCGCTTCCCAGCACTACGCAGGCGTTCTTGAGCCTTGCCAGTTCTTCCGCGACTTCCCTTGTGTGATATTTGGGCATCGATTCATTTTTATAACTGCCCTCGTGCTCTTCGTCGATCACGATGACGCCGAGCTGCGCGAAAGGGGTGAACAGAGCGCTCCTGGGGCCGATGATCACATCGATCTCTCCCCTCCGGGCGCGCTCCCACTGGTCCGCTTTCTCGCTGTCGGAGAGCGACGAGTTCATCACCGATACCCTCTCGCCAAAATAGCGATAGAACCGCAGCAGCGTCTGGTAAGTCAGGGCGATCTCGGGAATGAGCATGATCGCTTTCCTGCCGCGATCGACGATCCCCTTGATGATAGAAATATAGACCTCTGTCTTGCCGCTTCCGGTAATGCCATGGATCAGGCTCACCGTGCTCTTTCCCTCGTCGAAGTCGGCCAGAACGCCGTCAACTATAGCCTTTTGCGCTTCGCTGAGTTCCTTCCGGTCTTCATCCGCCTTGTCAAACAGGACGGGATTTCGGAAGGACTCCTCCTCGGTGACTCTGATCACGCCGGCTGAAGACATCGCCCGGATCACAGGCGCGGTGATGTGCAGCTTTCCCGTGATCAGGCTGTAGGGCTGTCTCGGGACCTCCATGAGTTCACGAAGGAGACGCTCCCTGGCGACCTGATGCTTCCTGACGTAGACTTCCAGCTGCCTCTGAGCCTCCTCCCGGGAGAGAATCAGTTCGATCTCCCTGGTTTTGACAGGTTTTCCGGGTTTTCTCGATGTCAGCACAGTCCTGAGGGCTGCAGCCATCGTGGAACCATAGCGGCGTTTCATCCAGGCGGCAAGCGCGATCGCGGTCGCTCCGTCGTCGTCCTCGCTGTAGCCGCTGTCATTGACGGGAAGTTCCGCGATCTCCTTCACCTTTTCGGGATCCATGCCGCAGTCGTCCTTCAGAGCGATCACATAGCCTGCAGTACATTTCCTTTGCCAAAAGGCACTAGAACAAGGCTCCCGGGCTGCAGCACTTCCTGCATCCTCTCGGGAACCCTGTACGTGAACGGCCTGTCCAGCTTGTTATAGGCGATGTCTATGATGATCTCCGCGTATCTGCTCAAATCCTATCCGTCTCTCTCCTCAGCCTTCCTCCAGGATCTCCCTGATCAGCACTCTCTCATCCATGGGATACTTGTGACCCTTGATCTCCTGATAATCCTCGTGTCCCTTACCTGCCAGAACGACGATGTCCCCAGGCTCTCCGTTGCGGATCGCATAACGGATCGCTTCTTTTCTGTCGGGGATCGTCACATATTTTCCATCAGTGCGGGAGATACCCGTAACTATATCCTCAATAATGGCCATCGGCTCCTCGTCCCTGGGGTTGTCCGATGTAATGATGCTCAGTTCCGCAAGTTTTCCGCTCACTTCTCCCATTTCGAAGCGGCGCAGTTTCGAGCGGTTGCCGCCGCAGCCGAACAGGCATACAAGCCTGTGGGGCTCATACTCGCGGAGCGTCGCAAGAAGGCTCTCAAGAGCCATCGCGTTGTGCGCGTAGTCGATCATGAGAGTAAAGTCATCGCTGACCTTCACCATCTCAATACGGCCTCTGACGTGTACCTTCAGAAGCGCCTTCCGGACATCCTCCGGCGTGACATTAAAGTGCCTGCATACAGCGATAGCGCACAGCGCGTTATAGACGCTGAAGCGTCCGGGAGCCGGCACCTCCGCGTGGAAGTCCATTAGGCCCTTCACGTCGAATTCGACGCCCAGTTCTCCCGGCTTTTTGATAAGCTGCAGGTTCTCCGCGTGCAGATCCGCCTCAGGGCTCAGCCCGTAAGTCTCTACGCTGCAGGTGTGGCCGTCCATGACCTTCTTATAATATTTGTCGTCCGCATTGAAGATACCTACCCTGCACTGGCGGAAGAGAAGGCTCTTGCACTGCAGGTAGTCATCGAAATCTTTGTGCTCGTTGGGACCGATATGATCGGGCGACAGATTCGTGAAAATGCCGAGGTCGAATAAGAATCCCTGGGTCCTGTGCAGCATGAGCGCCTGGGAGGAGACCTCCATGACCACAGCCTGCATACCTGCGTCCGCCATGTCACGGAAAGTCTTCTGCAGAACTGTGGACTCCGGAGTCGTATTGTGCGCCGGGATCCTGACATCCCCGTATAGTATCTCAATGGTGCCGATAAGGCCCACCTTAAATCCCGCGGCTTCCAGGATCGATTTCACCATATAAGTCGTGGTGGTCTTTCCTTTGGTTCCGGTGACGCCGATGATCTTCATCCGGGAAGCCGGATTTCCGTAATAAGCCGCCGCAATGTAAGCCATCGCGTATCTTGTGTCCTGTACTCTGATGATGACCGGCTCTTTCACCGGTGTCTTCCCTTCCAGGTCGGACAGGTCAAGGTCCTTCTGCACTACCAGAGCGGCCGCGCCGTCCAAAAGAGCCTGCCTGGCAAACTCATGGCCGTCCCTTACCGCGCCTACAATGCAGAAAAACAGGCAGTCCTTCGAGATCTTGCGGGAATCGTTGACGATCCCGCTCACTTCGGTCCCGCGCAGCGCCCGCTTCTTGTCGTGATCCATGATCACCTCTCCTGCCAGAGTATTGAAATGATAATCCAGTTTGCCGATCAGTTCCGCGATCTTCATATGCTGTCTCCTAACTGTGTATCCTGTAGTCCTTCACAATGTACTGCATGCTCTCTCTTCCGTTCCAGACATTGATGTCGGGATAATATACCATATCTATTGTAACATTTCCGGCGCCTCTGAAAAGCCCCTCCAGGGCTCCTCTTCCGGCAGTTTCGATAATGTCCTGCTCAAAATCAGCCGCGTCCCCGAACCGGATCAGGTCGATCCTGGCGCCCGTGTCATCCTGCGCGCCGAGCCTTACCACATTTCTGTTCCTTCCCAGTACTCTGGCCGACAGAAGCCGGATATTCCTCGTGACAAACAGAGGCCTGGGATTATCCGTGCCGCAGGGTTCCAGCAGCGCCAGTTCCCTGGTCATATCCACCCCCAGAAACCTCGGCGGAAGTTCCATGTCGACCCTGATCACTTCCTGCAGCTGCTCTTTCGTGAGTGTGCAGTTCTCCTCGATCCTTCGGCTGAACTCGGCGAAGTTCTCCTCCTTCATCGAGAGTCCTCCGGCCATCTTGTGGCCGCCATACTTGATGAACAGATCCTCGCAGGCGTTCATCTCCGCGTACATGTCGTAACTCTCGATGGAGCGCCCCGACCCCTTCAGCACGCCCTCCCCCGAGTCTGTCAGGACAAAAGCCGGTCTGTGCATGCTCTCCTTGATCCTGCCGGCGATGATCCCCGCCAGAGATTCGTGGCAGCCGCGCAGAAGAATGACCAGAACGCGCCTGTGCTGCATATTTTCAGCCTCGATCAGGGCCTTTGCGGCGTCCGTGCCCTCAGCGGTCATGCTCTTTCTGCTGTCATTGAGGTCTTTGAGCTGCTGCGCGTTTTGCAGCGCGCTGACAGGATCCTTCTCCATGAACAGTTCCAGTCCCCTGTAAGCCGTGTCCAGCCTTCCGGTCGCGTTGAGACATGGCCCGAGTACAAATCCCGCGTGGTAACAGGTCAGGGGCGTCTGCGCGAGACCGGTCACACTGATCAGAGCCTGCAGTCCAAGATTATCCGAGAAGGAAGCTTCTCCCAGTCCTTCCCGCACAATGATCCTGTTCTCATCACGCAGCGGCATCACATCGCAGACTGTAGCGATGCCCGCAAAAGGGATCAGATAGCGCCTGAGTTCCCTGAATTTCCCGCTGTCTTTTCCGCCCATCAACTTTTGCGCCAGCAGCAGGCAGATCTTAAACGCCACCACTGCGCCGCATATATCGGGAAAAGGATAGGATAAGCCTTCGGCAGCGCTCTCAGGGATCTTCGGATCCACTACCGCATCAGCCGGGGGAAGCGTATACTCCCGGCTTCCGTCCTCCTGCAGTTTGAAGGGCACTTCGTGGTGATCCGTCACTATTACCGTCATGCCCAGATCCTTCGCGGTCTGCAGGGCCTGTACTGCCGCAATTCCGTTGTCGCAGGTCAGGATCGTGTCGACGCCGTCCTCCGCCGCCTCCTTCACAAGCCGCTCATTGATTCCGTATCCGTCCCTGATCCTCTCGGGAAGTTTCGCGTCCGCCTCGATCCCGAGGCTGTTCAGAGTGTGCCAGAGAATAAAAGAGGCACAGATCCCGTCAACATCGTAATCTCCGATGATTCGGATCCGCTTTCCTTCTTCGCGCTTTTTTGCCAAAATATCGACCGCTCTCTGCGCGTCCGGCAATAAAGCCGGATCGTGAAGATCTTCCAGCGTCCCCCTGAGGAATTTCTCCGTGGCCTCTTCCCCGATCACATCCCGGTTACGGATCAGGCGCGCGAGCACGGGAGAGATCCCGCAGGCCCGCGCTATTTTGTTAAAATCCGCTCTCTTGGCGGTTACGATCCACTTCTTCGACTTCAAAGGCTCTCTCCATAACGAATACGTGAAAAATCGAGGGAACGGACGCTCCATCCGTTCCCTCGGTTCAGTTAACTATGATCAGACGGTGATCTTCGCCTTATTTCTCTCTTCCGCTTCCTTCTGTCGCTGGAGTCTTCTCTCCTTCTTGGACATGTTGGAAGTGTTTTTCTTCTTCGGAGCCTGAGGGGTTCCGCCGCCGTTGCCGCCCTTGCTGCCGGTTGTATCGTTATCCTTAGCGGAAGCGAACTTGGTGCGCAGTATATGCCACAGGGGACCTGCGATGCATACAGAGGACCAGCAGCCGGCCACGATGCCTACCATCAGGGGCAGGGCGAATTCCTTGACGGAAGCCACGCCGAAGATATAGAGCGACAGTACCATGAAGAATGTTGTCAGGGAAGTGAAAATACTTCTGGAAAGTGTCTGGCTGACACTCGTGTTGACTACTTCCTCAAGCGCTGTTCCGGCTTTTCTGACCGCCAGGTTCTCACGCACACGGTCGAATACGACGATGGTGGCGTTGATGGAGTAACCGACGATGGTCAGCATACATGCGATGAATGTGCTGCCGACGCTGATCCTGATGATCGCGTAAGCTGCCAGCACTACCAGGCAGTCATGCGCAAGGCAGATGACTGAGGAAGCGCCGAAACGGGCATCCTTGAACCTGAACCAGATATAAGCCAGCATCAGGACAAGCGCCACGATAACAGCGTTGAAAGCAGCTGTCTTCATCTCAGAGCTGATCGTGGAACTGATCGTCTCGGAAGTGATGTTGTCCTTATTGACCTGGAACTGCTCCTGCAGAGCAACTGCCAGTGCTGTGCTCTTCTGTTCATCGAGTTCCTTGGTCTTGAAGATCACTTCGCTGCTGCCCGCGACCTTCTGCACCTGAGGATTAGTGTCGCCGGTGGTCTCTGTGATGACCGGAATCACCTTCTCGTTGATCTCATCGAGGGTCATATCCTCGTTGAATGTCACATTAGTGGAAGTGCCGCCCACGAAATCAAGGCTGTAATTGAGAGCGCCCTTGCCGCCTCCCGCGTTCATAGCCATACCGGCCAGTCCCGCGATGACCACGATGCCGGAGATCGCGAATACGATCTTTCTCTTGCCGATAAAGTCGATGAGCTTGACATCTCTTCCTTTTCCATAGAGCTTTTCATCCGTTGCGCCCAGAGCGTAAACGATATTCATGAGAAGTCTTGTCACGAAGAGAGCCGTGAACATGGAGACGACGATACCGATAGCCAGCGTGTATGCGAAGCCTTTGATCGTGCCGGATCCGAGGATCGCGAGAACCGCTGCTGCGATCAGAGTTGTGACGTTTCCGTCGATGATCGCGGAGAGGGCCTTATCAAAGCCGCTCTTGATAGCCATCTTTACATTCTTGCCTTCGCGCAGTTCCTCGCGGATACGCGCGAAAATGATAACGTTCGCGTCGACTGCCATACCGATGGAAAGCAGGATACCTGCGATACCGGGCAGTGTCAGGGTTACATCAAACGCGTTGATGACGATCGCAACGATCAGAATATAGATGCAGAGCGCGATACTGGCGCATAAACCGGGCAGCCAGTAGACCACGCACATAAGGATCGCGACCAGAGCAAAGCCCAGCATACCTGCTGTCTTACTCGTTCTGATGGCGTCCTGTCCGAGCTGGGCGCCGACGATCTGGGAACGCAGTCTCTGCAGTTCGACCTTAAGTCCGCCGATACGGATGTTGGAAGCAAGGCTCTCCGCCTCTTCGATCGTGTTCTCGCCGGTGATGACAGCGCGGCCGTCTGTGATCGCCGCCTGAACTCTGGGAACGCTTATAAACTTGCCGTCGTAGTAGATACCTATGCTCTCGCCGGCCGCGTAAGCCTTGGTCGTCGCATCAGCGAACTTCTGCTTGCCTTCGTCCGTAAATGTAAGGGAAACTACGATTTCCTGGTTGTTCATGTTGTCGGACTGATAGCCGGCCTTGGCTTCCGCCACGTCCGTACCCTGAAGGACAGCGTCGCCGTCCGCGATGATCTGCGCGAGATCCTTGGTCAGGACATAGCCGTAATTGCCGTTCTCGTCAGTTCCGAGTTCATAGTTCTGGTTTCCGTTTTCATCTGTCTGTCTGATAAAATACAGAGAGCCGGGCTTACCCAGTTCTTCAAGGATCTTGTTGGTCTCTTCGACGCCGGAGATGCCGGGGATCTCGATATTGATCCTGTCGCTGCCCTCTGTGTAAACCTGCGCCTCTGTGCTGTACTGGTCAACACGCTGCTGAAGCTTGTAGACAGTGTCAGACATATCCTCTGCCGAGGGGTCTTCGTCGCCTACCGCCTCATAAGTGATGCTGGCGCCGCCCGCAAGGTCGAGTCCAAGCTTGATGTTGTGATAAGATCCTCTGTGCCCGCTGCCCAGACCTACCAGTGCGGTATACGCCATAAGTCCGGTGAACACCGCAACTAAGATCAGCGCGATGACTGCTCTCGATTTTTTCATGATGATTCTCCTTCTAACATTTCCTGGAAGAAGCTTTCCAAAAACAAATTATAAAAGTTTTCTTAAAAAAGCCTACAACCTTTGAAATTATAGCACACTTCAACGCAATGTAAAATGTTTTATTCGTTTTATCATCATGCTGTTTCTTCTGATACATCGAATTGAAATCCTTGACGGGCTGACAATCCGTTTTACGGATAGTATACTGAAACGGTAACCAGCCCTGATCCGCGATCCGGATTTATTTAAAAAGAGGGGAAAACGGCCCTTGAACCTGGATAAAAAGGCACAACTATATATTCTCATTGCGGATATGCGGGATCTGCCGAAGCAGGCCTCCTCTGAGGACGCAGTGTCTTCTATGCGGCCGGAGTCTGCTCTCGCGCGCAAACTCGTGGCAAGAGCACTGCACACCTTTCTCGGGCGCGCTCCTTCTTCCGAAGAACTGGCCGGGGAAGTGCGGACTGCCGGTGGAAAGCCCTGTTTCCCTGCCTTTCCGGACTTCCATTATAATATCTCTCACTCAGGATCCTTTGTGGTCTGCGCAGTCTGTGACCGGCCGGTCGGAATTGACCTGCAGAAGATCCCCGAGCAGGCAGAACGCGCCATGAAGATCGCAAAGCGTTTCTTTTCCGGACAGGAGCAGGAAACTCTGAACGTGCTGCGCGGCAATGATGAGCCAGAGGCGTTGTGCCGTCTGTTCTGCCGATACTGGACTGCCCGCGAGAGTTATATCAAGCTCACCGGGCGGGGTCTCTCGGAACCCTTCGGGAACTTCCGGCCTGATCTTGAAAAAGGTGAGATCCTTGTACTGAAACATCACTGTATAGACCCGTCGGCAATTCCCGGTTCTGAAGGCACCGGCATTCCGGAAGAAACAGATAATCAAGCGGACTCCTTCTATCTCGCCGAATATCAGGCCCCTGACGGTTACTGCCTGACTGTATGCAGCACTGCTCCGCTGCCTGATGAACCGGCATATACCGGAAATCTGGACTAAAATCAAATCTGCCGCCCGGCGCGATCATAGTTCGCGCCGGGCGGCAGATTTTCATTCAAAAGGAGACAGGGGGTTGTCCCCTGTCTCCTCAGCTTCCTGCTATCATTCTTCTGTTTTGATGATCGAAATAGAGAGTTCCTCCAGCTGTTTGGGATCCACAAGATTGGGAGCCTCGCTCATAAGGTCCACAGCGTCCTTATTCTTTGGGAAGGCCATGACGTCGCGGATGCTCTCCGCGCCTGTCATCAGCATAGCGAAGCGGTCAATGCCGTATGCAAGGCCTGCGTGAGGCGGTACGCCGTACTTGAAAGCTGTCAGGAGGAATCCGAACTTCTCCTGTGCTTCTTCGGGCCTTAGGCCGATGACCTCAAACATCTTCTCCTGGATATCGTTCTGGTGGATTCGGACACTGCCGCCGCCCAGCTCGACGCCGTTGAGAACGATATCATAAGCCTTTGCCCTGACTGCGCCCGGATCGGAATCGATCAGATGCCAGTCCTCATCCATGGGCATCGTGAAGGGATGGTGCATCGCGACAAATCTCTCTTCCTCGTCGCTCCACTCAAGCAGCGGGAATTCCACGACCCACAGGAAATTGAACTTATTATGGTCAATAAGGCCCAGTTCCTCGCCGAGTTTGAGTCTGAGGGCGCCCAGCACGTTCCATACGATCTTGTTCTGGTCCGCCGCGATGAGCAGAAGGTCGCCCTTCTCTCCGCCCATTCTCTCGACGATCGCCTTGATCTCATCCTCTGTCATGAACTTGGCAAAAGAGCACTTGACGCTGCCGTCTTCCTTGAGCTGAATGTAAGGAAGGCCCTTGGCGCCGTAACCCTTGGCGAAAGTGACCAGAGCATCGATCTTCTTTCTGGCCATGCCGCCCTGCCCCTTGACATTGATGCCGCGCACGGAGCCGCTCTTCATAGCAGCTGCGTCTGTAAATACGGCAAAGCCGCAGTCCTTTACAATATCCGTGATATCGGTCAGCTTCATATCGAAGCGGGTATCGGGCTTGTCCGAGCCGTAGTCGTTCATGGCGTCGATCCACTTCATTCTGGGAAGGGGAAGCTCGACGTCGATGCCGAATGTCTTCTTAGCTACATACTGGATCAGTCTCTCATTGACATCAATGACGTCGTCTACGTCGACAAAGGACAGCTCCATATCGGCCTGTGTGAATTCAGGCTGTCTGTCAGCGCGCAGGTCCTCGTCGCGGAAGCACTTGGCAATCTGGAAATATCTGTCAAAGCCCGAGCACATCAGCAGCTGCTTGAACAGCTGGGGCGACTGGGGCAAAGCATAGAAATTGCCGGGGTGCACACGGCTGGGTACCAGATAGTCTCTGGCGCCTTCGGGCGTGGACTTGCAAAGGATGGGGGTCTCGATCTCGAGGAAGCCCTCTCCGGCCATGAATTCTCTCATATTCTGGATCATCCGGCTTCTGAGGATCAGTCTTCTTTGCATGTCGGGACGGCGAAGGTCCAGGCTTCTGTATTTAAGACGAAGATCTTCCTTGGTATTGCTGTTCTCCACGATGTGGAAAGGCGGAGTCTCGGATTCGGAGAGGATCCTGGTCTCTTTAACTCTGATCTCGATAGCACCGGTCGCAAGGTTGGGATTGACTGCCTCCCTCTTGCAGACAGTTCCGGTAGCCGCTACCACGAATTCCGCTCTCATCTTCTCCGCTTTGGCAAAATTCTCCGCGCCGCACTCTGTCTCCTCGTAGATCAGCTGCAGAATGCCGCTTCTGTCGCGCAGGTCCACAAAGACCAGTCCGCCCTTATTTCTCTGTTTGGCCACCCATCCCATAACGGTGACGGTCTGCCCAACGTTCGCTTCGCTTAGTTCCGCACATCTGCATGTGCGCTTTAATCCCAACATTGATTCAGCCATGATTATCTGTATTCCTCCTGTCACAGGGACCGCGCTGTTTTGACCTGATCCCTGCGTATTTTTGTCTCTTATTTACTGATCGGATTGCGATAGAACTCCTCGAACTGCTCGAAGCCTCTCTCCGCCATCTGCTGTTTCTGGAACTTCTTGTTCTTGGCCATGCGGGCGATCAGCACCTGTGTGCCTTCCGCGCGCTCCTTCTGGGCCTGGCGGATCACTTCGCACAGGCGGTCAGCGGGCATATTCTTCTCGATGAGGTACGCTTTCTTGACCGGACGGCCGGGAATCTGGAATCCCTGCTCCATAAGAATAAGGATGATCCTCTCGAAACCGATGGAGAATCCGCATGCGGGGACATCCTTGCCGGTGAACTTGCCGACCATTCCGTCATAACGTCCGCCGCCTCCGCAGCTGATGCCGAGTTCAGGCATTGCGATCTCAAAGATCGTTCCTGTATAGTAGGACATGCCGCGCACGATCGTGGGATCGAACACGATCTTAAAATCCGCTGTCTTTGTGCCGTCGACGCTCTCCATGACCTCGCGCAACTGCGGGATCACGTCGGGCTCAATGAAGCCCTCGAGCTTCTCCTCGAGGTAAGCCAGCTGGTCCTGCGCACTCTGAAGTCCCTCAAACAGGCTGACATAGCGGTCTCTCATCTCCTCGGTGAAGCCCTCCCCGATGAGTTCCTCCGCCGCGCCGTCGAGGCCGATCTTGTCCATTTTGTCCAGAATAATGAAGACGTCTGTATATCTGTCCTCCGGGAATCCGCTGTAAGCGGCCATCGCTTTGAGGATCCGTCTCTCATTGATGCGGATCTGGAAGTTCTTAAATCCAAGATTTCCCAAAGTTGTAGTCGTCGCAAGGATCAGTTCGATCTCAGCGAGATTGCTGGGTTCGCCGATAATGTCGATATCGCACTGCATGAACTGGCGGTATCTTCCCTTCTGGGGGCGGTCCGCTCTCCAGACATTGCCCATCTGCAGAGCCTTGAAAGGCATCGGCAGCTCATTCTGGTGATTGGAGAAATACCTGACCAGCGGGACAGTGAGGTCATAGCGAAGGCCTCCGTCCACGAGATCCGCCTCGCTCTGCGCGCTCTCCAGCTTAAGTTTTTCGCCTCTCTTGAGGATCTTAAAGATCAGTTTTTCATTGTCGCCGCCCTGTTTGCTCGTAAGATTCGCGATATTCTCCACACAGGGCGTCTCGATGGACTGGAATCCAAACTCCGCATATGTCTTCTTGATGACGGAAATGCAGTAGTCGCGGATCTCCATCTCCGCGGGGAGAATGTCCTTCATGCCTGTGACCGGTTTCTTGATCAGTGCCATACCTGGTTCCTTTCTCAGTATTTATTAAGACTTTTGTCTTTCATCACTCAATAATTTAACAATAAATGATTGTACAATTTTTTGACACTGAAATCAATGTTTGGTCCAAACTTATAAATGGAAACCGGCGTTTGACCAGGTTTATCCGACTCCTTTATAGTGTCCCGAGCCGACCTCGGCGGCCAGCCCCCTCATCTGCAGGTCCAGCATGCAGGATGTAAACTCTTCCACGCCGATATGTCTGCCGAGTATGCTCTCCATCCGGCCGATCAGAAAATCCGGCTCCATGATCTCTTTATACCCCAGAACGTCAAAGAGGACCTTCTCCATTCCCGGCAGATCCTCTCTTCTAAGATTTCTTTCCTTTCTTTTCTGCTCGAACAAGTCCGTCCCGCTTTCATTTACGCCGTAGAAATGCTCGATCACCGTTTCCGGCGTACATGCGATGCCGGCCCCCTGGGAGATCAGGAAATTGCAGCCGTCGCTGAGCGCGTCGCTCACCCTCCCCGGCAGAGCGAAAATATCTCTCCCCTGTTCCAACGCAGAATCCACCGTGATCACAGTGCCCGATCTTCTTCTGGCCTCGATCACCAGCACCAGGTCCGCAAGACCGCTGATCAGCCTGTTGCGCTTGGGAAACAGCTTCGTCTGCGGCTTCGTCCCCGGCAGGTATTCAGAGATCAGTCCTCCCCTTTCTTTCAAAATATCGTATAACTCCGCGTTCTCCTCCGGATAGACCACGTCTACGCCGCATCCAAGGACCGCATAGGAACGTCCGCCGGCACCGGCCGCCGCTCTTCCCGCAATGCCGTCGACGCCCCTGGCCATCCCGCTCACCACTGAGATCCCGTTCAGCGCCAGCTTTTCCGCAAAGGCCCTTGCCTGCTCCCTTCCGTAGGACGAGCAGTTCCTTGCGCCGACTATAGCAACCGAGGGCACATCATCCGGCGGGAGATCTCTGATATAATATAAACCGTAAGGGCAGTCCGGAATACCCCTAAGTCTCTGAGGAAAACAGTCGTCCTCCATGCTGACGAATCCTATTCCCCTTTGTCTTAGATTCTCCGCTTCTTCGATCGGATCCCGCTCCTGAGAAAAGCATATGCTGAGCGCTTTCCCGGTGGCGTCGCTTCTTCTCTTGAGTTTGTCCACAAGGCACATGCTGATTTCATCCTCTGACATATGGTAGACCTCTTCCGCGCAGCTCGCGGTCTCCAAAAGAGTCTTTATCGTCTGATTCCCCACTCCTCTTATACTTGACAGCCACAAAGCATAAGGGTTGATCGCTCTCTCTTTCATTACAGTCCCTCCTTCGGATTGTTTCTTCTGTTCGCCGGTACGATCTTCTTGTCGCTGCTGAATTCTCTTCCCGAAGTTTTCTCTTCCTCGTTATACTCCGGCAGCCTGAACCCGACAGCCATCATCAGGTCTCTCTCCAGGATCATTTCTCTTCCGTTCAGATCAGCTATAGTCCTCGCCATCTTCAGGCATTTGTGGTAGGAGCGCACGCTCATTCCCAACTGGTCATAGACGATCCGCATTTTTTCGGTAAGCAGTGAATTCAGCGGGCAGAAATGTTCCACCGCATCCGGCGTCATATCCGAATTGTAGTGGAAAGGAGTACCTCTGAAGCGGCGTTTCTGTCTCTCGATCGCCTCCATGACCCGGATCCGGACCGTTTCACTACTCTCAGAATGGCCGCTTCCCTGCAGTTCATTTGAGCCGACTCTCCCGACATGTACCCTGAAATCGATCCGGTCAATAAAAGGGCCGCTGATCCTCTTCTGGTACTTCAGCACTTCCTTAGGAGTGCAGGTACAGCGGTTCATATCCGGATAATACCCGCAGGGACAGGGATTTGCCGCTGCCACAAGAAGCGGCCTCGCCGGGTAACGGTAGGCTCCGGTAAGCCTTCTGATTATGATTTCCTGATTCTCCAGGGGCTCCCGCAGAGAATTGAGTTCGTTTGCTTTGTATTCAGAGATCTCGTCCAGAAACAGGACTCCGAGATGTGCCAGTGTGATAAGTCCGGGGGCAGGAATATTTCCTCCTCCGATCAGAACTGCTCTTGTCACCGAGTGATGGGGCGACAGAAACGGCCGTTCCGTAATCAGTGCTGTGTCTTCCGGCAGAAGGCCGGCCACACTGTATATTTTAGTGATCTCCAGCGCCTCTTCCTTAGAGAGCGGCGGCATGATGCCCGGCAGACACCTCGCGAGCATACTCTTTCCTGCACCCGGCGGCCCGCTCATCAAAACATTGTGAAACCCCGCTGCCGCGATCTCCAGCACTTTTTTGGCCTGAATCTGACCATGTACCTGGGAGAGATCAGGATATCCCTTATCTGAAGTCTGCCCCAGCAGCTGTTCCGCATCAACTTCGGCGGGCGGAAGAAACCGGTCCCTCTCCTCAAGAGTTTTCTTAAGGTAATTGACCAGTTCGGCAAGAGTGCGGACTCCCACAACGCGAATTCCATGGACCAGCGCGCCTTCCTTGAGATTTCCATTCGGAACGATGCAGGTACTGATTCCGTTTTCCTTAGCTTCCATTACAATAGAAAGAATTCCGTTCACCGGCCTGATCTCGCCGTTGAGCCCAAGCTCTCCCGCCACAAGCACGTTGTCGACTGCTCCGTTCGGGATAAACCCAAGACAGACCAGCAGTCCGACGCTCACAGGCAGGTCGACCACCATTCCTCTCTTTGGAATGCCTGCAGGCGACAGATTGACTGTGATCCTCTGCGGAGGCATATGAATTCCCAGATTCTTGAGCGCGACGCGCACACGCTCGCCGGCCTCCCTCATCTCGCCGCTCATAAAACCTACCATGTTAAACGATGGCAGTCCGTTTGAAATATCGGTCTCAACCCTCATTAGATAGCTGTCGATCCCGTGGACTGCGCCTGTAATGATACTGCTGTACATGCCACCTCCTACATACAATAATGCCTTACTACTGTTGCTGTTAAGTTTTGCTTCTTGAGGATTTTTCCCGGAACCGGAAAGAAAGCTCAGATGTGTTTGATCCAAATCCCTTAAGAACAAGCGGGACTTGTAAGATAGGACAATTATAGAGACCGGGCCTGCGACAGTTCAATAGTAAAAAAAAATATTTGTTTGTTTTTTGATCAATCCGCTGTATTTTATCAAAATATCGAATTTTTCAGTCTGCTTTCCCGGAAAAAAATTCTGATATACCCTTTCTCACAACCCTTTATTGGCGGAAAATCCGCCAATAAAGGGTTGTGAGAAAGGGTACCTGCAGGGTCTGAGACTATAGGTACGTGTTTGCCAGACCCTTTACTGGCGGGATTTCCGCCAGTAAAGGGAGAGAAAAAGGCTCTATGCCGACAAAAAAGCCGGGGCCTCCCCGACTTTTTTACAGAAGATAGTCCGCCATAACATAGCTGGCTACATCCAGTCCATATTCTGTCAACGCAATCCTGTGATCAGGTGTCCGGCGGATCACATTCTGCTCCAAATGCCTGTGCAGCATGCCGCCGTAAATATCTTCCATTTTCACTCCGAAGCGCTTTTCAAATTCCTTTTCTGAGACGCCCTCCGTCATTCGCAGCCCGAGAAACATGAACTCCTCCATGCGATCCTCCCGCGTAAGCGTTTGCCTTTCACGGCGCATGGCATTCACAGGATCATACTCGTTCGTATCGTTTACAGCCTTTCGGTAATCATTCATTTTGTCCGGATTTCTGAAGCGCTCACTTCCGAGACAGGAAGACGCTCCAAGTCCCAGGCCAAGGTATTCGTGGCCGGTCCAGTAGCCGCAGTTATGCCTGCACTCATATCCCGCTTTGGCATAGTTCGAGATCTCGTAGCGCCGGTACCCCTCAGAAGCCAGGAACTGCTTAGTGAAGTGATACATTCTGCGATCCTCTTCCTCTGAAGGAAGATCCGGAAGTTCTCCGGCATTCAGTAAAGAGGCAAAAGGCGTTCCCTCCTCGATGATCAGGCTGTATGCCGAGATGTGCTCGGGTCCGAGCGACACCGCCTCCTTAAGTGTATGGGACCAGGTTTCGATATTTTGACCGGGCAGCGCTGACATCAGGTCCAGATTGATGTTGTCAAATCCCGCTTCCCGCGCGGCATGAAAGGTCTCCCGCGCCTCTGCGGCAGTGTGGATCCGGCCCAGCAGGTGCAGTTCGGAGTCGTCAAAAGACTGAACGCCTATGGAAAGCCTGCCAATGCCGGCGGCTTTGAAGCCGAGGAGTTTCAAAGGGTCCACAGTGCCAGGGTTTATTTCCATACTGATCTCCGCGTCCGAAAGGACTTGATACCGGCTGCGTATCGTATCCATCACTCGCGCAGCCTGAACAGGCGTCATCAGAGAGGGGGTTCCTCCCCCGATGAAGATCGAGTCTACCACCGCGGCGCTCTCTGACGGCGCGGTGATCTCGCCGGCCCGCAGTTCAATCTCGCGGCACAGCAGATCGACATATTCTTCTCTTGTCTCTTCGCCGGCCGGTCCCGACAAAAAATCACAGTACCTGCACTTTCTCTCGCAAAAGGGAAAGTGCAGGTACAGAGAGACCGGTCCGCCGCGGTTATATTCGCTCATACCGCACCATTCCTGTCAGTTTCCGGCATCCAGTTTCAATACATTCATGAACGCTTCCTTCGGTATCTCTACGTTTCCGACGATCTGCATTCTCTTCTTGCCTTCCTTCTGCTTCTCCAGAAGTTTCTTCTTTCGGGAAATATCGCCGCCGTAGCACTTGGCAAGGACGTCCTTGCGCAGCTGTCTGACAGTCTCGCGGGCGATAATGCGTCCGCCGACCGCGGCCTGGATCGGCACATCGAAAAGCTGTCTTGGAATCTCTTCTTTGAGTTTTTCGCACATCTTGCGCCCGCGGTCGTAAGCGCCTGCGGCGTGCACGATGAAAGAAAGGGCGTCCACAGGTTCCTTGTTCACGAGGATATCCATCTTGACCAGTTCGCTGGTCTCATATCCCTTGAGGTCATAGTCAAAGGACGCGTAACCTCTCGATCTTGATTTGAGCGCGTCGAAGAAATCATAAATGATCTCGTTCAAGGGGAGCTCATATTTAAGGACCGCGCGGGTCGCCTCAATGTATTCGGTGTCCAGGTAGCGGCCGCGCCTCTCCTGGCAAAGCTGCATGATGGGCCCGATGAACTCCGTGGTCACCATGATCTCGGCGCTTACGATAGGTTCTTCCATGTGCTCTATTTTGGCGGGATCGGGAAGATTCGAGGGATTGGTCAGCTCGATCATCGTCCCGTCCGTCTTAAATACTTTGTAGACAACGCCGGGCGCAGTGGAGATCAGGTCCAGATCATACTCTCTCTCCAGGCGCTCCAAAATGACTTCCATGTGAAGAAGTCCCAGGAAACCGCAGCGGAATCCGAAACCGAGAGCCAGCGATGTCTCCGGTTCAAAAAAGAGCGAAG
The DNA here is from genome assembly GCA_902794825.1 of uncultured Lachnospiraceae bacterium. Classification (GTDB taxonomy): domain Bacteria; phylum Bacillota; class Clostridia; order Lachnospirales; family Lachnospiraceae; genus CAG-791. Next base: position 45,495 of record CADBIU010000002.1, read on the forward strand.
CGTCATTGAGCTGAAGTTTCTCCAGCGCGTCCCGAAGATCCGGGTACTTGGCGCTGTCCGCCGGATAGAGACCGCAGAAGACCATGGGCTGCGCTTTTTTGTAGCCGGGAAGAGGCTCCGCGCAGGGGCGCGTGTGTTCTGTGACAGTGTCGCCGACCCGGGCGTCCTTGATATTCTTGATGGAGGCAGTGAAATAGCCTACCTGTCCTGCAGCCAGTTCATCGCAGGGGATGAACTGTCCGGGGCCGAAATATCCCACTTCCACGACTTCCACAACCGCGCCGGTCGCCATCATTCTCACCTGCATGCCCTTTTTGATCACGCCGTCGCGGATCCTGCAGAACACAATGACGCCGCGGTAGGAGTCATAGAGGGAGTCGAAGATCAGCGCCTTGAGCGGCTCCTCCGCATCCCCTTCGGGAGCGGGGATCTTTTCCACCACCGCTTCCAGCACATCCTCGATGCCGATGCCCTGTTTTGCCGAGATCAAAGGGGCGTCCTCCGCCTCGATGCCAATGACATCCTCGATCTCATGCCGCACCTCTTCGGGCATCGCGCTTGGGAGGTCGATCTTGTTGATAACGGGAAATACGTCCAGGTCGTGTTCCAGCGCCAGATAGACATTGGCCAGTGTCTGCGCCTGTATGCCCTGGGTCGCGTCCACCACCAGGATCGCGCCGTCGCAGGCCGCCAGCGAGCGGCTGACCTCGTAGTTGAAGTCCACATGGCCGGGTGTATCGATCAGGTTGAAAATATACTCCACACCATCTTTTGCCTTATAGACAAGACGCACTGCCTGGCTCTTGATCGTGATGCCGCGCTCGCGCTCCAGTTCCATATTGTCCAGGACCTGGTCCTGCATTTCGCGGCTCGTCAGAAGACCTGTCCGCTCGATCATTCGGTCCGCCAGTGTAGATTTGCCGTGGTCGATGTGGGCCACAATGCAGAAATTTCTGGTCCTCTCCCGGATATTGTCGTAGTGATTTGATGCCATATATGTAATGCTGTCCTTTCTTAGGCCGCCCGACGGGCTCAGCTGTTCTCGTTGATATAGATCTGGACTCTGCTCTGGATGACACCCGCGACATCCTTCGCGCTCTTTTGTCCCTCGAAGAAGGCTGCCGCCTCCTCGACTATGATGTTCTCGACACTTCTGTCAAAATATGCTTTGCTTCTGAGTCCTCTGAGGAAAGCATAGATCTGGTCGACTTCGCTGTCGGTGATCCTCGGCAGCTCTACATTCTCGCCGCCGATGTTCATGATGATGTGGTCCTCCACCTTCTGTCCGTTCTCGTCAGTATAGTAGATGGGCTCCATCGCCTTGTTGGCGAGCCGATCCAGCGAGCTGATGCTGACCGGCCAGTACATCTCGATGGAATTCTGATATTCATCAAGAAGGAAACGGCGCACGAAACTCCAGCAGGCGTCCTTCTCGTCAGACGCCGCATTGACCGCGATCTCAAGCTGCGGGGAGATCGCCGCTGTGCCGGGTGTCTGGGACGGGAAACCCGCCATAGTGATCTCTGTGCCGAAATAACCGTACCGGAGATTTACGTACTCATCGAAGGTTCCGACTGACTCTCTTGCAAACAGAGCCTTTCCGTTTCTGTAGAACGCAGTGGTATCCTCCTGCATGGCGGCATCATCTATTTTGGCAGGGAACTGGCCGATAAACTCAAGCAGGCGAATGAACTCGGGCGAGTCAAACTTACACTGGGATTTGTCCCAGTCAATAAACTGGTCGCCGCACAGTTCCAAAGCCTGGTAGAAAATGTCTTCTCTGCCGGCAAGACCAAACATTCTGCCTTGCGCTATGCCTTTGGTGGCTGCAAGCTGATCGGCAAAATCGAGTGTGAAGCCGGAACCGTCCCCGATATCCTCGGTCTTTCCAACGATAGTATTTACATAAAATGCAGGAATGACCGCATATGTCTTTCCGTCGCTCTTAAACGTATCAAACACGTTAGTCAGGTATTCTTTGCCGGAAATCTCCTCATCGCTTTCCATATAAGGAGTCAGGTCCTCGAAAACGCCCTTGCTGATATAACTGCTGACAGGCATTACCGCGGAGAGCACCAGCACGTCGGGCGCGCTGCCGGAAGCGATATCAGTATTGAGCCTTGACAGTCCCTCGTTTCCGGCCTCGCCGTCGTACTGGGAGTAATCCACAATACTGATCCTTACATCCTGATTGGATTTATTGAAGGCGAAAACCTGTTTTCTTACCTCATAGTCAAGATAATAACTTCCCAGAGTGATCGTCTTTCTGCCGGCTACAACTTCCGGATCTACTTTGGAGAGGATCTCCACCACGCTGTTGCCGTCCATATCGACTGCGATCACCGCAAGGTTTCCGTCCTCCAGCTCCGCAAGACCGGTGACTGCCGTGACGTCCATATCCGAATCCACGTAATCGACGATCTTTGTGATGCCGGAACCGTCAAGGTTCATTCCGTAAATTGCGTTGGCGCCTGCCATATACAGCTGCCATGTCTTTCCGGGGAAGACAAATGACATTCCTGCTTCAGAGGGAACCGGATAGCTGTCTCCAACAGTTCCGGTCTCCATGTTGATCACCGTGATCTGCTCGCCGGTACCTCCGTATGTGACTGTCACGACCGTGCCGTCCTCCAGCACATACGGCGTGACGCTCTTTAACTGGTCGTCGGTGCTGACTGTCCTCAGGAAAGATCCGTCCTGCGCATTGTAAAGGTCAAGGCCCATGGAAGTGCTCACTATAAGGCCTTCACCACTGTAAGCGACGCTGTTGACAAAATAGTCCATTTCCGCGTTTTCCGGAACTTTGGCGGGAGCTGTCCAGACTTCAGTGCCGTCGGGCGCGATGCAGGAGAGGACATAGACGCTCTCTACAGTCTGCGCTGAGGAAGCCGGATCGACCTCTGATGCCTCTGAAATGATCAGTTCCTCTTCGGCGTCTGTCGGATTCCCGTCGCCTTTTGCCTCGTCTGCGGGGGACGTGATCCCGTTCGAAGGATCTTCCTGAAGCGCAGGATCGTTAGCGGGAGAATCTCCGCCTTCAGTATAAAACTCTGCGACCTGGCCTTTTCCTTCTGCGGCGGGGGACTGCGCCTGCCCTTCTTCGGACGCCTCCACAGGCCCCTCTTCCACTACTTCGGCGCCTGCTTCCGCCGGTCCTCCGGGGCCTTCTTCACTTCCGGGTCCGCTCTGTCCTCCACCCGAGGGGGTAAATCCTACAGAGTCACCGCTATAAGAAACCCTTGCGATATAGTAATTGGCGTCAGAGCCGATACTCATAGCCAGCACATCCTGCATGCCGCCTCCGATCAGCAGACTGTACTGCAGATCAGATCCGTCAGGAGCAAAATTCGCGATCGCGTGTGTCCCGGAATCAGAAAAGCTGTAGGAATAGCCGGAGGAGTAAAGCCTGCCGTCTTTGTATGTCAGGCTTTCCATATTGAAATCGGCGAGAAATCCATCGCTGTCCTGAAGCGCAACCGGCTGGGCGCTGTAAACATAATCACCGGACGAGACAGTTCCATTGCCGCCGTCAGTTTCTTTTTTGTCACTGCCTCCCTTGCCGCATGCCGTCATGGTCAGAGTGAGCACTATTGCCATCATCACGCTGATCATCCTGGTGTTTCGTTTCATACTGCACCGCCTTTCTGTTATCCCTGATCGTTTCAAAAGGAGCAAGTCCTTTATCTTCAAGCATTCCTTTTTCCGGTTCGCTCTCTGAGGGCTTATCGTCCTTCCGCTCAGAAGCCCGGGCCTTCTCTCTTTGAGGAGTATCTTCTTCTGAGTCCTGCTCTCTTTCCATGTAATATTCCGGATATTTCTTCATGGACTGTCTCTCATAGACACTGTCCTGCAGGTTCCGGACACTTCCCGCCAACGTCCAGCTTCTGTTCCTGTACCAGTGGATTATCATCCACAGGATCAGAAGGATCGTCAAAGCTATCAGTATACATTCAAGAAGAAAGAGCGCCGCGAAGATCGTTTCCCACCCCAGAGCCACATTTTCCCAGTAAGGGTAACGTACCGCCCTGGTGCGCATTCCAAGTAATGCAAAATTCCGAAGGTCCTTATAGAGATTGGGGATCCTGTAGCGGTTGGTATTGTCCACTACGATCACCCCTGTGTCATCTCCGAACGCCTTTTTCACGGCTGCCGCCGCATAGCCCTCCACGGGATCGGGCATCACGATCTCATAGGTTGTGATCATACCCGTATCTTTGTAGTGAGTGTTGCCGGTTCCGACATTTTCCATGTTCTGCGTGTCGTCGGGGACAGTACTATTCGCGTCTCCTGATCCCGAGGACCGGCCGCCTGATCCTGCTTCTGTACTGCCTGCGGAATTGTCGGTCTTATTCGTATCTCCCGCAGTATCGTCCGCCTCCTGTGAGTCCCCCGCGGATTCGCCGGCCTCTTTCGGTTCCTCTTCAGACGTGTCCGCCGCCCGCGCTACAGCCGCGTATCCGGCAGGGCGGGAAGCTGTATTAGGAATCTGCTGCGAGCCGCCGTCGTATCCGTTCCCGGATCCGCCGTACTTAAGAAGAGTCTTATATTGGACAAAAACCACATAGTCGGACAGCCCTCCCTCATCATAGAGGGTGCCCTCCCCTTTTTTGTAAACGCCCGCAATACGCAGGTGCATATCGTCAACTCTTACGGTTCTTCCTTCCACGTCAAAAGAACCGAAGAGTTTCCACGCAGTCTCCTCATCGAGGAGTATCTCATCTTTCATCACTGAGTCGGACAGGTAGTAGGAGCCCGCTGAAAGCTTGAGCGGATGGAAAGTGAAGAAAGCTCCTCCGGTTCCTACCGCTTCAACAGTCACCGTCTTACTCCCCGCCGCAAGCTTCAGTTCCCCGATCCCGCTGTAGCAGTCCTGCCACAGTTTCGAGTCCTTGCCCTCCGAAGTCTTTTTGATCGAGTCCTGGGCAAGAGTCGTGTTGATCTTGTACTCCAGATCCTTGATATTCTCTTCCATCAGCGCTTCTTCCCTCGGAAGAAAAGCGCTGATCTGAGCACAGCTGTCCGGGGCTCCCCACCTGGAGGCCTCCCTCTGGTCCTCAAATCCCAGTGCCTTCAGTTCCCGGTATCCGTGGATCCCCGCTGCCGCAATGAGCCACAGGACACAGACTTTCAGTGCGGTCTTTTTCCAGGGAGTTATCCCGCGCCTTTTCCTCTTTCCGGTCACTGCTGCAAATCCTCCGCAAGCCTCACCTGCATGCCGGCAGCCACCGGCTTGGTGGTAGTCGTGATCACATATTCATAGCCGCTCAGGGGTCCTGAGATGGCCGACAGCAGATCGTCACTGTCAAGAACCTGAACATCCACTCTGGTGGCAATGTATCTGTTTCCCAGAGGGCTCTCCTTGCTGCTGACTATCAGAATGAACTTACCGTTGTTATCCTCCCTGACAGCGTTGTTGGGAACAGTCAGGTCATAGGTCTTGGTATTCTCTCCCACGCTGAGCTGTACAGTATCTCCGGCCTCCACGTCGGGGCTCTGGATCTCAAACTTCAATATTTTGCCGCCGGAACTGTCCGAGGCGTCCGCGGTAATACTCACGAGGGTTGCCTTAAAGTCCGAATACGCCCACTCGTTCTGGGGTTTGGCTTCCATACCGGTCTTGAGCATCTGGGCCTGTTCCTTGGTGCAGGTGAAACTGACAGTCATACCTTTCCCCACAGGCTGGATCACCGCGCCCACAGTGTCTGAGGAAGTAGTGTCGCCCGCGTTGTAGGAAACGGAGACGACCTTGCCGTCGATAGGCGACTTCACAGTGGCGCTCTTCTCCGCTTTCTCAAGGCTCTCCACCTTGGCCTGCGCGTCTTCCATAGTCTTCTGGATCGACTTGAGCTCCAGCTCCGCCTGGATACTCTTTACTGTTGTATCCCTGGCGTTGGTCGCTCTTGTCAGTTCCGCTTCTGTCTCCGCCTTATAGGCCTGCGCTTCAGCGAGCTTCTTGGCGTTTCTCTCGGCCTGTTTGACAGCTTCCTCATCGTCTCCCACAGTAGAAGTGCTATTAGTGGTCCCGTTGAGTCTCTCCACTTCCAGACCCGCTTCCGTATCTTCATATAGAGCGTCTTCGTAATCGGAGTTTACTTCGTCGAGTATCTCCTGCATCTCGTCATCCGTCAGATACTCGCCGTTCCTGATCCTTTCCACCGCGTCGTTGGTCAGGTCGCCGCTGAACAGGGCTTTCTGGAAATTGGCCTTGGCCTCTTCGTATTCCTTTCTGGCCTCCTTGAGCTCATCAGATTCCGAATCCTGCAGCTCGAAGATCACATCGTCTTTCTTGACCTCGTCGCCCGGCCTTACATTGACAGCGGAGATCACTCTCGCGTTAGGCGCTTTGACGCTGTAGGGGTCGTCGACCTCAGCGGTTCCCGAACCTCTCACTTTGGGCGTGATGCTTCCCTCCTGCACGTACTGGGTCGCCACCTGCGGAAGCGAGTAGTTCATGATCGTGTTTGAGAAGAAGGTCAGAATGAGCATGATCGACAAAAAGACGATCGCCAGATTCTTGATCCAGTCCTTTCTGGCGGCCGAGCGCTCCATCTGATACTGTTCTCTGTTTTTCTTATCTTCGATTTCGTACATAACCTGTCTACCTCTTCAATCTGTGGGCTCCGGCATCATTCCTTGATGCCGCCCTGGTACAGAATGCCTTCCACCAGATACTCCTCGCCGTACAGGAAGAAAAGCATCGGCAGGACCATATAAATGACAGCTACGGCAAAAGCCAGCGAGATCTCGCCCGCGTTGATCCTCGACAAAAATACTGAGAGCGGATACATCTCCTCATTGTCCAAAAGGATCAGCGGCTGTTCGACCATGTTCCAGTAATCGATAAAGATCAGGATCGCTATCGAGGCGAGTCCTCCCCTGCAGATCGGCATACAGATCTGCGTAAAGATCTGCCATTCCCCCGCTCCGTCGATAGACGCCGCCTCGTAGAGGGAATACGGTATCCTTCTCATATATTTAGTAAGCATATACACAGCGAAGGGGGAAAATATACCCGGCAGCCATATAGCCCATCTGGTCCCGACGATCCCCAGTTCGGAGGTCACCATATAGTTGGGGACCAGTGTGACCTGATAAGGCATCAGCATCAGTACAATATACAGAAAGAATATCAGCTGTTTTATTTTTCCCCGGTACCTTGCGAATCCGAAGGACGCCAGAGAAGCCACAAAGAGCTGGAAGACCACGATCGGCACGACATAGATCACGGAATTCCAGAATTTCATCAGGTATTCCGGGCTCTTGAAAAGCACCGTGGCATACTGGCTGAAAGTCACCATGTCCGGAATGAACTTGAGGTTGACCACCTCTGAGACGAATACCTTTCCTCCGGAAGTGTTCTGCGCGAAGATCGAGCCGTAGTTGGCGCTGATCTCCGACGCGGTCATGAAACTGTTCGTGAATGTGAGAACCGTGGGCGTCAGAAACAGAAACGCGAAAAAGATCGCGGCGATGGTCCTTCTGAAAGTCTGTCTGCTCTCCGATTTTCTGCGGTCGCTGATCGCGTCGTACTCCGTGTACTCCGCTTTTTTTGAGATTTCATTCTTTTTCTTCTTAAATAATCCCATATTCCTACTGCTCAAGATCCTTTCCGAACCGGTCCTCCGCCAGCAGAAGGATTCCGATCACAACCATCATGAATACAGCCATGATGATCGCGGCGGCGGACAGTTTCTGATAATCGAGAGACGCAAATGTGTTATTCATAAAATGCTGCATCATGTACAGAGAATTGTAGGGATAATCCCCCGTAAGGAGATAGACCTCCCTGAACACCTTAAAGGAATTGATCAATGACATGATAATGACGAACATGATCGTCGAAGAGAGGTATCTAATCTTTATCTTCCAGAAGATCTGGCCTTCCGTCGCGCTCTCCAGCCTCGCAACCTCGATCTGATCTTTGGGTATGCTCGAAAGTCCCGACATGAACAGGATCATATTGTAACCCAGGTTCTTCCACAGAAACAGCAGTATGATGACGAGCGGCGCCAGATCCGATTTGAGCCAGTCGATCCTGTCTATACCGGCGCGGGTCAATAACACGTTGACAAGGCCGTTGTAGTCAAACAGCACCTGCCACACCAGGATCACGGACGCAATGGGCACCATCATGGGACTCAGGAAAAAGGTCCGGAACGTGCTCTTAAACGGGATGCGGCTCTCCATGATCACCGCAAGCCACAGAGACAGCATCACAGCCAGGGGCACGGCTATCACCGAGAACAGCAGCGTATTGCGCGCCGCGAGCGAGAAAGCGTTGTTCTGCCAGGTGCGGATAAAGTTGTTAAAACCGACATACTCGTGCTGGACCGGATTGTTGATCATAGAGTAGTATATGACCACTCCGAAGGGGAGCACAAAGAACAGCCCCACGCCGATCAGGCTCGGGGCAAGATACAGCCAGGAGACAGCGCGTCCTCTCCATCTTCGAAGCCGCGCCGAGCCGTACTTCCTCTCTTTCTGCGCACGGGCCGCGTTTTTCTTCAGATATCGGTCTAACTTTTTTCCTGCGTTATCGCTCATCAAATAGTACTCTCCAAAGTGTCCCTTTCATATGCAAAACATGCATATATCACACTATTTTACCACAACATATGAAAAGCAGGCAGGAAATTTCGTTCCTGCCTGCCTATATATTGTGAATTTTAGGTGAATTTTCTTCTCAAATGAGCGTTATTCGCGGATAAGAAGAGATTTTCCGGTCATTTCCTTGGGCTGCTCGTATCCCATGATATCGATCAGAGTGGGAACGATGTCCGCCAGAACGCCGCCCTCTCTGAGCTTAACGTTCTCGTGATAGTTCGCCAGGATAAAGGGAACCGGGTTCGTTGTGTGCGCGGTGTGGGGAGCGCCGGTCTCATAGTTGACCATCTGCTCGCAGTTGCCGTGGTCCGCGCAGATGAAGAGAACGCCGTCCTCTTCCTTGATCGCCTCGAGAGCCTTTCCAACGCACTCATCGACGACTTCGACCGCCTTGATCGCTGCCGGAAGCACGCCTGTGTGGCCGACCATGTCGGGGTTCGCGAAGTTAATGACGATCACGTCATACTTCTTGGAATGGATCGCCTCCACCAGTTTGTCGAGAACGCCGTAAGCGCTCATCTCAGGCTTGAGGTCATAAGTGGGAACGTCCTTGGGGGAACGCACCAGGATTCTGTCCTCTCCCTCGTTGGGCACTTCCACGCCGCCGTTGAAGAAGAATGTTACATGCGCGTATTTCTCGGTCTCCGCGATCCTTGCCTGCTTCATTCCCTTGGCAGCGAGCCACTCGCCGAAAGTATTGGTAACGTCGACCTTCTTGAACGCGACTTCCTTATTCGGGATGTCCGGATCATAGTCCTTAAAGCAGACGTAAGTAACTTTCTTCCTGGGTCCTCTGTCAAAATAGTCAAACTCGTTGTCGCAGAAGCAGTGAGTGATCTCTCTTGCTCTGTCGGGACGGAAGTTGTAGAAGATGATGGAATCGCCGTCCTTGATCGTTGTAAGGGGCTTTCCGTCCTTGCAGATCACGGTGGGCTTTACGAACTCATCGTACTCGCCTCTCTCATAAGAAGCTGTGATAGCCTCATGAGCGCTCTCAGCCTTAAGGCCCTCGCCCTTGGTCAGAGCGTCGTAAGCGATCTTCACGCGGTCATAGTTGTTATCTCTGTCCATCGCGTAATAGCGTCCGCTGATCATCGCGATCTGACCTACGCCGATCTCCTTCTCCTTCGCCTCGAGCTGCGCGATAAAATCGCTGCCGCTCTGGGGAGGAGTATCTCTTCCGTCGAGGAAGCAGTCGACATATACTCTGTCGAGACCGTTCTTCTTGCACATCTCAAGAATAGCGTACAGATGAGTAATATGGCTGTGAACGCCGCCGTCGGACAGAAGTCCGTAAATGTGCAGGTCGGAATTCTTCACCTTGCAGTTGTTGATCGCTTCGAGGATCTCGGGATTCTCAAAGAACACTCCGTCCTGGATCTCCTTGGTGATCCTTGTAAGTTCCTGATAAACGATCCTGCCGGCGCCCATGTTCATGTGGCCGACCTCGGAATTGCCCATCTGCCCGTCCGGAAGTCCTACCGCCATACCACTGGCATATCCCTTTACAAAAGGAACACTCTCCATAAGCCCGCTGACGACCGGAGTGTTTGCCATGGCAATAGCGTTTGCCTCGGGATTGTCGTTAAGGCCATAGCCATCCAGGATCATTAAAACTACTGGCTTTTGTTTCATGTGATTCTCCTCATTCCAATATAAATAGCAGTTGCTCTTTCTTTGTATTTTACTACTTTTACGCGCAATCGGGAAGTACCGCCATGAATTTAGCAAGCTGTACTTTATCAGTTTCCGATGCTCCGCGCGTCTTTATCTGCGTCCCTTAAAGATAGTTCCCGCCGGCTCTCCCGCAACGACCTTATAGAGGATCGCCGGATCCTTTCCGTTGGTCACCACTGTGTCGATTCCCTGCGCTGTCGCGAGATCAGCTGCCTGAAGCTTCGTGCGCATTCCGCCGGTTCCTCTTCGAGAGCCGGCTCCGCCCGCCAGTTTATAAACGGAGTCGTCGATCCTGTCGATCTGACTGATCAGCTTAGCGTCTTTATAGAGCCTGGGATCCCTGTCAAAAAATCCGTCGATGTCGGAGAGAATGACCAGTTTATCCGCCTGGCACAGGACTGCCACTACCGCTGAGAGGACATCGTTGTCACTAAAGAGTCTCTCCTCCGACTCGATCTCCGTGTAACTGACGGAGTCATTCTCATTTACGATAGGGATCACGCCCGATTCAAGGAGCGCGGAGAAAGTATTGCTGAGGTTCTCCTTCTTCTCCTCCTGCGCGATGTCCTCGGCGTTGAGAAGGATCTGCGCAACCGTTTTGTCGTAATAGCCGAAGAATTTGTCGTAAAGGAACATATTAGCGCACTGTCCGACAGCGGCCGCCGCCTGTTTCATACGCATGGTGGTCGGCTTCTCTTTCATGTGCATCTTGTTGGCGCCCACCGCAATAGCACCTGAGGAGACAAGAATGACTTCGTGCCCCATATTCTGAATATCCGAAAGGACCATGGCAAGTTTTTCCATTGTCCGGAGATTGCTGTTTCCAAGTTCATTTGTCAGAGTCGATGTTCCGACCTTAATCACAATTCTGTCTCTTTTCACGATTGATCCTTTCGCAACTTGGTTTATGTGCCGTTTAGTAAAAAATAATGATCGCTGTTCCGGTGTCGACCGCCTCGTAAATATCCCTCGCGGCGCTGAGGGGGATGTTCACACAGCCGTGTGATCCGTTTCCTCTGTAAATGTTCCCGCCGAAGGAGTATCTCCAGGTCGCGTCGTGAAGGCCCTGTCCCTCATAGAACGGCATCCAGTAATTGACTTTTGTCTCATACTCGTCCTCGCCGTTGCCGCCGGTCAGCACGGAAGGGCTCTCCTTGTAGGCAAGGGGAAAACAGCCGGTCTGAGTGCCGTGGTCATTGGTCACGTCTCCGGAAACACAGTTGCACTCTGTGTAAACTTCCCCGTCCTTATAGAACCAGACGTGCTGCGCGGAAAGGTCTACTTCGATGTAAGTTCCGTCAAGATCATCGACTCCGTTTCTTTTAAGATAATAGGGGTTGCCCCAGGAGTTCTTCTCCAGATATACGGGCTCTCTTGTCACATGGCTTCTGGATTCGATATCCTCCATGATCTGCTCCGCCTCGTCCTCCTGAAGGATCGTATATCCGTAATCATTGCGGGCGGCCTTGATCGTGATCTCGCCTCTGAGCGTAGATTCAAATTTTCTTTCTATATAGCGCGTATCATATTTTGCCGCGAGTTTTTCTACGAAATCCTCGATCTTCTCCTCGCTCAGTTCCGCTTTCCCGTCCTTTATCTCCATGAACAATTCACTGATGTCCATGAGATCATATACTTCCTGCTCTTCTCCGAACGTGTATGTGAGACCTGCCCCCGCGTATTCATTTACGGCGTCCCTCTTCCCGATCAGTCCCGCGTCGTCTCTGTAGACCTGCGGCCTGGCGCAAAGCTCCCATGGAAATTCGAAACTCTCATGGAGATCTTCATCAGAGTCCAGTGTCTGTGTGATGCATTGCCTCACAAAATCCTGAAGTTCCGTGTCCGGGATCTCATTGCCCTGGATCTCATCCTTTATTGCAAGCGCGTCGGCCTGACTGTCATAGTACAGGCAGGCGTCTTCAGAGGGGTACCGCGCCACCTCCAGGGCATCCGCTCTCACCTGCTTTTCGAATACTTCCGTGTTTTCCTGCGGCCGCGCGTCTATCTTGCATTCATACCTGTCAAATATACTGCGGAGCACATTCGAGCTGCTCTTCTGCTGATCAAATACGGTCTGCAGTTCGCTTTGCAGTTTCTCACTGTCGATCTCATATCCGTAGAAGGCGAGATTTCCGCGAAGATCCTCGTTTTCTTTTTCTGTGATAACGATCTCGGAGTCCGCATACTTGTCCTCTATAAGATTCTGCGCCGCCTGGACAGACATTCCATAGACATCTTCGCCATCCACGACCGTTCCCTTGAGAAAACCGCCGTTATTGCTCTCACAGTAAAACCTGTATCCGTAATAAGTACCCATTCCCAGGATGGCAGAGACTCCGTACATCGCCGCAAGCCTGAGCAGAATGTTCTTTTTCGCCGAACTTCTGCCTCTTCGTCCCGCATCTATCATACTTCGTGCCTCCTTTATGTAAATCGAGACTTATATTATCACGATTCCATTACCGCGTAAATTGTGTTTTTTTTCGCAAACCGCCGATTTCATGAAAATATCTTCGCGTATTTGTGATAATATGTAACTGTTTTATAATTCGATCAGTATTTGTCTTCTAAAGAAGGTTCAAACAGGAATTGGAGGAAAATATATATGAGCAATGATTCAGGGAAATTTCCGGAGCTCTTCGGCAGCATGGTGTTCAACGAGGATACCATGAAGGAGCGCCTTTCCCCCAGCTGCTACAAGCAGTGGAAGAAAAGCGTCAGCGACGGAACTCCCCTCGATATATCGACAGCAAATGAAATAGCGGAAGCCATGAAGCAGTGGGCCGTTGAAAAGGGAGCCACTCACTATACGCACTGGTTCCAGCCCATGACAGGCGTGACAGCGGAGAAGCACGACAGTTTCATCTCTCCCGAGGATAAAGGCAGGATCGTACTGGAGTTTTCCGGCAAAGAGCTGGTACGGGGCGAGCCCGACGCGTCTTCCTTCCCCTCCGGCGGTCTGCGCGCCACCTTCGAGGCCAGAGGATACACGGCCTGGGATCCCACTTCCTTCGCGTTTATCAAGGAAAAGTCCCTGTGCATCCCGACGATCTTCTGCTCCTACTCAGGCCACGCACTGGACAAAAAGACCCCTCTTCTTCGCTCCATGGACGCTGTGAGCAAACAGGCCGTCCGCATTCTGCGGCTCTTCGGCGATACGACTACAACGAGAGTCATCGCCCAGGTAGGCGCCGAGCAGGAGTACTTCCTGCTTGACAAGAAGCTGTACAAGCAGCGCGAAGATCTGATCATGACCGGCAGGACGCTTTTTGGCGCCAAGCCTCCCAGGGGGCAGGAACTGGAGGATCACTATTTTGGCGCGATCCGTCCCAGAGTCGCCTCATATATGCAGGATCTGGACAATGAGCTCTGGAAACTGGGCGTCCTCTCCAAGACCAAGCACAACGAGGTGGCGCCCTCCCAGCATGAAATGGCGCCCATTTACAGCGACGCCAACGCCGCCTGCGATCAGAACCAGATCACTATGGAGATCATGAAGAAGGTCGCGGACCGTCACGGCCTGGTCTGCCTGCTGCACGAAAAGCCTTTCGCCGGCGTCAACGGCTCGGGCAAGCACGATAACTGGTCCCTGTCCACGGACACGGGGAAGAACCTCTTCAAACCGGGGTCTACTCCCCGCCAGAACGCGCAGTTCCTTCTGTTTTTGACAGCCTTTATCAAGGGCGTCGATGAATATCAGGATATGCTGCGGGCCACCGTGGCGACTCCCGGCAACGACCACCGTCTCGGAGCGCAGGAAGCGCCGCCCGCCGTCGTTTCCATCTTCCTTGGTGCTGAGCTGAGCGCTGTTGTCAATTCCATCATCAATGACACAACTCTCAAAGGCCCCGGGAAGCGCACTCTGGACATCGGAGTCGACGTGATGCCGCCGATCCCCCAGGACAACACCGACAGGAACCGTACATCCCCCATGGCCTTTACCGGCAATAAGTTCGAATTCCGTATGCCCGGATCCTCGCTCTCTATCGCGGGTCCCAACATTGTTCTGAACACCGTCATGGCCCATGAACTGATGCTGTTTGCGGACGAGCTTGAAAAAGCGGTAGATTTTGACGACTGCATAGCTCATCTGATCCGCCGCGAGCTGACAGCGCATCGCAGGATCATTTTCGACGGCAACGGTTACGACGAAGGATGGCTCGCGGAGGCAAGACTGCGCGGACTCTCCAACTTCTCCACTGCCGTGGATGCTCTTCCCGCCTATATCGCCGAGAAGAATGTCCGCCTCTTTACGGATCACTCCATCTACACGAGGGAGGAAGTCGACGCGCGCTACAATATCCATGTGGAAAATTACAATGCGACCATCGAGATCGAGGCCCGCACTATGATCGACATGATCCGCAAGGATATCCTTCCGGCCGTGTCTGAATACGGTGCGGACCTGTGCAAAGGTTTGGCGGAGCGCCGGGAACTGGGTCTTCCTTTTAAATATGAAGAAAACAATGCCCGCAACAACTGCATGCTGTCCGACTGCCTGCATGACGCCTGCCTGAAGCTGGAGAAAGATCTCCGCAGTGTTCCCGCAGAGCCCGTAGAGGCGATGCACTACTGTCACGATGTTCTCGTGCCCGACATGAATGAGTGCAGAAGTTACGCGGACGAACTGGAGACCATCACAAAGAGAAGTGTATGGCCTTTCCCGACTTATTCAGATCTGCTTTTCAGCGAGGGTTAAATTGATCACTTTACTATCCAGGTTATTCATTTCGGATCATGAAAAAACCGACCTTCCCGAGGTGAGGCGCCGCTATGGCGTCCTCTCGGGAACAGTCGGTATTTTTCTTAATCTGCTTCTTTTTGCAGGGAAACTTTTCGCGGGATTACTTGTCCGCTCTGTATCTATCACCGCAGACGCCTTCAACAACCTTTCAGACGCGGCTTCAAGCGTGATCACTCTGATCGGTTTTAAACTCGCGGGGAAAAAGGCTGACCGCAATCACCCTTTTGGCCACGGCAGGGTCGAGTACATTACAGGACTTCTGATCAGCATCTCAATTATCCTGGTAGGCGCAGACCTTGCCAAGAGTTCACTTAACAGGATCCTCTACCCTGTACAGACCGTGCATTCCGGTGCGGCGGCTGCTATACTGCTTGTTTCTATTGCCGTCAAGTTCTACATGTTTTTCTACAACCGCAGTCTTGCGGAACAGATCGACAGCGTAGCACTGCGCTCCACAGCCATGGATTCCATCAGCGACTGTGCGGCCACCTTCGCTGTCCTTTTATGTCAGCTCCTGTCAGCGAAATTCGGACTTCATCTGGACGGGTGGTGCGGACTTGCTGTCTCGCTCTTCATCCTTCACGCAGGGATCCGCTCCGCGTTTGACACCATAAGTCCCCTTCTCGGAATGGCTCCCGATCCGGCACTGAGCGCGAAGATCGAGGATATGGTCCTTCACACAGAAGGAATTCTCGATATGCACGATCTGTTGATCCATGATTACGGGCCCGGGCACCAGGTCGTCTCCCTACACGCCGAAATACCCTCTGACTTTACTCTGGTGCATGCCCACGAGATCATCGACCGTCTTGAGACAAGACTCGACCGGGAGCTCGGCGTCATGAGCGTCATTCACATGGATCCCGTGGATTCCAAAGATCACCAAGCTCATCTTTTGAGGAGCAGAGTGCTCAAAAAGCTCAAGTCCATGGATCCCGAGGCGGGACTCCACGATTTCCGCATCCTTCGTGGAGATGATATACCTGCGGTGTCCTTCGACGCGCAGTTTCCTTTTTCCTATAAAGAAACCGACGATAATATCCTTCTTGACCTGACTGACTATATCGGCCGCGAACTGCCCGGTTATCAGGCTGTCATACGCGTAGACCGTGTCTGATCACGCCGCTTGTCAAAACAGTGCAGGTCAGCGGTGCGGATTGAGCAGCTTCTCCGTCATGACAAGGAGTCCCGTACCCTCTCCGATCGAATAATATGCGCCTTTACTGCCGCTTTGCGGCAGAGTCTCATTGCTGCAGCCAACCGGATAATCATTCGGGACTGCGGCATTTTTTATTTCATACTTCATTCCCCGGATCGTCACATCTTTTAGACATCTGTCAAGAGCAAACAGAGATACCGTTCCCTCAAAATCCTCCGGGATCTTAAATACGCCGGGACCGATTACCGTCACCCGTGTATCACCGTCCAGGATAAAAGCCCGCCCTCCGTTTCTCAGGATCCAGACCATTGTCTGGATATTCGCTATCGTGTGGTCCAGTCTTCCTCCCATCGCGCCGTACATCAGGAATTCCTTATAGCCTCTTTGTATTCCGAGCCTGGCCGCGGCCATCGTGTCCGTGTCGTCCTTGACCACCGGAAGCTGCAGGAAATGCTCTTCACCCATCCCGCGAAATTTTTCCACGGTATCCGCGAAATCCTCCCCGAGTGAGTCGAAATCTCCCATCAGGAAATCAGGTTCGATCCCGCATTCCATTAAGTATCTTAGTCCGCCGTCTACCGCGATCACAAAATCCTGCGGCTTTCTGTCGATATTCATGGGATGAAACTCTCCGGAGCACATCAGGATGCATCTTCCATTCATCGCCTTTTTCCTGCCTTTCTGCTGTGACGATACAAGACAGCCCTGTCGGGACCTCTCCCGGCAGGGCTTTTCTGCTTGTTTATTCTTCGCTTATTTGCGCAGCCGTCCCTTTACATGTCTCCCGCGAGTACCTGTTTATTGGCCATGATATAAGTCCAAAGCGAGATCAGCGTGAGCGCCAGCGCGATCCACATCACAATGTTTGTGAGCAGCTGCAGCTGAGGGATATTCATGATCATCAGAATGATCATGGCCATCTGGAAATTCGTCTTAAACTTTCCCCAGTAGTTGGCCGCGATAACAACTCCGTTTTCGGCTGCCACCAGACGGAATCCGCTGATGATGAATTCTCTGGCGACAATGATCACGACGATCCAGGAAGGAATCCTTCCCAGTTCGATCAGGACGATCATGCCGGAGATCGTCAGGATCTTGTCCGCCAGGGGATCCATAAACTTTCCGAAATTCGTGATCAGATTATATTTCCTGGCGATGTAGCCGTCCGCGAAATCCGTAAGAGACGCGACGACAAACAGTACCAGGGCAACCCACTTGAGGGGTTCATTGGTCTGTGACATCAGCAGGGTCGCGACAAAGAAAGGTACCAGTACCATACGCAAAACCGTAAGCTTATTCGGCAGATTCATAGTACAATCCTCCTATAAGATCATATTCTCTGGATCCTGTGATCTTAACTTTCACAAGATCACCTGTCATTAGTTCTCTCTGCGTTTCAATAAACAAAGCGCCGTCTATTCCGGGCGCATCTTTATATGTTCTCGCCAGATACACATGTTCTCCCACGAGCTGCCCTTCCACCAGGGCGTCTACAACGCGGTCTTCCATTTCCTGAGCAGCTTCAAAGGCGATCTCCTGCTGAAGCAGCATGAGTTCTTTCTGCCTCTTCTTCTTGACGCGCGCCGGGATCTGGGGCGACATCATGGCAGCAGGCGTTCCGTCCTCTTTCGAGTAAGTGAACACGCCCAGACGGTCGAACCGCATTTCCCTGACAAAATTCAGAAGCGCTCTGTGGTCCTCCTCCTTCTCGCCGGGGAATCCGGTGATCAGAGTCGTGCGCAGACAGATGTCAGGCATCATTTCCCTGAGCATCGCGATCTTCTCAGTCAGTTCCTGTCTGTCAGTGCGCCTTCCCATCCTCTTTAAAATTTCATCAGAAGCGTGCTGGATCGGCATGTCGATATAATGCAGAACCTGAGGTATGTCCCTCATGGCTTCAGCGATCTCTTCCGTGATCTCCTCGGGATAGCAGTACATCAGGCGGATCCATTCGATCCCCGGAATATCAGCCAGTTTCCTGAGAAGTTCTGGAAGCGCTTTGTGTCCGTACAGATCAGTGCCGTAAAGCGTAGTCTCCTGCGCGACCAGGATCAGTTCCCTGATCCCCTTTGACGCCAGAAGCCGCGCCTGATCCAGCAGCTGCTCCATCGGAACACTTCTGTAGCGTCCCCGGATCGAAGGAATGACACAGTAGGTGCAGCGCTTGTCGCATCCCTCGGCGATCTTGAGGTAACTGTAATAACCTCCTGTAGTGACAACACGCTCCGCGGTCGTTCCCGTCCGCTTGTGCTCGCTGTCTACCAGAAGATAACCGCCGGAGCCTGCAGGACCTCCTTTTTGCAGGATCTCATCCAGGATCTCCGCGATCCTGCCCTCAGAGGTGGTTCCAATAACAGCATCCACTTCCGGGATCTCATTCAGCACTTCTTCCTTATAGCGCTGTGCCATGCAGCCGGTCACGATCAGGGCCTTAAGCGTCCCTTCCGTTCTGCGCTCCGCCAGCGCAAGAATCTGCTCGATACTCTCCTTCTGCGCGTCCATGATGAAGCAGCAGGTGTTGACGATCGCGGCGTCAGCTTCGTTTTCATCATCCGTAAACTGATAGCCCCTCTCTCTCAGAGCGCCGAGCATTTCCTCGGAATCCACCAGGTTCTTATCACAGCCGAGTGATACAAAAAGAATCTTCATTCGGCAGTTTCATCTCCTTCTAAATACTCTTCCTCGTCTGTCTCTTCAAAGACGATCTCTTCTTCCACTTCCTCATCAGGCTCATTTTCCGAGAGAATGCGGATCTTGCCCTGATTGAGCTCTTCAACGGCGATAGAGAGCGGCTTTTCACCTTCCGCGTTGTCGATCAGAGGCTCGTCGCCGTCTACGATCTGTCTTGCTCTCTTGGCCGTTGCCATAACGATGGAATAACGGCTGTTGATGACGGGAGTCTCTCCCTCCTCAACGCCCTTATTGACGACCTGCATTAAATCCACATAAGAGGGATGAATCATGTTTGTACCTGTTCCTTTCTTAATATACGCTCCGATATCAGCGCATCCACATAAAGCGCTGATCGTCTCCAATTCTCCAAATTGTTACTATATCACAGATTTTATTCTTTTGTACAGTCACTTTGGAGTTAATTGCCTTCCTTATTTGTACCGTTTCAGGTTCCACTCACTCTGTTCCGGGCTTCCTGAGCGCGCCCTTCAATGATCTCGAGAAGCTCCCTGAGGAATCTCTCCTTGAAATCCGGGTCGAATCTGACGCCGCCTTCTCCGGTCTCGACGATCCTGTTCACCTCGCGCACGCAGTCCTCAAGGTCGTCGTTGATCACGATATACTCGTATTTCGCCAGGTGCTCCGCTTCCTCTACAGCTCTCTTAAAGCGGTTGTCGATCTGCTCCTCTGTCTCTGTCTTTCTTCCGATCAGTCTCTTTGCCATCACCGCGGCGCTCGGAGTGGTTATGAAGATCAGGACCGCGTCCGGAAACGCCTTCTTGATCTGCATGGCCCCCTGGACCTCGATCTCCAGGATCACATCCTTTCCTTTCGCCATGTTCTCTTCTACAAATGATCTGGGAGTCCCGTAATAGTGGTCCGCGTATCCAGCATACTCTAAGAGTCCGCCGTTTCTGATCATTTCCTCGAACTCCTCGTTAGTGACAAAATAGTAATTGACCCCGTGCGCTTCCCCTTCTCTGGGTTTTCTGGTCGTCATCGATACGGAAAGCGTATAGTGGTCATAGTCATTAAGGAGCCTGCCGACGACAGTTCCCTTTCCAACTCCGGAAAACCCGGATATGACCACAAGTTTGCCGGCTCTTTCATTCTCTGCCATAAGTCTGTTTCTCCCCTTCCCGGTTTTGCTCAGCCTGCTCTCTTTAGTCCGGCCGTTCCTCTTCTTCCCTGCTCATATCTTCCCTTGTGCCCTGGGCTCTTCCCCGGATCGTCTCCGGGAGCAGCGCTGAGAGTATAATGCGGTCATTTTCCATAATGAGCACAGCCTTGGTCTTGCGTCCCTGTGTGGCGTCCACTGTCCGGCCGTCCTCCCTTGCCTTGGAAACAAGGCGCTTTACAGGAGCGGAGTCGGGACTGACGATGGCTATGATCTTGCCCGCGTTGACGGTATTGCCAAAACCGATATTGATAAATCTGAATGCTTCCATTCTTTTTCCTTACTCTATATTCTGGATCTGCTCCCTGACTTTCTCCACAGTTGTCTTGAGTTCGATCGCCCTGTCGGATACCTCCAGATTGTCGGACTTGGAGAGGATCGTATTGGACTCCCGGTTCATCTCCTGAGCGATGAAGTCAAGCTTGCGGCCGATGCCCTCGCTTCCGTCCAGCGCTTCCCTCGTAGCCTTGATATGGCTCTGCAGCCGCACCAGTTCCTCGTCTACGCATACCTTATCCGCGTAGATCGTAACTTCCTGAACAATCCTGCTGTCATCGATG
The DNA here is from genome assembly GCA_902794825.1 of uncultured Lachnospiraceae bacterium. Taxonomy (GTDB): domain Bacteria; phylum Bacillota; class Clostridia; order Lachnospirales; family Lachnospiraceae; genus CAG-791. The sequence goes on from CADBIU010000002.1 coordinate 66,089, forward strand.
ACGGCGTCTCCGATCAGTTCCTTCACCTTGTCGTAGAGACGCTGCCTGTAAGCAGCTACGATCTGCGGAGATCTCTCAGTGATGAAATCCACGTGTCCCTGCATCTCATTGAGCTTGCCGATCAGGTCGTTTCTGAGGAATTCTCCTTCCCTGACCCTGGCCTCGCGGAAATTCTCCGCCGCCTCGTCGACTACTGCCCGCAGTCTGTCCCAGAGCTGAACGGGATCCATGGGTTCCTCTTCCATAGTCAGGACATCCGGATATTTTGAAAGCGTGGATACTCTGATATCATTGTCAAGACCGTACTCCTGCGCCATCTGCCTGAGATATTTCAGATACTCTCCCGCGATCTTGCTGTTGTACTTGACCTGCATATTAGCTTCCTTGAGGTCTTCATACGTGATATAGACATCCACTTTGCCGCGGCTTATGTACTTCTTGAGTTCCGCACGGATCCCCGCTTCAAGCATACCCAGCTGTCTGGGCATCTTGATCCCGATATCAAGATAGCGGTTGTTCACCGACTTGATCTCTACTGCGATCTTTAAGTCTTCGTCAGCATACTCTGCTCTGCCGTATCCTGTCATGCTCTTGATCATAGTTAAAGTCCTCCATGCTAAAGATCATATATAGCCGATTTTACAGCGGTTTAGCGCCTTTGTAAAGCAAGGACGCCTCAGCTCGGGCGCCGCCGGCGACAAGTTCCGGACATTGTGATATAATCAGATGATTTGAACCTCATACATAATGAAAGGAAACTGATTCCATGGCTTTTGACGGCATTACCACCGCCTGTCTGCGCAAAGAATTTTCCGACAGACTGACAGGCGCCAGAATATATAAAATAGCGCAGACGGACCGCGACGAACTGGTCCTTACGCTGAAGCCTGCTGCCGAGAGAGGGGGCGGACAGTGCAGGCTCTACCTCTCTGCCGACGCCTCTCTTCCTCTTTGCTATTTCACGGCAAAATCCAGACAGGCCCCGCTTCAGGCGCCGTCCTTCTGCATGCTGCTCCGCAAGCACCTGCAGAACGGCAGGATCCTCTCTGTCACCCAGCCGGGCCTCGAACGCGTTCTGCGCTTTGAAGTCGAACACCTTGACGAGATGGGCGATCTGTGCCGCCACACACTTGTCATTGAGCTGATGGGCAAACACAGCAATATCATCTTTTTAAATGATCAGGAACAGATCGTTGACAGTATCAAACACATCTCCTCGCTGGTCAGTTCCGTCAGAGAAGTGCTTCCGGGCAGGCCCTATTTTGTCCCGGACACCAGGAGCAAAAAGAATCCTTTCGAAGAGACCGCTGAGGGTTTCGACGCTCTTATGCGCAGTCAGCAGATCCCTCCCGCCAGGCTTCTGCTCTCCGCTTACACGGGTCTTTCCACGCAGATGGCGGAGGAGCTGTGCCACAGGGCGGCTATCTCCAATGACAGGAGCGCCTCCTCGATGACGGATACAGACCGCGCATCCCTGTGGAGAGAATTCAGCGCCCTTATGCGGGATACGGCCGAAGGTACCTTTGCGCCTTCCATTTATTATAAGAAAGAAGACGGAGGACGCCGCGGAGCTCCCGCTGGCTATGCGGCAGTCTCCATGAGGATCTTCACAGACTTCGCCGCGCGCTTTGAGGAAGTCCGCTTCGATTCCATGTCCGAACTTCTCGAAACTTTTTATGACCAGAAGAATGAAGTCACCAGGATCCGTCAGAAATCAGTGGACCTTCGCCATGTCGTCCAGACAATTCTCGAACGCGACATTCACAAATACGACCTGCAGCTCAAGCAGATCCGGGATACCGAAAAGCGCGACAAATACCGGATCTATGGAGAGCTTCTCAACGCCTACGCCTATTCCATTCCCGAAGGCGCGAAGTCCTGTGAAGTGGACAACTACTACACCGGCGAGAAGATCCGCATTCCGCTCGATCCCATGCTGACGCCGACCCAGAACGCGAAGAAATATTTTGACAGATATACCAAACTCAAGAGGACCTATGAGGCTCTGACCACCTTGACCGAAGAAGTCAAATCGGAGATCGACCATCTCGAGAGCATCCGCACATCCCTGGATCTCGCCACGGGCGAGGGCGACCTGGCCCAGATCCGGCAGGAGCTCGAGGACAGCGGACTTGTTCGCCGGCACGCAGGGGGAGGGAAAAAGCGGCCCGGCTTTGACAAATCCGGCAAAAAAGGCCGCGCCCGCACTCCCGTCGGCAAGCCCCTTCACTACATCAGCAGCGACGGCTACGACATCTATGTCGGCAAGAATAACACCCAGAACGACCAGCTCACTTTCCACTTCGCAGAGCCCGGCGACATCTGGATGCACGCCAACGACATGCCCGGATCCCATGTGATCCTCCGCTCCGGAGGCCGCTCCATGGACGAGATCCCGGACAGGGCCTTTGAAGAAGCCGCTTCCCTGGCCGCCTGGTATTCCGCCGGCCGCCAGCAGGGAAAGGTAGAGATCGATTACCTGCTCCGCCGCAATGTAAAAAAACCCGGAGGGGCCAAGCCGGGCTTCGTAGTCTACTACACCAACTATTCCATTCTCGCGAGGGCCGATATATCCGGTCTTCAGGAAGTTTCAGATTAAGAGATTTCAGATTAATAAATTTCAGATTAATAAATTTCAGATTAAGAAGTTTCAGATTAATCAGTCCATAAAAAAGCCGCTGCCTTTTGATGGCAGCGGCTTTTATCTTCAATTCAGCACTTCATTCATGCTTCCGGTCCTGTATCCTTCCAGATCCATCGCCGTATAGTCAAATCCGGCCTTTTGAAATTCCCCGGTGATCTCCTGTCTTTTTTCAAGAAGTTTCTCAAAATCCCCGGGCAGCACCTCGATCCTTGCAAGGCGCCCTTCTTCTCCATGGATCCTCACCCTGAACTGCTTAAACCCAAGATCCTGCAGAAACCTTTCTCCCAGTTCCACTCTCCTGAGTTTCTCGTCAGTAATTGTCTCCCCGTAAACAAATCTGGTGGCCAGGCAAGCAAAGGAAGGTTTGTTCCAGGTGGGCAGTCCCAGTTCTGAAGAGAGTTCCCTGATCTCCGCTTTTGTCAGCCCTGCTTCGCGCAAAGGACTCATAACGCCCAGTTCTTCTATCGCTTTCAGGCCGGGCCTGTAGTCCGACAGATCATCCACATTCGACCCCTCGGCCATAACTGTAAATCCCTTCTCCCGCGCAGCTTCCATCATCTGCGTAAAGAGCACTTTTTTGCAGAGATAACAACGGTTCGCGGGATTCTCCCGAAAGCCCGGAATGGAAAGCTGGTCCACTTCGACTGTAATCCTGCTCACGCCGATCCCTCGGGTGAAGACGTCCGCTTCATCAGCCTCTCTCTCCGGGAAGGACGCGGACAGCGCTGTGACCGCGAGCACATTTTCATTTCCCAGCGTATTCACCGCGGCTTTGAGCAGGAGCGTCGAGTCGACGCCTGCCGAAAAAGCCACAGCAAGTTTCTTCTCCCGGCGCAGCGCGGCGCAGAGATTCGAATACTTATCACTTAGTTCCTGTCTCATAAACTCTCCACAAACCTGTCGAAAGCTCTCTGTCCCTCCGGCGTTCTCTTGTACACGCCCGCGTCCTCAAGAACGCGGCGGAACACATCGCCGATCTCCTTCTGTATGATCCTGTCGATATTGCTCTCGTCAATCTTTTCATAGCGGCCCATGAATTCTTCCGCCCAGTCCGCGTGTTTTTCCAGCACGGGATTTTTCCGGAAGTCTTCTCCCTCAAGGATCGCCTTTTTGAGGTCCGCCATCTCGCCGAGAAGTCTCGCGGGAAGAATTGCCATGCCCATGACTTCGATCAGGCCGATGTTCTCTTTTTTGATATGATGAAGTTCCGCGTGAGGATGATAGACGCCCAGCGGATTCTCCTCAGTAGTGATATTGTTGCGAAGGACCAGATCCAGTTCGAAAAGTCCTCCCCGCTTGCGGGCGATCGGCGTGATCGTGTTGTGCGGCGTATCTTCAGTAAAGGCGTAGATGAAAGCTTCCTCATCCGTATAGCCGCGCCATGCGTCCATAATGTGGTCGGCAAGAGCGATGATGCGGTCCGTATCCGGGCCGGAGAGGCGGATGCAGGACATCGGCCACTTCACGATCCCGCTGGAGATATCTTCAAAGCCTTTGACAGTGAATGACCGCTCCACAGGCGCGTTCGCCATAGCGAAGTCATAATGCCCTCCCTGGAAATGATCGTGGCTCAGGATCGATCCTCCCACGATCGGCAGGTCAGCGTTCGATCCCAGGAAATAGTGCGGGAAAGCCTTGATAAAGTCAAAGAGCTTGCAGAAAGTGTCGTGGTTGATCGCCATGGGAATGTGGCGGGAGTTGAACACGATGCAGTGCTCATTGTAGTAGACATAAGGGGAATACTGGAAGCCCCAGGGACCGCCCTGGATAGTGATCGGAATGATCCTGTGGTTCTCTCTGGCCGGATGATTCACTCTGCCGTAATATCCCTCGTTCTCAATGCACAGCTGGCACTTGGGATAACTGCTCTGGGCGGCGTTTCTTGCCGCGGCGATCGCCTTGGGATCCTTCTCCGGCTTGGAGAGATTGATAGTGATATCGAGTTCGCCGTACTCCGTCTGAGTCTTCCACCTTCTGTCTTTGGCGATCCTGTATCTTCTGATATAATCTGTATTCCGGGAGAAATCATAATACCAGTCAGTCGCCCTGACGGGATCTTCATTGTAAATCCCGCGGAACTTCGCGATGACTTCACTCGGTCTGGGTGTCAGAATGCCCATGATCTTCGTATCGAAGAGATCCCTCATGACCACGGACGCGCCGTCTATCATCCCCTTTTCGGACGCGTGATCAAGGATCACCGCCAGGATTCCCTCCAGGAGAGTCCCGTCCGCGACCTTCTCCCGGTCGAGCGCCGCCGCTCCCCTGATGATCTCGGCCCTGTCCCCGGGATAATCATCGATCCCGAGCGCCCCCAGCAGGGAATTGACTGTGTAGATCACATCTTCTTCCGCGATCAGTTCTGTCGCGAGCGCGTATTCAGTAAGATCTCTTATCGCCGCGTAAATCTTCTCCATCTTATACCCTCCTCGTGTTTTCTCTCCCGTAAACCGGTCTCTTATCAAAATAGTGTCCGTAATAGATGTCAATACCAGTTCTCGGGCTTAGCGTCCTCCGGCTGGGTATCCCTGGGTCCCTCGATCTCTTCCTTGTGCCTTATCACCAGCTCCTGGGTCTTGACGCTCATCCTTGTCCCGGGTTTGACGCTGCTTGTGATGAACACGTTGGAGCCGATGACCGATCCCCTGCCGATCACCGTCTCACCTCCGAGTATGGACGCGCCGGCGTAGATCGTAACATCGTCCTCGATCGTGGGGTGCCTCTTAGCGCCCCGCAGGCTCTGCCCTCCCCTTGTGGAGAGAGCGCCGATCGTGACGCCCTGGTATATTTTGACATGTTCTCCTATGACGGATGTCTCGCCAACGACGATGCCGGTCCCGTGATCCATGAAGAAATACCTGCCGATCGTCGCGCCGGGATGAATATCGATACCGGTGCGGGAATGCGCGTACTCCGTCATCATTCTGGGGATCAGCGGCACCTTTAGCAGGAACAGTTCGTGAGCCAGCCTGTTCACGGTGCTTGCCAAAAGCCCCGGATAGCACAGCACGATCTCCTCCTTGTTGTAAGCTGCGGGATCTCCCTGGTAAAACGCTTCCATATCGGTGTCGACAAGCTCCCTGATGGCAGGGATCCTGCTGATAAAGGTGATCGCCAGCTCCTCCGCAAGATCCTTGATCTCCGGTTCCGGCGTCTGTGCGTATTCATCGCGGAAACGCAGCGCGATCGCGATCTGCTTCGCCAGGTTGTAGACCACATCCTCGATCAGGATACTGATCCGGCTGTTATCATTGTAGCTTCTGTAGTTCTTCTCCCTGTAGTAGCCGGGAAAAAGAATGTTGAGGAGTTTATTCACAATATCCGTCACAGCATCGCTGTCCGGCTGGCTGAAAACATCCATCTTATCGATGTCTCTTCCGTTCTTGTAGTCCTCCAGTATCCTCTCGGTGATCTTCCGGATCCTCTCGTTGATCAGCTTCTCATTAGACATCTGTCAGTCCATTCCTTTCGCGTACGCGGCGCAGGCTTAAAAACTCTGCGACGGTACTTATTTAAGCATATCATCAGCTTTCTTTATTATACATGGAAAAACCGCACCTGTGTATGCCCTGATCTTCACATGTAAAATCTTCCTCCAAAAGATATTCTGACGCTTTGCGCTGATCTGTGATACTATGATAACAGGACATACTTGTCCACATAAAGGAGGAGTCATGAAAAAGCGCGAATCTGTAATAATTTGTCCCCTTCTGTGCATCAGTTTACTGCTGACTGCACTTGCGAGCCCCCTGGCGGTTTCCGTCGGCGTGAGCGCCGCATCGAATACTGCCGCTGAAGCCGGAACAGAAGCGGAAGCCGCAGTACCGGAGCTCATACTCTCCAAATGCTATCTGATCGAATCGGATAATTACGAGAGCATTGCTGACGGCTATTTTCAGGCCGTCCTTCTCTCCGAAGAATCAGCCGGGAAGTTCCCTGCCCTGAGCAGCGCCCTTTCAGAGCTCAACACACAGATCAGCGCTTCCTGCAGGAAAGACTTCAAGGAGCTTTCCGATAAGTCCAGGCAGTACATCACAGAACACGGAGTCACAGACGAAGACAGGCCGTCGGCAACCTTTGAGAGCAGGATCGTTCCGGTGCGCCAGGACGACAAAGCTGTGAGTTTCTTCACATCCTGCTACAGTTTTCTTCCGGGCGCCGCAGGCGGAACTACGACATTCAGAGGGATCACTCTCGACTCCGCGACCGGCAAAACAGTTGCCCTTGAGAACGTTATCAAAGATCCGGACAACAAAAAGGCGCTGACAGCCGCCATCAACGAGAACCTTCGTTTTCTCAGTACCGGCGATTCTGCCGGAGACCGCGAGGAATCCGTCTCCGTCGCTTTAGCGTCTGTCAATTACTTCCCGTCCTGGGTCGTAAGCGACAACGGCGTGATATTCCGTTTTAATGCCGGCGCGATCGGTACCGCGGAAGAGGGTGCTATAGAAGCAAAGATTCCCTTTGAAAAATATCCCGACCTGTTCACAGACGCTTACTCAGCTCATAAGGGTGCCTACACACTGCCCATTGACACTGTTTATCCTGTGATCGCGGACCTGAACGGAGACGGAACGCCCGAGAAGGTGAGCCTGAACGCCCGCCCTGACAGCAGCGGCGATCTCGGTTCCTACACAGCTCTCCGAGTCGCGGTGGGTGACAAGGAGTGCCTCTATGAGACCTATTTCTTTAACGCCCGCGGAGTTCTGATCCACACTGCCGCTGGAAAGAGTTATCTCTATGTACAGACTATAACCGACAATGATTACCGCATTACCTGCGTTTTCGATCTCAGCGGCGAGAAACCCGTCTTTTTGGGTGAACTCAACGGTACCGGATTCTCCGCCCGCTTCCGCCGCGACAGCAGCGATCCCGACCTGTGGTATATGGACGAGCAGTTCATCTCCTCGCCGGACTCCTTCTGCCTCGACACCCATATGGATCTGATGAGCACCTACTCCGCCACCGGGCGCTACAAAGTCGGTGAGGACGGAATGCCTGTTCTTTTATCTGATCAGTACCTGATCGACTCCGATCTGGAGCTTACCAGCCTCACGGATCTTCCCGCCGATATCATAGATCCGGCGACAGGCGCGGTCACGAAGCAGAACGCGGTCCTTGCCAAAGGGACCAAGTGCCGTCTCTTCAGGACTAACGGGAAAGATACGGTCGATGTCAAGACTGCCGACGGCGTCATTTACCGCTTTATCGTCACCGAGGAATGGCCTCAGAAAGTGAACGGGCTCCGGCTCGATCAGGCTTTTGAAGGGACCATGTTCGCAGGCTGATGAAATGTATCATTATTAATAATCAAGGAAAAGGGAGCCGGACGGCTCCCTTTTTGTATTTTTCATTATGAATTCCGGTCTCTCTGCTGCGCGCTGCCCACAAGGTAATTGATGAACTGCTGCGCCGTTCTTCCGGAAGCTCCGCCGCTTCGCAGTTCCCACTGATTGGCCAGAAGCGCAAGTTCCTGCTCTGAAAGCGTGATTTCCGGATAGCGCTTGGCCAGTTCACTGACAATGTGCAGATATTCCTGGTGCGAAGGCTTGAAGTAACCGATCGTGACGCCGAAACGAGCCACCAGAGACAGCTTCTCCTGCACCGTGTCGCTTCTGTGCATCTCGTCGTCGCTCCTGTCGTTTCTGTCTCCCCAGGTCTCCTTGATCAGGTGTCTTCTGTTAGAAGTCGCGTATATCAGGATATTCTCGGGCTTTGTCTCGAGTCCTCCCTCAATAACAGCCTTGAGATATTTATATTCTGTCTCAAATTCCTCGAAGGACAGGTCGTCCATATAGATTATAAAGCGGTAATTTCTGTTCTTGATCTCAGAGATAATGCGCTGCAGGTCCTTGAACTGGTGCTTGTAGACCTCGATCATCCTCAGTCCCTTGCTGTAATAGCGGTTCAGGATCGCCTTGATGCTTGTGGATTTTCCCGTTCCCGCGTCGCCGTAGAGAAGAACATTGTTGGCCATGCGCCCCTCGACGAAAGCTTCCGTATTGGCGATCAGCTTCTGCTTCTGCAGCTCATACCCCACCAGGTCCTCCAGCTGAACGTCGCTGGTCGCAGTGATCGGGATCAGAAACTCTTTCTCTTTATTATCGTCATTGATGCGGAACGCTTTGTTAAGGCCGAATTTACCGACGCCGTACTCCTTGTAGAATCCGGTGATGATATCGTACATCTCCTGTTCGGGCTTCCAGCTTCCGTCCGCCTCTCTCTCCGCGCGCTTCTCTTCCACCGATTCGATCGCGGCGCTCAGTTCCTGCACCTTCTCACTGACGCTTCTGTTAAATACCCTCTCGGGTTTTCCCACTGCCGTGTAGTCCTCGAGTATACTGAAGCAGCCTATGCCCAGGGCGCTCTCTATTTTGCCGAAATCGTAGTTGAACAGTTCTCTGAAGATCCTGAAATCATTGAGAGCAAACGCGTTGACACTGCCTTTGTTGGCGCCTACCTTCTCCGATACCAGAGTAAAAGGGGTCTCCGTTGTTGCGATCAGATACGCCAGATAGTTATGCCACAGATTTTTGTTAAATCCATAGGTAGTAGCCAGGTCCAAAAGGCTGTGGACCTGCTCGTAGATCTCTTCGATCATGGATTCCCGGTTGTAATCACCCTCGTCGAACCGGCGGCAGATCTCCGCAAGGCTGCGCAGTATGCTGTCCTCCCCGATTCCCCTGTAAATGATAAGTTTGGATGTGAGACGATACATAGTTTGTTCTCCTGTAAATCTCCGAGTATTGTCTTTTCCCGTCAATACTAGCATTAAATGCGTTTTTGAGCAATTACTATAACTGTCCGCAAAACAGTGACAAAAAACATTTCCTATGCAGGTGCTGATGCGATATAATAGACGATAGTTGTTTTTCAAAAAGAGTGTAACCTGACGTTTTTTCTTAAGAAAGAGGGGATTATCCATGCAGATCGGATTTGATAACAACAAGTATTTCAAGACCCAGTCTGAACACATCAGAGAGCGCATCTCGCAGTTCGGCGGCAAGCTTTATCTTGAGTTCGGCGGCAAGCTCTTCGACGATTATCACGCGTCCAGAGTGCTTCCCGGATTTGAACCCGATTCCAAGATCACAATGCTCTGCGAGTTAAAGGACCAGGCTGAGATCGTGGTGGCGATCAACGCTGCCGATATTGAGAAGAATAAAGTCAGAGGCGACCTCGGAATCACTTATGACGAGGATCTGCTGCGTCTCGTCGACGCATTTACAAGTCACGGCCTCTATGTAGGGAGCGTCGTGCTGACAAGATTTGCCAATCAGCCCTCGGCGATCGTCTATGAAAAGAAGCTTCAGTCCCTGGGGCTTAAGGTATACAGGCACTATCCCATTCCCGGATATCCCGTTGATATCCCGCTGATCGTCAGCGAAGACGGCTATGGCCGCAACGACTACATCGAGACCAGCCGTCCCCTTGTGGTCGTGACCGCTCCCGGCCCCGGAAGCGGCAAGATGGCGACCTGCCTCTCTCAGCTCTATCACGAAAACCGCAGAGGCATCAAGGCCGGCTACGCCAAATTTGAGACTTTCCCTGTATGGAACCTGCCCCTCAACCACCCGGTCAACCTCGCCTATGAGGCAGCTACGGCGGATCTGGACGATATCAACATGATCGATCCTTTCCACCTCGAGGCCTACAAGGAGACCTGCGTCAACTACAACCGCGACGTAGAAGTCTTCCCTCTTCTCAACGCGATCTTTGAAAAGATCTACGGCACTTCTCCTTATAAGTCTCCCACAGACATGGGAGTCAACATGGTCGGCCTGTGCATCAGCGATGACGAGGTATGCAAGAAAGCCGCGCGCCAGGAGATCATCCGCCGCTATTACGACGCTCTGTGCGAGCACCGCAAGGGAAACGCGGATGAGGAACCGATCCGCAGGATCGAACTTCTCATGAAGAAATCCGGCATCGACGTATCGGAGAGACCCGTCGTTATGGCGGCCAATCTCAACGCTGAGAAGACCGGAGCTCCCGCAGCCGCTATGGAAATGGCGGACGGCACTATTTTGACCGGAAGAACCTCTGAACTGCTGGGCGCCTCCTCGGCGCTGCTTCTCAACGCCCTCAAAAAGCTTGCGGGCATTCAGGACAGCATCAAGCTGATCAGCCCTCAGATCATCAACCCGATCATGGAGATGAAGATCGACCATCTCGGAAGCGACAATACTTCTCTTCTGCACCTGAACGAGCTGCTGATCGCGCTCGCCATCGCCGGTGTGACAGATCCCTGCGCCAAGGCGGCAATCGACCAGCTCGAACACCTGAAGGGACTTGAAGTACACTCCTCCGTGATCCTTTCCCAGATCGATTCGGGTGTTTTCAAGAAGCTCGGCGTCAACCTGACTTGTGAGCCTCACTACGAGAGCAACAAGTTATATCATAAATAATCTGTTTTAAGCCTCTTTCCTTAAATTGTGGAAAGAGGCTTCATTTTATGGTACGATTAATCTGTGTAAAAGCGTTTACATGTCAGCTCGGGCAGTATGGGGTACCTGTGCTACATGAAGATTTAGAAAGTGTCAGGAGGTTACACGTCTTATGAAACCGTATGCTTTTGGCGTCGATATCGGCGGTACAACGATCAAAATGGGTTTTTTCGACACGGAGGGGAAATTCCTCGATAAGTGGGAGATCACAACCCGCACGGAGAACAATGGAGAGAAGGTCCTTCCGGATATTGCCCGCTCCATTAAAAAGAAACTTAAAGAGAATGAACTGACCCTGGACGACCTGGAAGGCGTCGGCGTCGGCGTTCCCGGACCCGTCCTTTCAGGCGGCATTGTCAACCAGTGCGTCAACCTCGGATGGGGAGTCATCGACGTGAGAAAGGAACTCTCCTCTCTGCTGGACGGCGTATTTGTAGCGGTCGGAAACGACGCCAATGTTGCTGCCCTGGGTGAGCAGTGGAACGGCGGCGGCAAGGGACATGACAATGTCGTCATGGTTACGCTCGGCACAGGCGTCGGCGGAGGCATTATCATTGGCGGCAAGATCCTCGCGGGCGCTCACGGGGCAGCCGGTGAGATCGGTCATATGAAAGTCAGGGATAAGGAGACCGCGGTCTGCGGATGCGGCAAGAAGGGCTGCCTCGAGCAGTACGGCTCAGCCACGGGCGTTGTTCGCCTCGCTCATATCGCGCTGGAAGCCAATCCCGCTGTGGAAACGCCTCTTCGCGATCTTGATCCCCTTACTGCCAAGGACGTTTTCGACTACGCGAAGACCGGCGATGAATTCTCCCTGTCCGTGATCGATACAGTAGGTAAGATGCTCGGCGAAGCGATCGCGCACATCACCTGTGTCGTAGATCCCGACGTCATCGTGATCGGAGGCGGCGTCTCAAGAGCCGGGCAGATCCTTCTTGACGCAGTGGAGAAGTATTACAAACCCGCCGCGTTCCACGCGTCCCGCGATACTGATTTCAAACTCGCCGTTCTCGGAAACGATGCCGGCATGTACGGCGCGGTGAGAATGATCCTGAACAAATAAAGACTGCGAATATTGATAAAAGGTACCGTTTCAGCCACGGTACCTTTTTTAATGATTTTTCCGAAAGAAGTAACGATTCCTCAAATGCCCGCTTTTTCCCTCAGAAATCGCTCAACTTCTTCAAAATAGTGAGCCGGGTCTTTATCCGCTGCCTGCGCGTGCCCTGCCCCTTCGACGACCATGATCTCTTTTTCACAGGCCGCCGCGTCATACAGTTCCCGGCACATGCTCACCGGGATCATCCGGTCCTCTTTCCCGTGTATAAATAAGGTGGGAACCTTGCTCGAAGAGACAGCTTTTAAAGGGCTTGTCTCCTTCAGGTCATAACCTGCGCGAAGACGGATCATCAGCTCCGCCGAATCCACAACCGGGAAGGCGGGCAGGTGAAACCAGCTTCCGATCTTCTCCTGAAACATTGAATATGCGTCTGTATAAGCGCAGTCTGAAATGACCGCTTTTATGTTATCAGGCACATTCTCCCGTCCGCAGTAAAGAAGCGCTGTGGAAGCCCCCATGGACAGGCCGTGCAGAACGATCTCCGCTTCGGGATCTCTTTCCAGGATCAATTCGACCCACCCTGCAAGATCCTCGCTGTCAGTGGCACCAAGTCCTATATAATCACCTTCGCTCTCGCCCTGGCACCTGAAATCCGGCGCAAGAACACTGTACCCGTGCGTCCAATACCAGTACGCATAGCCGTACATCATCTCTTTGCTTCCTGTGTAACCGTGCAGCAGTATGACCCAGCGATGCGGATCCGCGGATTTATGTGCTGCCTCCGGTGTGCCGCCATCAGACTTATGCCCCGCCTCCGCCGCGTCATCTAAGGTCTGCATGAGTACGCCCTTGAGTCTGTATCCGTCTTCTGACAGGATCTCCACTTTCTCAATACCGTCCTGCCGTCCCCAGACTTTTCCGACCACGGTCATCGCGGTCAGGTTCTGCTTCATCTCAGTTTCCTGCACCTGTTCCGCATAGCTTTGTTCAGAGATCCTTTGGAAAGCGTCAAGTTTTTCCATAAAAGACGGCACCAGCACGGCGCTGACCAGTAGATTAACTGCCGCCCAGTACAGGACGAACAGGATCAGCAGGATCGCTGCCGGTATCCTTTTATATCTTTTTGTCATCTTCTTAATTTCCTATCGTCGATCGATATCTCCCATTATACAAAAAAAGAGACTGCCGGTCCGACAGTCTCTTTCGATTTCACACTATTTTAACATCTATTTGAGTTCTATGATCTCGCCGCCGTTGACTGTGGCCTTGATATCTGAGCCCGTTTTCACCTGCTGCCACAGATCATATTTGATCCTGTACTGTTTATCTCCCGATTGGATCCAGTACTTCTCGCTCCGGCCGCTCTCCCGCTCCGTATCCGGGAGACTGAGTTCCGCGAAATAGGGTTCCGTATCAGTGCCCGATGTGACTTCATCCCGGTCGTACAGCCATTTCATTATACTGTAGTAATACTTCTTGGCGAATACCGGAACGTCCACATAAACCGGTTCCTCGTAGGTCTCCGTGTGGTACTCCGTCCTGTAGCGAGGCACCTGGTGTTCGATCTCCTCGTAATAGCCGTTCCCCAGGTCCCTGTACTCAATCTCCGTGTCATAGCCGTCCAGCACCTGTTCGGAGACTTCCCTCGTCCTGGTCTCATAGTGATCGAAAACGTGGTTGTAAGTGTAGATTTCCTCGCGACTTGTGACATTCCAGGCCCCGTCCGGCAGATCCCAGCTGCTGTCCTGCACCTCCTGGTACCGCTCAACGGAAACCGCCCTCTCCCAGGACTTGCCGTCCACATGAAGCCCCTTGGTCTTGGGCATCAGCAGGTAGATCAGGAGTCCGGCCGCGATGAACAGAGCAATGAACAGCGGAAGCCTGCTCCTGCCCGGAGACGCCTTGGAGACATTGGCTCCCTCAGCCTCACGCCTTGCCTCTTCCCGCTTCTTCTCCAGCTCCCTGTCCTTCTCCTTGCTCTCGAAGTAGTTGGCTTCACTCTCCTCCCTTGCGGCGCCGCAGGCGGAGCAGAATTTGTTGTCGTCGGGATTAAGCGTGTTGCAGTACGGACACAGCCAGTCCGGGTTCTTGTTGATCTTGTCCGGATCCTTCACATACTCTTTAGGTCCGGCCATATAAAAGGTAATATCTTTGCCGCGGGGTTTGCCGCAATTGGGGCAGATCTTGATCTCCCCGGAGATCCTGTCCGCGCCGCAGTAATCGCAGTCCCAGCAGCCGACCACTATTTTTCCCATTTGTATCCCCACTAAAAATCATTGACTTCGCGGGAAGATTCCCGCGACAATGCTACGATACTATTCTATCATTATTCTCCTGAAGGCGCTATAGCAGGACAGACTTTCATTTTGATTGTAACTCCCTACAAAGGACGCGCTGATTTGCTCACCTATTATGTTAAATTTCATCAATTTTTAGAGAATTTTAATGAATTTACCCTTTTTCTATGGAAAAATTAAAGATTCTCTGTTATCATACGTCCGTAAAAATCACATTAATGCGGGACCCGATCGTCCCAAATAGAAAGGGGAAAAACTCTATGGAACAGTTTTTCAACTGAAGGAGCACGGCACTGATGTCAAAACAGAGCTGGCAGCAGGTCTTACTACCTTCATGACAATGGCTTACATCCTGGCTGTAAATCCCAGCATCCTGAGCGCATCCGGCATGGACGCAGGTGCGATCTTTACAGCGACGGCACTGGCTTCTGCAATCGCCTCTTTCCTGATGGCATTTCTTGCAAACCTTCCGTTCGTGCTCTCCGCAGGTATGGGTCTTAACGCTTACTTCGCTTACACCGTAGTCCTGGGAATGGGTTATTCCTGGCAGATGGCTCTGACAGCTGTCTTCGTGGAAGGTCTGATCTTCGTCGTCCTCTCCCTGACCAACGTCAGAGAAGCGATCTTCAACGCGATCCCTGCAACCCTCAAGATCGCCGTATCCGTCGGTATCGGCCTCTTCATCACATTCATCGGTTTGCAGAACGCGCACATCGTCGTGGACAGCGCTACGCTGGTATCCGTATTTTCCTTTAAGGGATCCATCGCGAACGGCACTTTCAATTCCGAAGGCATCACCGTTCTTCTGGCTATCCTCGGCATCCTGATCACTGCGATCCTTATGCTTCGCAATATCAAGGGCGCGATCCTTCTCGGCATCATCGCGACATGGGTACTCGGCATCATCTGCCAGCTCATCGGCCTCTATGTTCCGAATCCCGAAGCAGGCTTCTACAGCGTTATTCCTTCCGGAATCATCTCCATGCCCGCTTCCGTTGCTCCCACACTCTTCAAACTGGACTTCTCCAGCATCCTGAGCGTGGACTTCATCGTAGTTATGTTCGCGTTCCTGTTCGTCGACATGTTCGATACACTTGGAACCCTGATCGGCTGCGCAGCTAAGGCTGACCTTCTCGACGAAGAGGGCAAGCTTCCCGGCATCAAGGGCGCGCTTCTTTCCGACGCTATCGGAACAATGTGCGGCGCCTGCCTCGGAACTTCCACCATCACTACTTTCGTTGAGTCTGCATCCGGTATCGCAGAAGGCGGACGCACAGGTCTGACCGCGATCGCATCCGGCGCGCTTTTCCTGCTGGCTCTGTTCTTCTCTCCTCTGTTCCTGACGATTCCTTCCTTCGCCACTGCTCCCGCACTGGTAATGGTCGGTTTCCTCATGATGCAGCAGGTCAGCAAGATCGAGTGGGATAACATCCTCGAAGCGATCCCCGCTTTCATCTGCATCTTCGCGATGGCGTTCATGTACTCCATCTCCGAGGGTATCTGCTTCGGTATCATCTCCTACACCGTTCTCAATGTAGCATCCGGCAAGGCTAAGCAGGTCACTCCTCTGATGTATGTTCTGACAGTTGTATTTATTCTCAAGTACATCCTGATCTGATCAAATGTAAAAATCACAAAAAGAAGGCACCGATTGCGGTGCCTTCTTTTTTGTTCCAAAATATTCGCTTTCAATCAGAACTCCACAGTCTCCGGCGCTGCTGTAAAGGAACTGAACGTCGCCTTAGCGTTCTTAAAGTAGAGGACTTCCGTATTATTGTCCTCGGGATCATACATGGCGCGCAGCTCAGGATAAGCCTCCAGCATCGATTTCTTGGGCTCTACGCGGTTGTCATCGACAAGCTCGCCTGCAACTCGAAGCCATACGCCGTCTTTGAAAGCGCAAATCTCAGCTTTGGGATTAGCTGCCAACTGTTTGGCCACGTCCTTTCCTCTGCCGGTCTGAATATAGAGCTTTCCCTCATAAATGTGAATGGTCCCGAAAGGACGTACACGGGGCTGGTCACCGTCAACAGTCGCAAGATAGTAGGCCCCGGCCTCCTTAAGAAATGCGCAAACTTTTTCCATTGCTGTCATCATCATTACCTCCTCAAAAGAATTATATTCCTCACCCGGAAATTCAATTCCCGGAATAAAGTACCGCAAAACTCCAAACTCACTCTTTCTCCGGCAGCTCATTGAGCAGAGTGAACCCGAGGATCATCGCGCCTCCGATCACCTGCAGAGCGCTCATCGGCTCTCTCAATACGCTGACTGACAGGATCACCGCCACCAATGGGTCGATATAGCTGAGCACAGCCGCTTCCTGTCCCGGAACATGCTGCAGGGAGGAAAAGTACATACAGTATGCGACTCCCGTGTGGACCAGTCCCACGATCAGCAATAAGACAAGGCCTGCTCCCTTTAATTCTCCCGAATGCATACCTCCTGTCATCATCACGTATGGAAACAGGGTCACAGCGGCCGCCGCAAACTGAAGAAATGTTCTCTGGATTCCGCCCACATTTTTGATGAATTTGTTGAGCAGCACAACTGTCGCATACAGCACTGCGGCCCCCAGGCCGAACAGAATACCGACGTGATCCGTTCCCTTCCCGCTCATTCCTCCTCCGCTTATCGTGATCAGAAGAATGCCCAGTGTCGACATGACAAAACACAGAAGTTTCCGTTTTGTCATCTCCTCTCTGAACAGGAGTGTGCTCACCAGAGTGATTATGACCGGAGCTGCGTAATAGCTGAGCGTCGCAACGGATACAGTCGTATACTTATAGGCCTCAAACAGGAGGATCCAGTTGAATCCCATCGCTATACCGGAAATGATCAGCAGGATCAGCTCCCTGCGCATACCGGAAAGTTCCATCTTCTGCTTTGTGACCAGCAGATAGGATCCGATCGCCAGTATGGCCAGTACAGCCCTGCAAAGGGCGATCTCCGCTGAAGGAAGCGGTATATTGCGGACAAAGAGCCCGATCGTTCCGAAGATCGCCATAGATATGGCGATAAACAGCCTTGAGCGGTTCACTGCCGCCCTGTCGTTATCTTTTCCCTGCATATTATTCAGTGACCGTTTACCTGGAATTCTTCAGCTGGATATCCAGCTCGTCGAATACTGCCTTGACCCAGTTATATGTGTCCAGGATCGACTCCTCCTCTTCGAGGGTGAAGGTTCTGGAATCGCTGTTATACTCCTCGACATACTTTCTGAGCTCTTCACTGTCGGCAACCTGGTGTCCGTTGATCGTAACCGCGTCCTTTTTGATCGTCACGACGATGTTGTCCGGGATCCCGCTCACAGCCTCTTCCTTCTCATCCTGCTCTGTCTGCACAGCGGCTTCCTGCGCCCCGCCCTGGCCCTCGCTCTGTTCCTGCGCGGCCGAGTCGCCGTTTCCCGGGAGCATGCCCTGCCCGGGACCCAGGCCAAAATATCCGCCGCCGCCGAGCAGCAGCAGAAGCGCTATGATACCCGCTGTGGCAGCTGTCCTGCCGCCTCCGCCATTATTTCTCTCTTGCGCCATATCTCTACTCCTCCACTATCTGATAGAAAACTTCTTTTCTTAGCTGTTTCTGTGTCTGCAGCGCTTCCCGGATCGGTACAAACTCCTCTCTTCTGTAAATGGATTTTGTATCACAGTGGAACACAATGAACACCGGGTGATCCGGATAGTCATCCACAATATCGTTGATGATCCCGATCACATGCCTCTTCGTGTAGTCCGTCCTGTCCGATCCAAGCCTGAAGGACTCGACTTCCTGATCGCTTCCTTTGTAAATCCTGAGAACGTGATTCCCGTCCTCCACTTCATTGATGAATGTTACGATCACTGCATCCGACTCGTACCGTTTGCCGCTGTCCTCGATCTTGTTCTTCCGGCTGACTTCGCTCTTCAGGATCGTGTTCTGTTCCTCAAGATCCGTCACCTGCTCTTCAAGCCCCGAGATTTTGCTCTGAGATTCCTCCGCGTTTTCCTGCATGTCCTTCTGGTTCTGGGTACCGGCCAGCATTACGATAAAGAGGATCACGAACAGAACATCCAAAAGCGGAGTCAGATTTATATCATCGCTCCCCCGGCTGCGCCGGCCTCTGTTTCTCATTGATCCCCACCTCCCAGCGGAATCTCTCTGGCGACATTATAGCTCTCCCGGAAGCGGTCGACACCGTCGTCTATGTAGTTAAGGTATCTGGAGCAGAACAGAATATCCACGAACTTGAAGATGACCGCAAAGAGAATGCCCAGCACCGTAGAGGAGAGCGCGAACGAAACGCCCTCGAAGAGATTCTGCGCGTTGGACCAGTCCGCGTTCCCGTTCATCGCGACGAACAGACCGGTGACCGTTCCAAGTATGCCCAGCAGAGGAAAGATCTGGATGATCAGGGATACTGAGGAAAACAGCATCGAGTCGTTCTGGTAGTCGTCGCAGAAATTGTCGAATTCTTTCCAGTCCTTCTTCACCTTTACAGTGTATTCAGTTTCCACAATTCCTGCTTTTTTGCTCCTGAGAACCTGTTTGCCGGGCGTCTCACCGTTAAGCGCGTCGATCCTCTTCTTAAGGGCGATCATCTTGTTATAAGCCATGATCATGAGCACCGCTTCAACAATGGCAAGGATCACGATCACCGGATTCAATATTTTGGCCAAAAACCAGGAAACCGCTAATATTGCACTATTCATTATCTGCACCTTTTTCCGTAGTCATACAGTATCGCCATACACTGCTATTATACCTTTTTTTCGACATAATATATACCGTTTCCTGCCTGGGACTGACCGCGGAATAGTCAGACTATTGTCTTTTTTCCGAACGATTTGTTTGTTGATAATTGAATAAATGTCTGTTTTTCAATATACTTTTAATGATAAATCGTTTTCCTAGCAGGAGGTGCTGTATGGGAAAATTTGTAATCAAAAACACAAAGAACGGCCTTAAGTTTGACCTCAAAGCCACAAACGGACAGATCATCGCCGTCAGTGAAGGCTATGTAAAGATGGCCAGCTGCATGAACGGCATCGACAGCGTGCGCAAGAACGCGGTGGACGCTCCGGTTGAAGAAGCGGAAGAAGAATAATCAGCAGACATAACATCAGCGCCGGTCCCGCAATAGGGCCGGCGCTTTTTATGCCTTCTTATATTCAGCAGTTTCCAGAATAAACGAATTTAAGCTGCTCGCGTGCCACCTCAGCCAGGTGATAGATCTTCTTCACAGATGTCGCCTCCCGGTCCGTCATGTGAAAGCGCGGGAAGAATCTTGAGATGTGAAGCGGGATCTCATTTCCGGGCACGATCCCTTCAAGAGAAGAGATCCATTCGCACATGCGCCTCATCTCCTCCTCTGAGTCATTCTCCCCGGGAATGATCAGTGTGGTCAGTTCTACATGGCAGGACTGCACAGCGCGGGTGATAAAGCGCATTACCATGTCCCTGTCTCCGCCGAGCACATCCCTGTAATACCTGTCCGTAAACCCCTTCAGATCGATATTCATCGCATCCATATAGGGAAGGATCTCCTCCAGGACGGACACCTCCGCTGTCCCGTTGCTGACCAGCACATTTACCATGCCTTTCTCATGCACCAGTCTCGCCGTATCCCTCACAAATTCGTATCCGACCAGCGGCTCATTATAAGTGAAAGCTGCACCGACATTGCCCTTTTTCTTATAATACTGCGCCGTCTCCGCGATCTGCTCCGGCGTCACCAGCTCCGCCCGGTCCGCATACCGCATAGCTTCCTGCGACCAGGAGATCTCGTAGTTCTGACAGAAAGGACAGCGGAGATTGCATCCGTAGCTGCCGGCCGACAGAATAAGGCTTCCCGGCTTGAAACGCCGCAGCGGCTTCTTCTCTATGGGATCGAGCGCAAGGGAAGTGATCCTCCCGTAATTCGCAGCCCGCACAATCCCGCCGGCGCAGATCCGCGCGCCGCAGAAGCCGATCTGTCCCTCTCCAAGGTCACAGTGTCTGAAACAGACTCCGCATACAGCCATAATCACACCTCCGCCAATCCGCTCAGTGATGTCTCACAACTTCAAAACGCTGCAGTTCGACCCGCTTATCCCAGTCAGCGATCCCGGCTTTACTCTTGGCAATGGAAATCTGCTCTTCCACCGTATCCACGCCGTCCAGATCCGGCAGGAGCAGTCCTCTCTTCCGGCCTTTGGTAACAATGACACCATATCGCTTAACGTCCAGTTCGTCAGGTGAACTGACCGGTTCAGGATCCCCCAGCACATCGACGCTGATCTCAAGCCATTTAAGTTCCCCGGCCCTTATCGGGTCGAAGCGCGGATCCCTTGTGGAGGCGCTGACCGCATTATCTATGATCTCCTGCGCCAGGCAGTCCCTGACAGGCGAGATCGTACCTATACATCCCCGGAGCTTCCCGTGCTCATGGATCGACACAAAGGCCCCTGCGCGCCGTGAAATAAGCTCTGCGGGCAGATCCTGCGGCATTTCCATCTTCCTGTGCTTAAGGATGTAGTGCTCCACGGACGCTCTGGCCAGCCGCACATAGGGATCCTCTTTTGCTCTCTCCGCAGAGAGTTTATCCTCAGCTTTTTTCAGGTACTCATCCAGAAAGTGCCTGCTGCCGTCGGGATCTCCCGGATAGAAAGTGCAGATCCCGTAGCCGACCCCGGTCACATCTTCGTGGGATAACTGTTCCGCTTTTACAGACAGTCCGTCGAGAGCTCCCGCCATGATGACAAAAGAGCGATGCCCGCACTCTGCCGCCCTGTCGCAGAAGGTCTCGTCGAAATCAAACAGTTTCCCGAAAGCCGCCCTTCCGCAGACATCCATGATCCTCTCATCGTACTGCGGGCCCTCCGGAGCATATCCGTAGGGACCGTAATCCTGAAGTTTGTGGGACAGATCCCCGCTGGCGACAAACACCGCTCTTCTTCCCAGACTCTCCACTGCATCCCGGATCATCTGTCCCAGCCTGTAATGTTCAGTCAGGGGAAGCCCCGAGAGTCCGATCCTCACTATTTTGCCGCCTGCGTAAACCCGGCGGATGAAATAAAGGGGTACCATGGTCCCGTGATCAAGCCTCCTCTCACGCTCTCCCATGACACCCGCGGGAAATCCCGTCTCCCGCGCAAGTCTGTCGATTGCTGCGACAAGTTCTGTATCGTACTCCTCCTCAAAGCTCACCTGAGAAGCCCTAAATTGTCCGAAATCTCCCCGGGCGCTCTTACCGGGCGAGATGTGGAAATAGTCCGCGTACATAACAGAATGCGGGCTTGTGATGATGATCGTATCCGGACTGAGCGCTGCGATCTCCTCCGCGACCTGCTCATAAGCCCCGGTCGTCTTCATGATCTGCGCCTCACTCCCGCGCCCGACAGCAGGTACGATCATGGGCGGATGCGGCACCATAAATGCTGCGAGAATAGACATTGGTCACCCTCCTATTCCAATTTCATAATCTGGTACAATATACAATCCAAGGCAAATACAGCCCCGAGGATCAGGCACACTTTATTTACTAAAGCAGGATCAAACCGATTCATGATCTTTACCAGCATCGGGATCACTACATAGATCAGCATCAGCCCGGCGAGGCCGAAGACTAAAACTGACCGAAAACAGACATACCCTCCAATATTTCCGAAATTCCATATCTCTGTGTTGTAATCCCACAGTCTTGTGTCGCAGATATTGTAGAGAAACCATCCTGTGGCGTACTCCAGAAGACCTGACACGATCACACACAGCAGGAAGACAAGAAGCGGTTTGTCCTTAAACCGGTATACCAGGAGCGCGTACGCCAGGCCTCCGAATGCGTAGATCGGAATCCACGGACCATAACTGGACCCTCTTTTGACAAATTTTCCCGTATCGATCTTGTAGAAGAACAATTCGTATATAAAACCGCACACGCCGCTGCTCACCATTATCAGGATCAGCAGATCGATCAGCTGCATAGTATTCAGGCCATACTCACTCTTGATCAGTTCCATGCCGATGCACCCTCCTTCCTCTCATATATCCATTATATATAAAAAAAGAGACGGTGAAAATTCCCCGTCTCATTTTCTCTCTTTTGCCAGTTCTTCTAAGATCTCCCTGAGCCTCCATCTGCGGATCTTTTCATGATGTCCCGAAAGAAGGACCTCGGGTACCGCTTCGCCTTCGTAGACCGCCGGCTGCGTGTACTGCGGATACTCCAATAGGCCGTTTTCGAAGGATTCCTCCGAAGTGCTCCCGTCCCGGATCGCGCCGGGCAGAAGCCTTATCACAGCGTCCGACACCGCCATAGCGGCGATCTCTCCGCCTGTCAGAATAAAGTCTCCGATGGAGATCTGCTCGTCCACATGGCTGTAAATGCGCTCGTCCATGCCCTCGTAGTGACCGCAGATCAGGATCAGATGATCAAGCTTCGCATACCTGCGCGCCGTCTTCTGGTCAAACCTCCGGCCGGCCGGCGTCATGGCCGCCGAAACTGCAGTT
>CADBIU010000003.1 GCA_902794825.1 uncultured Lachnospiraceae bacterium
GAGCAGGTTATCATCAACACATGGTACGGCGGCGAGATGAAGAAGGGTATCTTCTCCATGATGAACTATTACCTTCCTCTGAAGGGCATCGCTGCTATGCACTGCTCCGCGAACACAGATATGGAAGGCAAGAACACAGCTATCTTCTTCGGTTTGTCCGGCACAGGTAAGACAACCCTTTCCACAGATCCCAAGAGACTGCTGATCGGCGATGACGAGCACGGCTGGGACGACGAAGGCGTTTTCAACTTCGAGGGCGGCTGCTACGCTAAGGTCATCAACCTTGACAAGGAATCCGAGCCCGACATCTACAACGCGATCAGAAGAAACGCTCTTCTTGAGAACGTAACTGTAGACGCTAACGGCAAGATCGATTTCGCTGACAAGAGCGTTACCGAGAACACTCGTGTATCTTATCCGATCGAGCACATCGAGAACATCGTCAAGAAGGTCAATCCTATCTCTGCAGGCCCTGCAGCTGAGAACGTGATCTTCCTGAGCGCGGATGCTTTCGGAGTACTGCCTCCTGTCTCTATTTTGACACCTGAGCAGACTCAGTACTACTTCCTGAGCGGCTTCACAGCTAAGCTGGCAGGCACAGAGCGCGGCATCACAGAGCCCACTCCTACATTCTCCGCATGCTTTGGCCAGGCGTTCCTGGAACTGCACCCCACCAAGTACGGCGAGGAGCTGGTCAAGAGAATGGAGAAGAGCGGCGCGAAGGCTTACCTCGTGAACACAGGCTGGAACGGAACCGGTAAGCGCATCTCCATCAAGGATACCCGCGGCATCATCGACGCGATCCTCAATGGCGACGTTCTCAAGGCTCCCACAAAGACCATCCCTTACTTCAACTTCGAAGTTCCCACCGAGCTTCCGGGCGTTGATCCCGCGATCCTCGATCCTCGCGACACCTACGCGGAGGCTGCACAGTGGGATGAGAAGGCTAAGGATCTGGCCGGCCGTTTCATCAAGAACTTCAAGAAGTATGAGACCAACGAGGCAGGCAAGGCTCTCGTAGCCGCAGGCCCTCAGCTGTAATTCGCGGCAAGGCCTGCCAAAACAGCGGCGGACCGGCTGTAATCACAGCGGCGGACCGGCTGCAATCACAGCGGCGGACCGGCTGCAATCGCAGTAAAATGAAAACTAAGGCAGTGAAGAAATGATTTTTCGTTTCTTCACTGCCTTTCTTTTTGCTCTTTTTTATTGATGAGAATTATAATACAATCATTTTGAGGAAGTATGTTTTGACAATTGGGCATTATGCGCCTATTATAGTCGAATGGAATAAATGATGGAGGGATCCTGATGGACAGATTTATTAATAATCCCGCATTTGAAGGGATCGAACCGTTTGAATCCAAACTGTGGCTGTCTTCCCCTACGATGCACGGCGATGAGCAGAAATGGGTGGATGAAGCGATACAGACGAATTGGGTTTCTACAGTAGGACCTAATATAGATGAGGTTGAGCAGCAGATCGCCGAGTATGTAGGCGTGAAGTACGCGGTTGGTCTTTCCTGCGGCACATCCGCGCTGCATATGGCTACCAAGCTCGCGGGAGAGAAGCTGTACGGACAGGCGAAGCCCAACCAGGGCACGCTGCAGGGGCACAAGGTTTTCTGCTCTGACTGCACTTTTGACGCCAGCATCAATCCCGTCGCTTACGAGGACGGCGAGGCGGTCTTTATCGACACGGAGTACGACACATGGAACATGAACCCGGAGGCGCTGGAGAAGGCCTTCGAGATCTACCCGGACGTTAAACTTGTCATCATCGCGCACCTGTACGGCACACCCGGAAGGATGCAGGAGATTAAAGAGATCTGTGACAGGCACGGCGCGCTGATCGTGGAGGACGCGGCCGAATCCCTGGGGGCGAAATACAGATTGAACGGCCAGTGGGTCGAGACCGGAACACTGGGCAATTACAACGCGATCAGTTTCAACGGCAACAAGATCATCACCGGATCCGCGGGCGGAATGTTCCTTACAAACAGCCAGGAGGACGCGGAGAAGGTTCGCAAGTGGTCCACTCAGAGCCGCGAGGACGCTCCCTGGTACCAACACGAGGAGATCGGCTACAACTACCGCATGAGCAATATCATTGCCGGAGTGATCAGAGGCCAGATCCCCTATCTGGACGAGCACATCGCGCAGAAGAAGGCAATCTGGGAGAGATATGAGAAGGGACTTGACGACCTGCCGGTCAGCATGAACCCCTGGGACAGAAAGAACGCACAGCCCAACTTCTGGCTCAGCTGCATACTGATCGACAAGTACGCTATGGCACCCTCTGTCAGAGGCGAGAAGGACTATCTCTACAAGAGCGTGAGCGGAAAGAGCTCCCCTCACGAGATCCTTGAGGCGCTGGCTGCTTTTAACGCCGAGGGACGTCCGATCTGGAAGCCGATGCACATGCAGCCGATCTACAGGATGAATCCCTTTATCACCGTAGAGGGCAACGGACGCGCGCGCAGCAACGCCTATATAGAAGGCGGCGGGATCGACGTCGGCGCAGATATCTTCAGGCGCGGACTCTGCCTGCCCTCGGACAACAAGATGACGCCCGAGCAGCAGGATATTGTCATCGACATCATCCACAGATGCTTTAAGTGATGCGGCGGACCCGCATAGAAACCGGAGAATATGAAAACTTACAAAAATCTGATGAATTCCCTCTCTGACGACGACTTGCTCCGTCAGATGACAGAGGAAGAAATAAAGGAACTCAGAAGCGTTTTCCTTCAGACCTACCTGGATCTGGCTGACTGCTGCAAGCGAAACGGTCTCACAGTCATGCTGTTGGGAGGTTCATGTCTGGGAGCCGTGCGCCACAAGGGCTATATTCCGTGGGACGACGACCTTGACGTTGCTATGACCAGGAAAGATTTTGAACGGCTCAAGGAGATCTTCGACAAGGAAATGGGGGACAAGTATATTTTGTCGTCTCCCAATTACAAGGGAAACGCCAGAAACCGCTTCCCGATGATACTCGTCAAGGACACAGTGATGGTCGAGACGGGCGAGAATCCGGAAGAAGACTTGAACAAGATCAAGATCGATATGTTCCTGCTTGAGAATATTCCGGAGAACCCGGTCCACAGGGCGCTCAAGGGGCTCTGGTGCACAGCGTTGATGTTCATCACCAGCTATGAAGAGACCTACGAGAAGTGCGATGAGTACATGAGACGATACATGTGCAAGACTCCGGAGGGAGAGAGAGAGTTTAAGAGAAGGATGATCATCGGAAGACTTTTCTCTTTCAATAAATTCCAGAAATGGGCGGATCGTGTGGATAAGGCTTTCCAGTATCCCAAGGAGACGAAGCTTCTGGGGATTCCGTCGGGGCGCAAGCACTATTTTGGCGAGATCCTGCCCAGAGAAGCTTATGTGCCCGTATCCAAGGGCGAGTTTGAGGGCAGAGCTGTGGATCTGCCCGGAAACACAGACCTGTACCTGTCCAATCTTTACGGGGATGACTATATGACGCCGCCTCCTGTGGAGAAGAGAGAACGTCATATGATCATGGAAGTTGAGTTTGGACCAAAAAAGTGAGCGCCGCTATTATACAAACTCTTAAGGAGACAGCTAAGATATGAATTACTACATTCAGGAAACGGTTTTTAACGAGGATGTTAAGCAGACAGCCGGCTCCAAGGCCAGGGAAGACATCAACGAGATCGCTGAAAAAATGGGTTTTTCCCCCATCGAGGTGGAGTACGACTATTCCCTGAGAAATAAAAAAGGATTCCTGACAGCGCTCGCGCAGCTGTCTGAGGACTGGAGCAAGGCCCTTGCTCAGGTTGGAGAAGGCGACACTGTTTTGATCCAGTATCCGCTTAATCACCATCCGGTGGGCGTTCCGGGAATGCTAAAAAAGCTGCAGAAGCGCGGCGGAAAGGTAATCATCCTGATCCACGACATCGACTACATCCGCATGAACAACGAATCGCTGCTGTCCAAGCTCAAAGTCGCCAAGGTCAAGTACGAGGATCATTCGATCATCAAATGCGGCGACGCTGTCATTGCTCATAACAAAAAGATGATGAAGTTTCTTGCAGGCATGGGCGTTAAGAAGGAGAAGATGATCTCCCTGAGGATTTTCGACTACCTGATCCATCAGGACAGCGGTTATGTCTCGAGAAACATCGCAGAACCTGTGATCATCGCCGGCAACCTCAGAAGGCACAAAGTCGGATATGTTTACTCGCTGCCGGATAACCAGGAGTTCAACCTCTACGGTGTGGACTTCGAGGACGACGGGAGGGAGAACATCCACTATATCGGCGCTTTCGATCCCGAGGAGCTGACGCAGAAGATGCAGGGCAGCTTCGGCCTTGTTTGGGACGGCACGACCTGCGATACCTGCGACGGACTTTCAGGCAGCTATCTCAAGATCAATAATCCCCACAAGTTTTCCCTGTATCTTTCTTCAGGCCTGCCTGTTATCGTATGGGACCAGGCCGCGATCGCTGACTTTGTAAAGAAAGAAAATGTCGGCATCACGGTCAGCCGGATCAGCGAGATCCGCGATGCGGTCGCGAATATGAGTGAGAGCAGCTACAGGGAAATCGAAGCGAACGCCAGAAAGATCTCCCGCAGGCTGATTGGCGGCAGTTACACGAAAAAGGCGCTGACCAAGGCTCTGGATATGGTTTCAGGGCAGAAAGAATAAATGAATTCCAGGATTTTAGACGTATATCCCAAAATACCGCTTTTCACGACGTTATTGCTCTTTACAATAACGTTCTTTGTGTACGATGATTTCGGGATCAGGATGATCTTCGGATACGCCGCCCTCATGTATGTGGCCCTGATCTATCTGATCTTCAGGAACAATAATTTGCGCGTAACAAGGATGAAAGCGCTGTATCTGATACTGGCGCTGAATCTGTCGATCCTGATACTGTCCGGAAGCGTGGACTCCTCAAGTATCGCCTTTGTGCTTGGTATTGTGATCTGCGCCGTGATCGCGCTGGTTGGAGATGTCAGGCGGTCGGAACTGCCCGCGGCTTTCCGGATCCTGATCGTATTCTCGATTCTGATCTCACTCTACGTCGTCGCCGTAAGGTTCAATCCATCACTGTATTTAAACTATGTCAGGCCTCACATCTCCGCTCATTCCCGGTACACGAATGAATGGCTCCTTAAAGACGGATATGGGATCACTCTGGGCGGGAATATCGTTTTTATCGACTATGTACTTACGCTGTGCGGACTGATCTGTTTCAATCTCATACTGGCATACAAAGAGAAGCTTAAGTTCAGGTGGCTCTACTGGATCTGTATAGCTATAAGCGTAGTTGGAATGCTCTTTGTAAACAGAAAGAGCGAACTCCTTGCCTATGCGACAGGCCTTATCTTTTGCTTTTTTATGCACATGGGATCCAGTACCTGGAGGGAGAAAAAGAGGATCCTGATCGCGATGATCGTACTTGTGATCCTCGGCGTGACAGGCGTTTCTTATCTGGCAAAGACCGAATACATGGAACGCTATGCGGTTTTTGCCGAGCGTCTCATCAATATAATACAGGGGACGGGCGTGCAGAAGGATATTACCTCCGGACGAACGATCCTGTGGCAGATCGCGTTGTCTTTTTTTAAGGATAATCCTGTCTTTGGAATCGGCTGGGGACATTTCAAAGAGTACATCCCCGCCTTTATGGGCGATCTGAATAACGTCCACAATAATTACATTCAGCTGCTGTGCGAGACCGGAGTCGTCGGATTCTTACTTGTTATGGTACCGATGATATTGATATTCAGGGAGACTATTCGGCTGATCAGGGTGAACAAAAAGAAGTCGAACCGCGAACCGCTCCTTATGGCGCTCAATACAACATCTTACGGAATGCAGATATCATTTTTTGTACTGAGCTTTCTTGATCCCTGCCTGTACAAATTGTTATTCTGGCCTCTTTTCGCGATCGCGGTCATGTTTGCCTGCTGTACGGAAAACTCATTGCTTGATAAATAAGGAAGTATAAGACAATGGTTGATCTTAAAATAGAACTGCCGGAAGGCTATCTGAATGAGGAAGTCAGAGACGGCTTTACCGTCACTGAGGAGCGGAAGAAAATATGGGCTGTGGAGCTGGATCTATTGGCGGAACTGAACCGCGTCTGCGATAAGTACGGACTGACTGTCTATGCGGACAGCGGGACGATGCTCGGAGCGGTCCGCCACAAGGGCTTTATTCCCTGGGACGACGACATCGACCTGACCATAAGCCGGTCGGATTACGAGAAACTATGCGAGATCGCGCCCAAGGAATTCAGGCACCCCTACTTCTTCCAGACAGAGGAGACGGATCCCGGTTCGGGGCGCGGCCACGCCCAGCTCAGAAACTCGGAGACGACAGGCATCCTAAAAAAAGAGCAGGAGGTCCGCTATTCTTTCAATCAGGGAATATTCATCGATATTTTCCCCTATGATAATGTGCCCGACGACGTCGAAAAGCGCGAGGAGATGGTTCGGAGAATCGAGGAACTGCGGAATAATTCCGTCAGTTACGCTAAGCTCTTTTTCTCCGGGAATCCCGGGATCGGATTCAGGTGGTATGTCGCCCACGCGCTTCAGATCGCGATTAAAATATTCCATGTCAAGTACAACAACAAGTACTTCAGGGAGATGGAGAAGGCCAAGCTCGCCTACAGGAATAAGGAGACGCTTTATATCGCCAATCTATACCGCCTCTGGGCTGACGACCCGGAATCCTGCGTATGGGAAAAGTCGTGGTACAGAGAAGCGCTTGAGGTTCCCTTCGAATTTATTACAATTAAGATCCCTGCGGGGTACACCGAGTACCTGACAAAGACATACGGCGAATGGCAGAAATTCGTGGTCGGCAGTTCGGACCACGGAGATATCATCTTTGACACAGACCGCTCTTACAAAGAGTATCTGTAGACCGGACATTGGAGGATATGATCAGTGAAAAAGCTGAAAATTGTGAGCATTATTGTGTTCATACTGTCTGCAATTCTCTTCGGAGGATATATAGCTAAGGAAAAAGTCGCAAAAGATTCGACGGGTCCGGTGATTACAATGGATTCGGACAGCATTGCAGTCAGCATCAATGATGGCAGAGAAGCCCTTCTCAGGGGCGTAACAGCTTCGGACGCCGGCGACGGAGACATCACTGCCTCTGTACATGTGGAGTCCGTAGGCCCCATGAACGAAAAAGGGGAGAGAAAGGTCAGTTATGTGGCTTTTGACTCAGACGGAAATGTGAGCCATGCGCTTCGAACAATGACCTACACAGACTACACAGCGCCGGTACTGACTCTGTCCAAAAATCTTGCCTACCCGGCAGGAACCACTAACCTGGTGGACGGCTTCACAGCGCAGGACTGCTGGGGGCAGGATATAACATCGGAAATCCGAGTCCTATTCACAGAAAGCAAAAACGTGAGGCTTGCAGGTTTCTATCCCGCCAGGGTAAAGGTGATCGACAGTACAGGCGGAAGTTTTGAACTCCCCGTCAACTATGAGATATACGTTGCTCAGGCGTACAACAAGCTGCCCGCGCTGACCCTCGATAATTATCTTCTGTACATCAATAAGGGAGAGCAGTTCAACGCGCTGGATCATCTGAACAATGTCACGATCAACGGTGCAAAATATACCCCGGTCGAAGAGGCCGGCACCTACGGAGTAGTGGAAGAATACGAAAAGGGACAGGAGAGGACGATCGACCTGAATCGCTTCACAATTTCAGGGGGCGTGGATACCAATACTCCCGGCTGCTATGAAGTTTCCGTTTCACTCCAAGACAGTGTCTACGAGACAGGTACCGGAACAGTAAGAATGTATGTAGTGGTCAAGGAAGGAGGGGCTAAATAATGGGTGAGAATAAAACCGCAGCCGGACGTATCCCTGATCACGAATACAAGCTGGATGTATACAGCGTTCTCAGCGACGTAATGAGCCAATGGATTTCTGTCCTGCTGCTTACGGCGTCGGTTACTATGCTTGCTTATATCGGACTCTCTATCCGATACCGGCCTGTATATCGGGCAACAGCCACAGTTGCGATCGAGAATATAAACGAAGATACAAACCTCAACAACATCGGACAGACCGAACTCTTCGCCGCTTTTAATACAGCCGGAGACAGCGCGGCCCAGCTGCAAAGTATTGTCACTATGGAAGGAATCCGCGCATTGGCAGCCCAGGAACTCGGCAAAGATGATCTTGAGGGGAGCATCAGCGCATCGACGCTGGGGGAGGGCAACCTCCTTGAAGTCTACGTCACATCCGGTTCGCCGGAAGTTTCTCTGCTGGAAGAGGAGGCAGTCATTAAAAGTCTCTCCGAGTCCGGAAACGAACTGATGGGTGGTGTTGTAATCACTGTTGTGGAAGAACCGAGGATTTTTGAGACCCCTATAAACGCCCGGCCCGGAAAGATTGCGATCGCTGTCGGAATACTGGCGTTTTTCGCAATCTGTACTCTTTTGAGCTGGCGTTCATCCGCGAGATATACCGTGCGCAATAGCATGGAAGTAGCGCCCAAGCTCGAAACGGAACTTCTGGCAGTGATACCGAAGGAAAGAAAACTCTTTAATAATAAATCAGAGATCCTCATCACAGATCCTTCGGTCTCGGCAGGATATTCCGAGGAAGTGCGCAGTCTTGCGATCCGCCTGATGAACGAAATGGAGAAAAAAGGAGAAAAGACGCTCCTCGTATTCGGAGCCCTGGAAGATGAGGGCAAGTCGACTTTAGCGGCAAATATCGCGCTGGCACTGTCGCAGATGAACCGCAAAGTTGTGCTGGCGGATATGGATTTCAGCAAACCTTCCCTGGCAGGGATACTGAACATGAAAGATGCACAGTTCACCGATTTCGCGCAGTATCTGGAGAGCGGAGCCTCAGACGATCCCGTTTCGGCAGCGGTCAATGTGCCCGGTACCGGGCTCTCTGCGCTCCTTGTTCGCGGCGCAGCCCCGCAGACTATTTACCAGTGCGGCGCAAGGATCCGCGAATGCCTGAGACGCCTCAGCGAAGAGGCCGATTTTGTTATTGTAGACAGCACGCCTGTGAACGACCTGTCCGCGGCAGAAGAGCTAGCAATGATGACCGACGCGTCTGTCCTTATTGTCCGCGAGAACTTCGCGGAAGTTGCGGACATAGCAAATGCTGTCCAGGCTCTGGGTGAGAGCAGCCATATGCTCGGTTGCGCGTTCAATTACGCGCGCAGAAGCGACATCACTGCCGATGCGGCAAGGCACGGCAAGGGAGGTCATTATGTGGGATAAGACAGTTGATATTGACAATAATGAAGGAATCAGGGTCAATCTGATCACCCTGATCAAGGGAATGCTCGTACAGCTGAAGCGCAACGCCGCAAAGCTTGTAATACTGGCTGTTCTTAGCGGCGCGGTATTTTTTGCCGGTGCAAAACTCGCCTATTCGCCTGTCTACACGGCAAGAGCGTCATTTACTTTCAACAGAGTCACGGGCGCGAGCTACAAGACCGGTACAGAAAAGAATTCCATCATAGTCAAACTGAGCCTGATGTTCACCGAGATCATGACCGGCGACGCTCTCAGAAGCATTGTCATGGATGAGCTCGGCTACGCCGGCAGCAAGAGTTTCAACGTGAAAATTAACGCGGCGGGACAGGAAGCTATCAACATAGTCAGCCTGTCTGTAACAGCAGACGATCCCCAGCTCGCTTACGACACGCTCCAGTCGCTGATGCGCAATGTTTCAAAAGTTACCGGACCGGCCTTCGGTGAAATCGAGGTCAAAGTCCTGAGCGATGAAGGCCTCCCGACATCACCTTCCGGGAGGATTTCCAACAAACTTGCGGCGGCAGCAGGAATTCTTCTGGCATTAATGATTGAACTGATCTGGCTTGTTCTCAAGAGCCTTTCCGATCATTCCATAAAGAACAGAAAGGATATGCCCCGCCTGCTTAAAATTGAACTGTTGGGAGTCCTGCCCAAAGCAAAGCGCGCCGGGTTTATTGGCGCAAAGAGTCCTGTCATCATCGACGCGGAAGGCGTATCGACAGAGATGGTCGGCGCCGTGCACACAATTCTGAGCCGCATTGAGAGAGAAGCGCAGGAAAACAAGATGAAGTCAATCCTGATCACAAGCGCTCTCGCCGGCGAGGGAAAGACAAGCACAGCGGTTAATCTTGCCATAGCTCTTGCAGGCCAGGAGAAAAAAGTGGCTCTTGTAGAAGGCAACCTTCGCAATCCTTCTATCCTCTCTATACTGGGGATGCCTCAGATGGAGAAGGGACTGTCGGACCTGCTGTCCGGCGGCTGTAAGGCGCAAGACGTAATGATCCCTTATACAAAGCACAACAATCTGACCCTGCTTCCGGGCGGTAAACTGAGCGCGAACCCAGCGACTCTGTGGAGCAGCCCCGCGGCAGTGAAGCTCTTCAAAGAGCTGGAAGCGGACTTCGACTATGTTCTGATCGACTCCCCGGCGAGTGCTTCCATCTCGGACAGCGGCCTCCTCGCGAGATTAGCGGACGGCTATGTCTACGTGGTGAGAAAGGGTTATGCGCAGCTCCCGATCCTTCGCAAAGGAATGGGGACCCTCTCCAATTTCGGATGTAAGGCGATTGGAAGCGTGCTGAACGCAGATTGAGCGTACTGCGGGCGGAGCCCGGGGCAGTCCTGCGCTTGCGCCAGGCGTTCCGCACGGAAGACGATGTTGCATGATTACGGAAAATAGTGTATTATTGGTAATTGAAATAGGATTTGACGGGGGATGGGACATCCCATCCCCTTAATTTTTAGATACGTGTTCACAAAAATAGATTTGGAGACAATTCATGAATGCATATGAATCAGAAATTATGAATATTCTATACAAGGAGCCCTTCATTAACCAGAGGATCCTGGCGGAAACCACAGGCCACAGCGTCGGCAGCGTCAATAAATCCCTGCGTCAACTTGCTCAGGACGGCTATTTGGACAACAATATGCAGCTCACCGACAAGGCGCGGAAGGAGATCCTCGCCAAAGCGCCGCGCAACGCCATCATCCTGGCAGCAGGCTTTGGCATGAGGATGGTTCCGATCAACACGTCGACCCCCAAAGCACTCCTCGAAGTCAACGGAGAGATCCTGATCGAGCGGACGATCCGCCAGCTCCACGAGGTCGGAATCACGAACATCACTGTGGTGGTAGGCTTTATGAAAGAGAGCTTTGAGTACCTGATCGACGAGTTCGGCGTCGACCTGGCTGTCAATTCGGAGTATTCGAGGAGGAACAACCTCCACTCCCTCGCCTATGTCGCCGGCAGGATCGACAACTCCTACATCATCCCCTGTGACATCTGGTGCGCGGTCAACCCTTATTCACGCACAGAGCCTTATTCCTGGTATATGGTCAGCGACAGGATGGACGAGGACAGCACTGTCCGGGTCAACAGAAAGCGCGAGCTCGTGACGATCTCCGAGAAAGAAGCCGGAAACGCCATGATCGGAATTGCCTACCTGACCGGAAGAGAGGCCACTATCGTCCGGGAGAATCTCAGGAAGATGGACACGGACGAGGATTATGACGATGAGTTTTGGGAGAGAGCGCTTTACGGAGGCGGTTCTGCCGTGCAGGTTCCTGGCGGTTCTGGCGCGCAGGCTTCTCCCGATTTCTCAGGGAAACCCCATTTCCAGAGAGACCGCATGATCCTTCAGGCCAAAATAGTGAGCGCCTCCGATTTTGTCGAGATCAACACTTATGAGCAGCTCCGTGAGCTGGATTCCGGCTCCAACCACCTTCAGTCCGACGCGATCCACACGATATGCGAGGCTCTGGGGTGCAGCGTAAGCGATATCATAGACATAAGCGTGCTCAAGAAGGGCATGACCAACAGAAGTTTCCTCTTCAGCGTCAAGGGCGTCAAGTACATCATGCGGATCCCCGGCGAAGGAACAGACAAGCTTATCAACCGCCGGCAGGAGGCGGAAGTTTACAAGGCGATCAGCGGTCTCGGCCTCTGCGACGATCCCGTCTACATCAATCCGGACAACGGGTATAAGATCACGGCCTTTCTCGAAAATGTGAGGGTCTGCGATCCTTCCAATGAAGACGACCTGCGCCGCTGTATGAAAAAACTTCGGGGCTTCCACGAGATGCGAATTTCTGTGGACCATACCTTCGATTTATGCAGGCAGATTGAGTTCTACGAATCTTTGTGGGACGGAGCGCCGTCTATTTACAGGGATTACCTGCGGACTAAGGAGAAAGTGCTGAGTCTGTGCGATTATGTGGAGAGTCTCGACCATGATTGGTGTCTGACACATATCGACGCGGTGCCGGATAATTTCCTTTTTTATGGAGCTGCTGGCGATTCTTCAGACGAGCAGCTTCAGCTGACCGACTGGGAATACGCGGGGATGCAGGATCCGCATGTGGATATCGCTATGTTTTGCATCTACAGCCTGTATAATCGGCAGGAATGCGACAGGCTGATCGATATTTACTTCGAAGGGCGATGCAATCGTTCGACGCGGACCAAGATTTATATCTATATTGCGATGTGCGGCCTGCTGTGGTCGAACTGGTGCGAGTATAAGAGGAAGCTTGGCGTGGAATTTGGAGAGTACAATTTGAGGCAGTATCGCTATGCGAAGGATTTCTATCGGGCGGCTAAGGAAATGATGGAGTCAGCGGATTCGTGGGATTGATGAGTATTCTGATTGTTCGAAATCTCGTTGATTGAGACGAGAGTGCTCAATGAATATTTATGCAGTTTTCTGTATGAGGCATACACCTTTGTTAAAACCCTTTTTTCTTTTGAATCCTGAAATTTTTGAAAATTTTGCATAATATACAGAATTATTCTGTTTTATGCAGAAGAAATGCATAAACTAATGAAAACGATATTTTGATCATTGAAGCAGGGTGGACTAGAAGGCGAGAGGAAAGCGCAGCGAACCATTTGGTAGTGAGACAGCAAGGAGGCACAGCAGATGTGTGAAGAGAGTCATATTGTAAAGCGGGCCATCATAATGGCGGCGGGTTTTGGCAACAGGATGTACCCGCTGACGCTGACGACGCCGAAGCCGCTGGTGAAGGTTAACGGCGTGCGGATGATCGACACGGTGGTGGACGGCCTGAGGAGCAACGGCATCACGGAGATTTATGTGGTGGTGGGGCACCTGAAGGAGCAGTTCTACGAGTGGGCTGCGGAACGGCAGGCTGAGTGGGCTGCGGAGCGGCAGGCCGAGTGGGCGAAGGAAGAGACGTGCGAATGTGCGAAGGAGCAGCCCGGCGTACAGATCATTGAGAACCCGGACTACGCGACATGCAACAATATCAGTTCGCTGTATGTGGCGAGGGAGCATCTGGGGGAGTGCATTATTTTGGACGGGGATCAGATTATTTATAATAAGGAGATCCTGAATCCGCACTTTACGCTGTCGGGGTACAACGCTGTCTGGTGTGAGGGCGAGACGAAAGAGTGGCTGATGGACGTGGAGGACGGCGTCGTGAAGTCCTGCTCGAGGACGGGCGGGCGGCACGGATGGCAGCTTTACAGTATTTCGCGGTGGACCGCGGAGGATGGGGCGAAGCTGCGCAGACACCTGGAGCAGGAGTTTGAGAGCGGGAACAGGCAGATTTTCTGGGACGATGTCGTGATGTTCTGTCATTTTGATGAGTACAGGCTGGGCATCAGGGAGATGCAGGCAGAGGACATTATCGAGATCGACGGGATTGACGAACTGGCACAGGCCGATCCGAGTTACAGAACGTATCTGGACAGCCTGGACAGATGAATGCCGGCAGCCGGGAAGGCAGATGTCGGATGAGTGCCGGCGGAAAGCCGGAAATGGAGGTTCAATATTATGAGCAATAACATGGTAACTGCTGACAGCAAGAGAATCGACTGGATGATCACACTGGTGCCGTTCATTCTGATCATGGCGCTGGCGGTGTATCTGTTTATTTTCCCGGAGCAGGCGAATGGAGTGATTTCGCAGGTGCGTTTCTTCTTCGGCGATACGGTGGGACTGTACTATCTTGTGATCGGCGTGGGAGTGCTGCTGGTGTCGCTGTTCCTTTCGTTCTCCAAGTACGGAGATATTGTGCTGGGAGAGCCGGATGAGAAGCCGCAGTACAATTTCTTTACCTGGGGTTCCATGATGTTCACCTGCGGTCTGGCGGCGGATATTTTGTTCTATTCTTTTGCGGAGTGGGTCATGTACGCGACGAATCCGCACATCGCGGAGATGGGATCGATCGCGGAGTGGGCAGGCGTTTTCCCGCTGTTTCACTGGAGCTTCATTCCCTGGGCTTTCTATCTGGTACTCGCGGTAGCTTTCGGATTCATGCTGCATGTGCGCAAGCGCAACAGGCAGAGATACAGTGAGGCGTGCAAGCCTGTGATCGGCGAGAAGAACGCTAACGGGCTGCTGGGACGTGTTATTGATCTTTTCGCGCTGTTCGCTCTGCTGGCCGGAACGGCGACCACTTTTTCAGTTGCCACGCCTCTGATGGCGAGTATTATCGTCAAGCTGTTCAATATCAGCATCAGCCGGACGGCTGTAACGATCATCATTCTGCTGATCACTTGCGCTGTTTATACTTATGCAGTTCTTCATGGTTTCAAGGGAATCAGTTTCCTGGCAAAACTTTGCATCTATCTGTTTTTTGGCCTGCTGGCGATCGTGCTGGTCATCGGCGGACAGGGACGGTTCATCGTGGAGAACGGATTCCAGAGCCTTGGAAAGATGTTCCAGCACTTTATCGAGCTGAGCACTTATACGGATCCGGCGCGGACCAACAACTTCCCGCAGGACTGGACGATCTACTACTGGGCTTACTGGATGGTGTGGTGTATCGCGGCTCCTTTCTTCATCGGCAATATCAGCCGGGGCAGGACGATCCGGCAGACTGTGCTGGGCGGCTATGTGTTCGGCGTAGGATCGACTATTGTCAGCTTCATTATTCTGGGCAACTACAGTCTGGGACTGCAGATTGAAGGAAAAGCGGACTTTATCGCGCAGTACGCGGCCAGCGGAGACCTTTACCAGTTGATCCTCGACATTGTGGATACCATGCCGGGCTCGTCATTTATACTGGTGCTGACTATGTTTTGCATGATCGCGTTCTATGCGACCAGTTTCGACTCGATCGCTTACACAGCGGCCTGCTACAGCTACAAGAGGCTGGAGGAGAACGAGAAGCCCCACACAATGATCACTCTGCTGTGGTGCCTGCTCCTGATCGTGCTGCCGATCGCGCTGGTCTTCTCGGAGAGCAGTATGAACAATATCCAGAGTGTGTCGATCATAAGCGCTTTCCCGATCGGCATTATCATGATCGTCATGATCTGGAGCTTTATTAAGGACGCTAAGGCCTATATGGAGGAGATGAAGGCTAAGCCCTGAGGAAAGTTTTGGTGGTAAAAAAGCTGCTTATACAATACAATGGTAAAAAGAACCTTGAATTTTGGGCCGAATTAGAGTATAAGTCTAATTCATGGGTTATCGATAAGTATAAGATATAAATTCAACCGGCCTTTTGAAGAAAAAGCCGGTTTTAGGGAGCAACGACGTAATGGAGGATAAGTTTGTTAAGGAAGCAGGCGCTGAGCAGGAGAGCGACGAGCAGAAAGAGCACGCCTTCCTGCTGCAAGGCCATTGGCGTATAGTTGCGGTGCTTCTGGCGATATATGATGTTATTATAGTTAATATGTCCTACTTCATGGCGCTTTGGCTCCGTTTTGACTGCCAGTTTTCGCAGATCAGAGCGGACTTTATGCAGTCCTGGATGAGGTTTGTGCCGATCTATACGGTATTCTGCCTGGTCGTATTCTCCTTCTCGAAGCTGTACAGGAGCTTGTGGAGATTTGCGAGCTATTCGGAACTGATGCACCTGATCATGGCGACATGCATTACCGGGACATTTCACACGATCGCGATCACGGCGTTTTTCCAGAGAATGCCTATCTCGTATTACCTGATCGGCATTACGCTCCAATTTGTCTTCATGGCCGGGGTTCGGTTTTCCTATCGCTTCATGATTCTCCTCGCCAATCATCAGAACAGCAAGGACGAGGTGGGGCGCGTAATGGTGATCGGCGCCGGTAACGCCGGACAGAGTCTGATCGCCGACATTCGCCGGTCCAGAGAGATCAATGACAGGGTGTGCTGCGTAATTGACGATGACCCCAATAAGTGGGGACGCTATATTGACGGCGTTCCGATCGTCGGCGGCAGGGACACTATTTTGGAAAATGTCGATAAGTACCGGATCCAGAAGATCTATCTGGCTATGCCCAGCGCGACAGCCGAGGAGAGGCGGGATATCCTTAATATATGTAAGGAGACCAACTGCGAGCTGAAGAATCTGCCCGGGCTTTATCAGCTGGTGAACGGCGAAGTCAGCGTCAGCATTATGAAGAAGGTCTCCGTAGAGGATCTTCTGGGAAGAGAGCCGATCCAGGCCGATATGAAGGAGGTCTTCGACTTCATCAACGGCAAGCGGGTTCTGGTAACCGGCGGCGGCGGATCTATCGGAAGTGAGCTTTGCAGACAGATCGCGGCGCATGACCCCGCACAGCTGATCATTTTTGATATTTATGAGAATAACGCATATGACATTCAACTGGAGCTGCGCGAGAAATATCCGGAGCTCAATCTTGTGGTGCTGATCGGCTCTGTACGCGACAGCCGCAAGATCTTCGATGTCTTTGAGAAATACAGGCCGCAGATCGTATATCACGCTGCGGCTCATAAGCATGTCCCGCTGATGGAGGACAGCCCCAACGAAGCGATCAAGAACAATGCGATCGGTACTTACAAGACCGCCTATGCGGCTATGGTCCACGGCTGCGAGCGCTTTGTCCTGATCTCCACGGACAAAGCGGTCAATCCCACCAATATCATGGGCGCTTCGAAGCGCCTGTGCGAGATGATTATCCAGAGCTTCGACGCCAAGATCAAGGCCGGAAAAGCGGCCGATATCCCGCAGCTGTTCACACACTCGGGCGTTGAGAACGCCGACAGGGACGGTACAGGAGAGATATTCCGCGGCATTAAGACGGAGTTTGTCGCCGTGCGCTTCGGCAATGTCCTCGGCAGCAACGGCTCGGTCATCCCGCTGTTCAAGAAGATGATCGAGAAGGGCGGCCCCGTGAAGGTCACTCATCCCGATATTATCCGCTACTTTATGACGATCCCGGAGGCAGTGAGCCTTGTGCTGCTGGCCGGTACCTATGCCAGAGGTGGAGAGATCTTCGTACTGGATATGGGCAGCCCTGTCAAAATAGACACTTTGGCCAGGAACCTGATCCGCCTGTCCGGCTTCAAACCGGATGTGGACATCAAGATCGTCTATACGGGCCTTCGCCCCGGTGAAAAACTCTACGAAGAGAAGCTGATGGCGGAAGAGGGCCTTACCAAAACCGAAAATGAACTCATCCACATCGGAAAGCCGATCAAATTCGACACCGATGAATTTCTTGCGCAGCTGCATGAGCTCATGTATATAGCTTACAACAACGACGATAATATACGGGAACAGGTGGAGAAGATGGTTTCCACATACCATCCCGCCTGAGACAGCAGGGGCTTTTATAAGCAGAGCTAATCAATATTTTGCCTATGGAAAACAAGAAAAGCGCTCAACTGAAGAAGGTTCAGGGTGTATACAAGACAGGACTGCGTTTGTCCGCGATTGTTTTCACGATGATCTTTACCATGTATACCTTGCTTCAGTATATAGTCAAGGAGCGGCAGTATCTTAAATATCAGAAGTGGATCGGCGTCGCGGTTATAGCAGCGGCGGCGGTCTATGTGTTGATCACAGTGTTCACGGATCGGGAGGAGCTTGCCAGGATCCGTGCTTTTGCATGCGGTCTTTTCAGTTTCGAGCAGATCATTCTGATCCTGATCCTGTTCTGGTACTTGCTGGGCTGCGCGGTGCGCTCGCGTATTGACGGGGAACCCCTGTTCAAGTTCAACGACAACCGGCTGTTCATGATCTCATTGTCATTTTTCCTCTTTTTCCCCTTCGCCGAACTGATGGGGAAATACGCTAAGCGCGCTTTGGAGTGGATGATCCATTTTATGATGCTGATCTACACGCCTATAGTCGCGTACTGCGTCTATAAATACTACCGAATGGAGCTGTTTACCTTCCCTTCGGGGCTCACACTGGAAAATGACAGGATCAGTGTATCTATGAGGATGGGCGGCAACCTCAACATTACGGCGGCGGCCCACCTGCTTTTGTTCGGAATATGTCTCTATATGCTGCTGACCCAGCGGCGGGCTGTACGGATCATCTATGCGCCCGTGACTTTCGTATACTTTCTCGCAGTGATCGTATCAGGTTCAAGGACCAGTTTTCTGGCTCTGCTGTTCTTGATAATCTCCACGGTTTTTCTCTTTGTGTGGGACCTTTTGCAAAACAGAGCGAGGCCGGCCCGCATTGCCGGAGCATTGATCACTGCCGCTGTCACTGTGGTGATCGTTCTTGCGCTGCAAAGCGTGATCCTGAGGATGTTCGCCAAGACTTACAACGAGTATATGGAGAAAACCTATGGGTCCAACACGACCGATACGGTTAACGAAGCCGTCGCGGATCAGGTTGACGATACAGCCAATACGGTTCCCCGGACGTCCACAAGCCCTGCTTCCTTCAACGAGGCAGAGTTATTGCTGAAGGCCCATACTTCGGGAGAAAGAGAGACGGAACACGTACAGGCCAGGGCTGAAGAGGAGCCCGATGAAGACCGCGAGAAGGGCACAAGAAAGATGAACGACCTGAGCGGAAGACCCCAGATCTGGGTGGAGTGCGTCAAGATCATGTTCTCTTCACCGGATCACTTTCTGTTCGGCGTTTCACCCTGCTACGTATCCAGCCGGCTGAAGAAGGCCACCGGACTCGGCGACGCGATCAACCACGCGCACAATGGACTGCTGCAGGTGGGAGTCGGAATCGGATTTCCCGGAATGATCCTCTTTCTGATCTTCGAGATCAGTATCATACGACGCTGTCTTATCATCCTGTTTAAGGGGAAAGAAGCGCTTTTCAGGCACTGCTGGATCCTGCCTGTGATCATAGCGGGCATCATGATCACAGAACTGTCAGAAGCAATGCTGTTTGCGATGATACGTTTCAATGTGCCCGTCTTTTATATAATTACCGGCTGCTGCGTCAGAATGTGCAGGAAGATCGGGGAGGATAATGCTGCATGGAGAAGATGAAAAGGGGCCCCTACGCTCTGTTTTTCAAACGGCTGATCGATATACTGGCATCGCTTTTGGTCCTTATCCTGTTCTGGTGGCTGTATCTGATCGTGGCGATCCTTGTGAGGGTAAAGCTTGGATCTCCCGTACTGTTTACACAGGAAAGGCCCGGCAAGATCGACCCGGAGACCGGAAAGGAGACGATCTTCCGCCTGTACAAATTCAGAACGATGACGGATGAGAGGGATGAAAACGGGGAACTCCTTCCAGACAGCGTCAGGCTGACTTCTTTTGGATCTTTCCTGCGGAGCACAAGCCTGGACGAGATTCCCGAGCTGTTCAACATCCTCAAGGGAGAGATGTCCCTGATCGGCCCGAGACCTCTGCTCGTACGGTATCTGCCTTACTACACTGAAGAGGAACATCACAGACATGACGTGAGGCCGGGACTGACAGGCCTTGCTCAGGTAAACGGCAGAAATATGATCACATGGGACCAGAAACTGGCCTATGATGTGCAGTATGTCAGGAATATTACCTTTCTCGGCGACTGCGGGATCATTCTCAAGACCATAAAGAAAGTATTCACGAGAGAAGATATCGCGGTGGACACAGACGTGGTGGAGCCTTTCCTAGACGAGGAAAGAAGCGCGAAGAAGAAGGACTGAATTAGTGAAAACGCCATATTTTGTCATACAAGAGAAACTGCTGGCGGAGAATATCGGGGGCTTTCAGGAAGCTCTGAATACGCTCTGGCCCGGTTCCATACTGGCCTATTCAGTAAAGACCAACTCCCTGCCCTGGATCCTTAAGTGGATGGACGCGCACGGAGTTTACGCGGAAGTTGTGTCGGACGAGGAATACCAGCTCTCCTTACTGTCAGGCTGTCCGGCAGACAGAATCGTCTTCAATGGACCGGTCAAGACAGAGGAATACCTGAGAAAGGCTTTTGAGGGCGGCTCGATCATCAATATAGACTCAAGGCACGAACTTGACTTTATCTGCAGGGAAAAGCCCGCGGTTCACGGGATTCTCGGAGTGCGGGTCAACGTGGATCCGTCCATTTTCGAATCCCATGACGTGGGATACCAGGAGGATGGATTCCGCTTCGGTTTCGGCTATGAGAACGGCGAACTCCTGAAGGCGATCGAGACACTGAGGGAAGTCTATGGAGACATTCCGATCGGCCTTCACATGCATGTGAACTCCATAACGAGAGCGCTGGGCGTCTATAAGGCGATCGCACGGTACGCTGTGAAGATCGTCACAGATTATGACCTGACTCCTGCATATATCGATATCGGCGGCGGCTTCTTCGGCGGAGTTCCGGGCAAGACGACTCCCATGGAATATATCGCGGGAATCAGAGAAGAACTTGAGAAAGCAATTGATCCGGCCGGGACGTTCCTGATCCTCGAGCCGGGCTCGGCGGCGGTGGGCTCAACCGTCGAACTGCACACATCCGTCATCGACGTGAAAGACACCGCGCACGGGCGGATCGTTACTACAGACGGAAGCAGGATCCACATCGACCCCCTGTGGCTCAAGAAGGGATATATGTACACGACGGATTCTAAGCGGCCGTCACACCCGAGGCAGGTCGTCTGCGGATATACCTGCATGGACCACGACAGACTGATGGTCATCGAAGATAAGCCTGAACTGAAGGCCGGCGACCATATCGTATACCACCGGGTGGGTAATTATACAGTTACTTTCGGAGGTCCCTTTATCCGGCCTTTCCCGCCGGTCTATGTGCAGGCAGGAGAGCAGCTTGAACTGGTTCGAAAACAAATGACAATGGATGAGTATTACAGGATGGAGACCGTTTAATGAACTACTTAATGCTTAGCGTAGGACGCCGCGGCGAGTTAATGAAAGACTTCCGCCTGTCTATGGAAGAGGGATCCAGGATCATCGCTACGGACAACAGCCCGTATGCCCCCGCCCTTTATTTCGCGGACAAGCAGTATCTGGTTCCGAGGATCGATGCACCTGAATATATAGACACGATCCTGGATATCTGCAAAAAAGAGA
The DNA here is from genome assembly GCA_902794825.1 of uncultured Lachnospiraceae bacterium. Lineage (GTDB taxonomy): Bacteria > Bacillota > Clostridia > Lachnospirales > Lachnospiraceae > CAG-791. The sequence goes on from CADBIU010000003.1 coordinate 21,209, forward strand.
AGATCAACGCAGTTACCACTTTCATCGATCCTGAGATCATGATCCTGGCGGAAAACCGTGAGAAATTCGAAGCGCTCGGCGTAGAAGTGCTGGCTCCTTACGCGGAGACAGCAAGGCTCTGCTTCGACAAATATGAGATGTTTAAATATCTTAAAGAGAACGGCGTAAGGACAGTGACGACCTGGGGGACCTTCGCGGAAGTTAAGGAAGCCCTGGACAAAGGAGAAGTGAGTCTGCCTGTGTTCGTCAAACCCCGCACCGGAAGCGGCAGCGTCGGCGCGAGGAAGGTCTCAGATATTGAAACCCTGCACGCGGCATTTGAGGAAGATCCTAGCCTGATCGCGCAGGAACTGATGACGGGCGAGGGATGTTTTGACCTGGACGCGGACGTCTATGTCGATACCATCTCCCATGAGCCGGTAGCCATCTTCTCCAAGAAGAAGATTTCGACTACCATAGGCGGCGCCAACAAGACGATCTCCTTCAAGGACGAGCGTCTGTTCGAGTTTGTGCTCGACGCCTTTAAATGCTTTAAATTCAACGGCCCTCTGGACGCCGATTTCTTCTACAAAGACGGTGAATACTACCTGTCCGAGATCAATCCTAGATTCGGCGGAGCGTATCTGCACGCGTATGGCGCGGGCGTCGATTTCATCAAACTTATCGACAACAACCTGCGCGGCGAGACCAATCAGAGCATCATCGGACAGTATGAAGAGGATGTAGTCATGATGATGTATGACAGCGTGGTGATCGGGAAGAAAACCGGAGATCTTCTTGAGCCGTATCACATTCCCGCGTCACAGGGATAAGGGGACCATGTATGGATATTCTTATCATCTCTGAGTTCTGTGAGGACTTCTCCCAGGCGGATAACGACAGATTTCTGTACCTGACCAAGATGTTGGCGGGAGTAGTGGGAGACGAAGCGGATCCGGAGGACACAGTGGAGCTTGTTACAAGCTCTTTCTACCATTACGCGAAGAAGAGCAGGAGAAAGCCCTCTTATCCCTGGCCTTTCAAGATCACTTTTATAGAGGAACCGGGATATCCAAGGAATGTGTGCCTTAAGCGCTTCTACAGCCACCACATCTGGGGAAAGAATGTCGTGAAGTACCTCGAAAAGCGCGGCAGGAAACCCGATGTGATCTATTGCGCAGTCCCGTCCCTGACCTGTCCGGACCTGGTGGCAAAATATTGCCAGAAGAATAATATTCGCTTCGTCATTGACGTCCAGGACCTCTGGCCGGAAGCCTTCAAGATGCTCGTCAATGTGCCGGTAATAAGCGACACGGCGTTCGCGCCGCTTATGGCGATGGCAAACGGAATATACAAGCGCGCCGACGCAATCTGCGCAGTATCGGATTCTTACTGCAGAAGAGCGGCGAAGGTAAACAAAAAGGTCACGGAGACCACAACGGTATTTCTGGGGACCGACCTGGAGATCTTCGACAGGTACGCAGCTGAGAAGCCAAGTATCGAGAAGAAGGACGGAGAAGTATGGCTCGGCTATTGCGGAACGCTGGGAAGTTCCTACACGATCCCGGTCGTAATTGACGCTCTCGATATTTTGAAAGATCCGAAGATCAGATTCATCGTCATGGGAGACGGCCCGCTGATGGAGGAGTTCAGGGAGTATTCCGAGAGCAAAAAAGTGAACGCCCTGTTCACAGGACGCCTTCCCTATAACGAAATGTGCGCCCTGCTCAAATCCTGTGACATAACCGTAAATCCGATCAGGAGCAGCTCCGCGGCGACAATAATCAACAAGCATGGCGATTACGCCGCGTCAGGCCTTCCTGTGATCAACACACAGGAGAGTGAGGAGTACAGAAACCTGATCAACGAGTATCAGATGGGATTTAACTGCAGCAACGACGACGCGGAGGACATTGCGAGCAAGCTCAAGGAGCTTGCTGACGACAAGGAATTGAGGAACCGGATGGGAGCAGGAGCCCGAAGGTGCGCAGAGGAGCGATTCGACCGCAAGACAAGCTATAAGAAACTCATCAGAGCGATCAGATCAAAGTGATCTGAGATTGTCCGGAATTTGGACCCAAATCCCTTTTTTATAAGTTGCACTATCTTTTTGGAGTCAAATAGTAGAAAATAGACAAAAGGGAACCAAAGAATTTATAAGGAGTCTCTAATTATGGCAAATAACGAGAAGAGGCAAAGCAATAACAACACCCCTAAGCCCGCGGCGTACAGCTACTCGGGGGAGAGCAGGACCTATAACGACGGAAGGGGAAGAACCGCGCACAGGACAGTCGTGCGGCTTGTTAAACTTCTGGACGTGATCCTGGTCTCGATTCCCTTTGCTGTCGCGTGGATGCAGTATTATTCCCACCAGGTATATGCCATAATTTTCTATCGGAAGGGAAACTGGGTGGTCATCGCGCTCTTTGTCTTTCTCTACTATGTTCTTTCGCATCTGTATTCCGGGTATACGATCCATATCAGTACGATCTCTGAGATTGTGTACGCGCAGGTATTGGGAGCCGTGATCGCGGACGGCATGATGTATGTCATCATGTGGCTGCTGATCCGTTTTCTTCCCAACATACCGGTCATGCTTATGGTAGCCGCGGCACAGGTGGTTATGATTGTCTTGTGGGCAGTGTGCGCGCATAAGTGGTATTTTGCCAACAATCCTCCGATCCCGACGGCAGTCATCTACGACGAACTGGAGGGCGTGGAGGCTCTGGTCTCCCAGTACGGCCTGGACAAGCATTTCAGGATCATAAGAAAACTGCACATCAATGAACTCTACGGAGACAACTGGATGAACCTGTCCCAGGAGGAAAGAGACGCGCAGGAGAGGCTGCTCATTCCGCAAGCCCTGGAAGGCGCTGATGCTGTATTTCTGTGCTCTCTGCACAGCCACGACCGCAACCAGATCGTCAAGTACTGCGTCCACAAGGATATCGTGACCTGGTGCATCCCCAGGATCGGCGACGTGATCATGTCGGGAGCGGAGCAGGCACATCTGTTCCATCTCCCTATGCTCAGAGTGGCGAAATATAACCCTACGCCGGAGTATCTGATATGTAAGAGAGCTTTTGACATCGTTGTCTCCGGACTGGCGCTGATCCTTTTCTCTCCGCTGATGGTCATACTGGCTGTCATTATAAGGGGAGACGGCGGTACGGCTTTCTACAGACAGAAGCGCCTTACCAAGGACGGAAGAGTTTTCGAGATCCTCAAATTCCGCTCTATGAGAATGGACGCTGAGAAGGACGGCGTAGCGAGACTCTCCTCCGGAGAAGCGGATCCCCGGATCACAAAGGTGGGCCGTTTTATCAGAGCCTGCCGCTTTGACGAACTTCCGCAGCTTATCAATATTCTCAAGGGCGACATGAGCATAGTCGGCCCCCGCCCCGAGAGGCCTGAGATCGCCGAACAGTACAAGAAGGAACTCCCCGAGTTTGATCTGCGCCTTCAGTGCAAGTGCGGACTTACAGGCTACGCGCAGGTTTACGGCCAGTACAATACGACGCCATATGACAAACTGCTGATGGACCTGATGTATATCGCGCGTCCCAGCTTTATTGAGGATTTAAAGATCTGCTTTGCGACGGTGAAGATCCTGTTTGAGAAGGATTCTACGGAAGGCGTCGCGGAAGGACAGACTACCGCCAGTAAAAGAAGCAAAAAAGTCGAACAGAAGTAGGAAGAAATATGGACCTTATTGTGTCAGCAGTACTTCTACTGAGTGCTCCGCTATCAATAGCTGTCTATTTACTTGGGATCGCCTACAGGCCCAAGTTGTGGAAGAAATATACTTATCTTCTGGTTTTATCTCTTGCGGCTATCGCGTACGCGTACAAGCCGTACGGATCGCCTGACCTGGAACGATATTTTGAACAGTTGGCTGAGTGCGCGAAAAGGTCGCTGAGTGAAGTCTTTGCTTTATATGGAGACAGTCTGTATCTTAGGAGTATCCTGTTCTGGGTGTTGGCGAAGCTGGGTCTTGGGCAGCTGCTTCCGGCCCTGACGGCTCTATGCGTGTATGGGGCTGCCGCCATGATCACCAACGATACGACATCGCGACAGGAGGCAGATCAGTACACGCTTTACTGCACTGCTTTCTGGCTGTGCATGCTTCCGTTTTTCGTTGTGATCAACAATGTCAGGAATGTATCAGCCTTTGCTATTGCTCTTATGGCCGTCTACGCGGACCTGGTCAAAAAAGAGAGAAATCTGTTCGTTTATATTCTTTACATAGTCCCATGTCTTATACATCCTTCCGCGATCCTTTTGCTGGCGCTGCGGATCCTGGTCCGGTTTGCGGGGAAAGGGAAGCTGATCATTGCTTTTCTGACGCTTTTTATTCCCGCGCTCATTGATTTTATGTACGCCAAAAGCGACTTCTTCTTGAGATTCGGTCCCGTGGGAAGGATCATAAACAGCGCGGTCGGACTCGCCTATGGCTATAAGACCGGGGACCGAGCAGGCGCATGGGCACAACAGGTATTAAACAGCGGCTTCCAGAAAGCAAACCGTCTGGTGATGATGTCATTGGCGATTCTGGTGATTCTGCTCATCGTTGTGATGCAGGGATATATCAAGACAGAGTACAGGAGGTATATAGACTATCTGTTCCTGCTCAACGTTGCTGTACTCGCGTGCAATATCTTCACCACACCGCAGTACTGGAGATTTTCCGCAGCTGCTAACATCGCGGCTGCCCCTCTTTTAGCGCTGGGACTAAAAAGAAGAAAGGAATTGCCATTCTATTTCCGGCCGATCCTTTATCTGATACTGCTGTATCCCTTCATGGGTCTGATACTGCAGCTGTGGTACAGTCGGTATTTAGTTGACTACGGGCAGTTCCTGCCACAGGCTATGGTGACAAATATATACACGATCCTGTGGGATATTGTGCGGGCTATAGCCCTGCACTGAAAAAGCGCGGCGCAAATCGAGCGCTGTCAAACATGAAAACAAAAACCGGAAAATGTGAGGACCAAGATGAAACCTGGATTAGTTTCAATTATCACACCATGCTATAACGGCGCGAAGTACATCGGGGAAACCATCGATTCGGTCATCTCCCAGACCTATCCGGACTGGGAAATGATCATTGTGGACGACGGGTCCAAAGATAATTCAGCCCAGATCGTGAGGGAATACGCAGAGAAAGATTCCAGGATCACGCTGGTGCAGCAGGAAAACGCAGGGTCGGCAGCGGCCCGGAATAACGGAATCCGAAGAGCCGAAGGACAGTATATCGCGCTTCTTGACGCGGACGATCTCTGGCATCCGGATTTCCTTGAAAAGCAGATCGCGTTCATGAAAGAAAAGGATGCGGTCTGTGTCTTTTGTTCATACAGAAGGATCGATGAAAACTCGAAAGAGATCATGAGGCCGACTCATTCTAAGCCTGTCGTCACTAAGAAAGATATGAAGGTGATGAACTATATCGGGTGTCTTTCCGGGCTGTATGATACCACCAGACACGGGAAGGTCTTTCTCAAGGAGTCTCTCAAGAGCATCCGGGATGATTACGCTTACTGGTATGACATTGTAGCTCTGGAGGACAGGGCGTACGGAACCCCGGAGATCCTGGCGGATTACCGTGTACTGAGCGGCAGCACAACGGGAAACAAAAAGAAACTCATCAAAAAACAGTATCAGTTTTACAGAACCTACCTGAAGGAAAACCCGGTCACAGCCGCGATCAACGTCGTGAGATGGGGCCTCGCCGGAATCAGGAAGTTCAAACAGTGAATGAACATGAATGAAGTACAGAAAAAAACAGCTTATGAATTCGGGAACAGGTATCTGGGACCTTTTCTGACGGCTTTCGCCTGCTGGCTGGAGGACAATGTCCAGGCAGACAAGATATCACGCCTTTTCTTTCTGTCAAGGGACGGCTATATGATGAAGAAGGCGTACGAAGGGATCTTTCCATATTCCAATGTGGAGTGCCGTTATGTCTATTTTTCGAGGAAATCATTGATCAGGGCAGCAATGTACGGCTGCAAAGACTACAAGGATTTTGTCGAACTCTTTAATGGGAGAAGCAGGATGTCCGCGCAGGAACTGCTCTCTTACATGAATTTGTCTGACGACGCCAAAGAGGCCATACTGCGGGATCACCACCTTGACCTCGACAAGGACATTAATGTTGCTGCACTCAGCGGCAATGACGAGATCCGGTCGATCTTTGAACAGTATTGTGACGAGATCCACCAAAACGCGGCAATCCAGTTCGACCTTGTTGAAAAGTATCTGCTTCAGGAGCATATGTCCGGAAGAGTAGCTGTGGTCGATATCGGGTGGCACGGCAGCATGCAGCTGTATCTGGAAAAGATCGTCAGGATGAGCGATAAGATTTCTGCTGAGATTTCCGGTTATTATGTCGGGATCAACACCTGCGAGGGCGTCCTGGGAATTACGAGGGGGCTTCTGTTTAACGATCAGGACCTGAGAAACCGCCCGAACGTAACCTGCGCGCTGGGAATGTACGAGAGGCTCTTCCAGAAACCGGAAGGCTCCACGGAAGGATATACGGAGGACCCGGACGGCACGATCCGTGTGATCAAGGGCGGCGGTGAAGGCAGGGATCCGGAGATTACAGAATGCGTGGAGAGGATCCAGAAAGGCGCGATGGACTGTATTAATCAGAACATGAGCCATAAACCGGAAGAGTACCTCAAACTTACGAAACCGCTTGTTGACTTCGGGAGAAATCCCGGCGGGAAATACTTTAAACTCTTTGATAAGTTCTATATCGAAGACGGAGAGAAGAATTATTACCTTCCTCAGAAAGGGCTGGCAAAATACAGCTTGAGCGAGCTCAAACACGACTTGCACAACAGTCCCTGGAAGACCGGATTCATGAAAAAGGCATTCGGGCTTCCCCTGCCCTATATTTACGTGTATTCACTGATCAGCAAAAAGTGAGAGGTATAACAGCCTATGATATTTCCGCTCAGCCAAAGGGAAGTTGAAAAACACAACTGTGTCAGCTTTGATATATTTGACACTATCATTTCCAGAAGCACGATCCACCCGACGGATGTATTTGAAAGGGCGGGAATGCAGGTCCTGCGCGACAAAAAGAAAGCGGCACTATTCAGATACTGCCGGATGTACGCTGAAAGAAAGGCTGTGAAAGACAGCGCGAACGGAGAGGTGACCCTGGATGATATCTACAGGTACCTGCCGGACTATGATCCCTTAGTGGCGGAACAGCTCAAACAGGAAGAAATGCGGCAGGAGATTGAACTGTGCCGGCCTCGGGAGAGCGTGGACCGCTTCCTCTCAAAGCTTCACGACGAGGGGAAACCGGTTTATCTGATCTCGGACATGTACCTGAACTCCGATCAGATCCGGCAGCTGCTTGACAAGTGCGGGATCACAGGATTTGACCGCTTATATGTATCAAATGAATGCGGCTGCAGCAAGAAAAACGGCGGCCTGTTCCGATATGTGAGAGATCAGGAAGGAATCGGGGAATCTGAGTGTGTCCATATGGGAGACGATATCCGGGCGGACCGGGTGAGTGCCCAAAAGGCCGGATTTTTACCGTGTTTTGTTATACGAAAGCACATGCTGCTGAGATTCATCAAGGGCAGATATATTGCTTACAGATATTCTGCTTACGAAAGGAGACGTTCACAGAATGCCTGACAAAATACTGACGATAAGCGTTGCGGCTTATAACGCCGCGAGAGATATAAGCAGATGTCTGGACTCGTTCCTGATCCCTGAAGTAATGGATCAGATCGAGGTTATCGTCGTCAACGACGGATCGCGGGACAATACGAAGGAGATCGCCGAGCAGTACAGCAGCAAATATCCCGGAACCTTCAAGGTGATCGATAAAGAGAACGGCGGACACGGATCGACGATCAACGCCGCTCTGGGAGCAGCGACAGGGAAGTTCTTCAAGGTGGTGGACTCGGACGACACAGTCGAGCGGGAGGGCTTTCTTTATCTTCTCGAGCAGCTTGAGAAGACCTCGGCAGACCTCATCTTTACGCCTTATCACCATGTCTTTGACAACGGCGGACGAATCGAAGACGCCTCCTATCTTTTGACAGAAGAGGGAGTGGAATTTGGAAAGGAAGTGCCGCTCGCCGCTGTTTGCGACAAGATCCAGGTGCCGATGCACGCACTCGCCTACAGGACAAAGATGCTGCAGGACAGCCCGTATCGGATGGATGAGAAGTGCTTCTACGTGGACGTGGAATACACGATCTACTATCTGATCTATGTAAAGAATGTCCTTCTTTTGGACAAGCCGGTCTACAACTACTATATCGGCGACGAGGGACAGAGCATCAATATCGACAATATGAGGGCAAGACGCGCTCAGCACCTTCGGGTATGCAGGAGCATTCTGGATTTCTATGAGAATGAAAAGGATGGCATGTCTTTTGAGATGAGGACTTTCATCTCGAATAACATTGTGGATATGGCGCTGAATCACGAATACAGGCTCCTTGTATCACTTGTAGACGGTAAGGAGTCATTAAAGGAACTGCGGGAATTTGACGGATACCTCAGGAATAAATCCCGTTTCCTCTATGACCTGGTCACTGCCAGGGGCAGGCAGAAGCATGACAAGAAGATCGCGTTGGTCGGCCTTATGCGCAAGACCGGATTCGCGGGATACCGTCTGGTCCACGCCGTTCTGAATAAAAAGCTCACTCGTGAACTGTAAAACTATTGGAGAGCGTATTATATGAGGATCTTAATTGTACACAGTAATGATATAAAGAACTATCCTCCTGTCATCAGTTTGCTGGAGAACCTGGTCCACAACGGTCATAAAGTGACGATCATCTGCAAGGATAAGACCGGCTTTATCAAGACCAACTACGGAAAAGTCGTAAGACACAGGCCTCTTAACAACTACACGGAGACCAATAAGTACAAGGACATTTCTCTGTTCTTCAAGAACAGGACCCTGATCAAGAAGCTCTTTGAGCAGGAAGCTCCCAAGAATGAGGTCGTCTGGACTACAACGGCGGAGACAGTCCGCGAGGTGGGCGATCTTTTGCTGGATCACAAGCATGTGATGCAGCTGATGGAACTGATCGAGTATGTACCCCAGCTTCCCAAAGCGCAGTTTCTGAAATATGACATCAAGAAATACGCCCGGAAGGCCTGGAAGGTCGTTGTTCCCGAGGAGAACCGCGCCTATATCCAGAAAGTCTGGTGGGATCTTGAAGATGTTCCCAGCGTACTGCCCAATAAGCCCTATTCCATGACTATCGGCAGCACGCCGGATGAGCTGGTCCCCGTTCTTGAGGAGATGGAGAAGGAGAAGAGGAAGATCGTCCTGTATCAGGGCGTTTTCCTGCCGGACCGCAATCTCGACGCCTTTGCCGAGGCGATCGACCAGATGCAGGACCGCTACTGCATGTACATCATGGGAGGGAGTACGGACTATCAGAAAGAACTGTGCAAGCGCCATCCCAATATCAGGTATGTGCCCTATGTCGCGGCTCCCAACCACCTGCTGGTCACACAGAAGGCGGATATCGGACTGCTCCCTTATATTCCGATCAAGGTGGACAACAGCTCTATTTTGAACGCCCTGTACTGCGCGCCAAATAAGATCTATGAGTACGCGGCGTACGGGCTGCCCATGATCGGCTCCAACGTGCTGGGACTTAAGATCCCCTTTGAGAAATTCGGAATGGGCCTGTGCTGCGAGAAGCTGGCAGTGCCGGACGTTAAGAAAGCACTTGAGTATATCGATGAGAATTACGAGAGCATGAAGGCGGCGTGCAGTACTTTCTATGCTTCGACCGACCTTGACGGGATCGTAAAAGATATCCTGGAAGTCTGATCCTGCCTGTACAAAGGAAAATATAAACACTGTTTTGGAGGAAACTCTCATGAAAAAAGTCATGCTGGTCTTCGGCACCAGGCCGGAAGCAATAAAGATGTGCCCGCTGGTAAACGAACTGAAAAAGTATGAGAACATTAAGACCATCGTTTGCGTCTCGGGACAGCACCGCCAGATGCTGGACCAGGTCCTGGAGGCTTTTGGCGTCGTGCCGGACTATGACCTCTCCATCATGAAGGACCGGCAGACCCTGTTTGATATCACCACGAACATTCTGGCCAGGATCAAGGAAGTGCTCGAAGAGGTTAAGCCCGACGTCGTCCTGGTACACGGAGATACTTCCACGACCTTCGTCACGGCGCTGGCCTGCTTCTATCTGCAGATCCCGGTCGGCCACGTGGAGGCGGGACTGCGCACCTACAACATTTACTCCCCCTATCCGGAGGAATTCAACCGGGAGGCGGTGAGCATCATTGCCAAGTACAACTTCGCGCCCACTGAGCTGTCCAGACAGAATCTTCTGCGGGAGGGCAAATCCGAGAAGACCATCTATGTCACCGGTAATACGGCGATCGACGCTCTGCAGACGACGGTCAGAGAGGACTACAGCCATCCGGAACTGGATTGGGCCAAGGGCAGCAGACTGATCCTGATCACAGCCCACAGACGGGAGAACCTGGGCGAGCCTATGCATCATATGTTCCGCGCGATCCGCAGGATCATGGACGAGCACCCGGACCTGAAGGCGATTTATCCGATCCACATGAATCCCGTGGTGAGACGCGCCGCGGACGAAGAACTGGGAGGAGACGACCGCATTCACATCATTGAACCCCTGGACGTTCTGGATTTCCACAACTTCATGAAGCACAGTTATCTGATCCTCACCGATTCCGGCGGAATTCAGGAAGAAGCGCCTTCCCTCGGCAAGCCGGTTCTGGTCATGAGAGATACCACGGAGAGACCGGAGGGAATCGAAGCCGGCACACTCAAACTGGTCGGAACGGATGAAGAAACCATTTACAGAGAGTTCAGGAACCTCATTGAAAACGAAGAGGCCTACAATGAAATGGCACACGCTTCCAACCCCTATGGCGACGGACACGCCTGCGAGCGCATTGCCAAAATATTGAATTCAGACATTTGATAAAGAGAAAGGCTTATCATGGTAGATTTGAAGCTTCAGATAGATCCCTCTTTTTACGAGGAGGAAGTTCGCTGTGACTACACAGTATCGGAAGAGATGAAAAAGGTGTGGGCGGTGGAACTTGACCTTGTGGCCGAGTTCCAGCGCGTTTGCGAAAAGTACGGCCTGCAATATTTTGCCGATGGCGGAACAATGCTCGGAACCGTCAGACATAAAGGATTTATTCCATGGGACGATGACATCGACCTGATGATGATGCGCGATCAATACGACAAGTTATGCGAGGTCGCGCAGACAGAGTTCAAGGACCCTTATTTCTTCCAGACGGAATATACGGATCCCTCCTCGCTGCGCGGGCATGCCCAGCTGAGAAATTCGGATACTACAGGCATCTCAAAAGCGGAGATGGAAGGCGTTCACAAGTTCAACCAGGGGATGTTCATCGACATATTCCCGGTAGATGCGGTTCCCGACGACGACGCGCTCCTGGAAAAAATGCTTAAGAACATCGCGCGCAATCTCCTGACGGCGAGAAAACTCGCGGCGATCTCCGACGTCTATTCGCCGGCGCCCAAGAAAAAGGTGTTCAGAAACGCCGTAAAGAAGACGCTTTATACCATATTCTCGGGTCCCGGAAGAAGATTTATCGATTACGACAAGTACTATGACAGGTATGAAAAGGAATGCCGGAAGTACAATTCCTTAAAGACCAAAAGAGTGGCGAAATACTTCTTTGTACCCTTTATGAGATCGCAGATCTGGATGAGAGAAGATTTCGACAGCTCGATTCCGATGCAGTTTGAAATGCTGGAACTTCCTGTGCCGGTCGGCTATAAGAGGATCATGGACACTTTCTTCGGAAAGGACTGGATGACCCCCAAGAAAGTGGCGACCACACACTTCGGAGTGTTCTACGATGTAAATAAATCATACAGAGATTATCTGGAGGAGAAAAAATGACAATTGGATACACCTGCGGCGTATATGATCTGTTTCATATCGGCCACCTGAATCTGCTCAAAAATGCCAAGGGGATGTGCGACAAGCTGGTTGTGGGAGTTACTGTCGACGATCTTGTTGAATATAAGGGCAAACGCGCGATGATCCCCTTTGAGGACAGGATTGAGATCGTCAGAAGTATTAAATATGTTGACGCCGCTGTTCCGCAGTACGACATGGACAAGCTGACAGCGTGCAAGAAGCTCGGAGCCACCATGCTCTTTGTCGGTGACGACTGGTATGGAACTGAAAAGTGGCAGAATTATGAGAAAGAGTTTGCCAAAGAAGGCATTAAGATCATATATTATCCCTACACCAAAGGCGTCTCTTCAACAATGATCACACAGGCACTGCAAAAGGTGCGCGGATGGACGAACACCAATTCAATAGATCATGTACAGCAAAAGGAGAATTAAAGTCATGGCAGTTGATAAGAAGTATTGTATGAGTTCCTATATCGCATTCCGCTATATTGAGGATGACAACAAGGATTTTTACGAGGGAATGCACCACGAAAACATTAAACCGATTCCTTTGGAGGAAAGGATCCCTGTACACACAGCGGATGACATCGATCGTGAGATCGCCAGGGAATTCGAGGCGTTCAAGGGTAAAAAGCTTGGGATCATGCTCTCCGGAGGCATGGACTCAGCAATCTGCGCTTCTTATATGCCGGGATGCGACGCCTACACTTTCCGTTTCCTGGGCGGCGATTTCCAGAGTGAAGAGCTTGCGAGAGCAGAGTATTACGCCAAGTACTACGGCTTAAAGCTCCACTATGTTGATATTGACTGGAACACCGTTGAAAAGTATGTGGATCCGGTAATGAAAGCTAAGGCGGCGCCGGTGCATTCCATTGAACCCCAGCTCCTTGCGGCTGCCCTTCAGGCCAAGGCGGACGGCGTGGAGATGCTCATCGTGGGAGAGAGCAGCGATCTGATCTTCGGCGGCATGGACAAGCTTATCAGCCCCAAGTGGGACTATGAGGGCTTTAAGAAACGCTATATGTTTATTGATCCCGCAGATGTTCTGAACGATCCGCAGGATATGGATTACCTTTTCGAGAGATATCGCAAAGACGGAGACAAGATCGACTATATGCAGTTTATGGATGACGTCTTCGCTATCGAGAGCTCCAGCAGCTATCTCAACGCGTTTAATGTTGCAGGCATGCCATATTTTGACCCCTACGCACGTCTCATTATGGCAGATCCGCTCGACCTTGACCGCGTCAGAAACGGAGAGCCCAAGTATCTGATCAGGGAATTGATGGCCAAAAAATACCCGGAAATCCCTGTTCCTTTCAAGAACCCTATGCCCCGCCCTGTGGACGCGTACTTCGCGAACTGGAGCGGACCTGTGCGCGCGGAATTCAGACAGGATCTGGATATGAGCAAATTTACCGGGAATCAGAAATGGCAGATGTGGTGCCTGGAGAGATTCCTGAACAACAACGAAGGTTGAATACACCCGAAAACGGGGCGATAAAAGGAGGAGCAGGCCTGTGAGAAAACTCAGGATAATGAGTGTGATCCTGTTAGCAGTATCATTGATCATATTTGGAGTCTTCTTTGTCAGAGAGAGGTTTCTTATAGACCGGACAGGTCCGGAGTTTAAGATAGAAGACGATAAGATCACGATCAGCGTAAAGGACGACGAAACTGCCCTGATGAACGGAGTTACCGCTTCAGACGCAAGAGACGGCGATGTAACGGACTCTGTCATCGTGGAGAACATCAGTCCCTTTATGGATAATGGCAGCAGGATCATTACCTACGCGGCCATGGACTCAGACGGACATGTCAGCCATGCAAAGAGAACACTGACTTATTCGGATTACACTTCCCCGAAATTTCATTTCAGCCAGCCCCTCCGGCTTCCCCGGAATACGGGGATGCTTCCTGAAGGAATCACGGCTGAGGACTGTTTTGACGGAGATGTGACCCGGAATATACTGCTCTTGTATGAAGGCGACTTCAACCGGGTCAATTTCGGAGAATTGGACGTCACTCTGAAAGTCTCCAACAGCGCAGGAGACGCTTCCTACCTGCCGGTGACGATTGAAATCTACAATCCCGAAAGCGACAGAGCGGATTCGCAGCTGTCCCTGACCGACTATGTCATTTACCTTGATCAGGACGCTGCTTTCGAACCGAAGACATACCTCCGGCCCGGAACGATCGACATCAGTCGTGTAAGCATTGAAAGCGATGTGAATACACATATTCCCGGATCCTACAGCGTCAAATACTCGGTCACTGATTCAGAAGGCGGGACCGTAACAGATTCAGTAAGGCTTTATGTAGTAGTAACAGAAAAGGGGGCGAACTAATATGCAAAGTGACAGATACACAGTCGAAGCTGCCCCCGGAAAAGAGCAGGGCCCCGATCTGTACAGAGTATTTCTCTATATTGTTAAGTACTGGTTCAGCCTGCTTCTGCTCGCAGTTTCTGTGACGCTCATATCATTTGTGGCGTTTTCCATGCTCAAACCGCTTCCCTATGACTCGTCCGCAACCCTGGTCATTCAAAACATCAATGAAAACCAGTCCTACGCGACAGATAGTACGAATAAACTGCAGACATTTTTCACCGGCGCGGAACTGAAGAACGCAGCCGCGAGAGACTTGGGACTGAGCGGCTTTCAGGGATCGGTGAACATAGAGAGGCTGGGAGAATCCAACCTGCTCAAGGTAACTGTGCGTGCAGATTCTCCGTCTCTTGCCTACCGGGAAGCGATGGCTGTACTTGACAATTATGAGGAAATAGCGCGTGAACTGATCGTAGACATGAAACTCGTGGTCCTGGAAAGCCCGAAGCTTCCCGAAGCACCGGCAGTTTCACCTGCCCGACAGAATATGAAATACGCTCTGGCACTGGGCGTTTTCGCGCTTGTGATCGCCTGCGTATGGTTGGCAGCCAGATTCTTTATGCGCGACGCCGCCCGCCGTACAAAGAGAGCGGGAAAAAGAAGAAATTCCGGATCGTCGCCGGAACGGAAGGGGACGATCGTCGATATGGACATCGACCTAGATCCGGTCCGATTGTTCTTCGATGTTATGAACGGATTCTTCAGCAAAGCCTGGCTGTATATCGCTCTGATGATCGTCGGAGGAGCCCTGTGCTTCTTCGCCGCCAGATTCCGCTATACGCCCTATTACGAAGCCAGCACGACTTTCACCGTCAACTCGGTATCAAGGATCAACGATATCGGCAATGTTCGGAAATCCGCCATGACGACTACGATGGGAAATACATTTCCCTATGTTCTTACAAGCGATACACTGAAGAACTTAGTGAAACAGGACATGAAAGACAGGACGCCGGAAGGATCAGCAGATTATTCTGCCTCCATATCGGCTTCCGCCGCATCGGAAACCAACCTTGTGTCGCTCCGGGTGCAGTCCCCCGACCCGCAGTACGCCTACGACACCTTGCAGTCTGTGCTGCGAAATTACCCCTCGGTCAGCAATCTGGTCCTGGGGGAAGTTACACTTACACAGATGGACGAAAGCGGAGTCCCTGTCAATCCCGCGAACGCTCCCGCGGATAAGAAAGCTGCAGCGGCAGGTGCGGTCCTGGTCCTGTTCTTCACTCTGGCCTGGTTGACTTTACGGTCGCTTAAGCAGTTCGTTACTGTGGAGAGGGTGGAATAAAGCACTGCACAGAGCAGAAAAAAATCGTTGATACGGATAAAGGCCCTGAGCATTCAGCTCAGGGCCTTTTATAATAGGAAGAAACTCACTGTTTTCCGACTATAAATACACGAAACCTCAAATATTCAATATCCCCGCCGACGTCAGGAACAGGATGAACATGATCACCGGCACGACATACTTGATCATGACCCGGTAGAGTCCCTTGAGACCGAACCTGCGGCCGCCGTGCTCGACTTCCTCTACGATCCAATCCGGGCCGACAACCCAGCCGATCAGGATCGCGGACAGCATCGAGATGAAGGGCATCATGAAGCTGTTGCTGATGTAGTCCATCAGGTCCAGAAGCTGGCCGATACTGCCGTTGGGCAGCGGGAGCTCAATGTAGAACTTGCTGTAGCCCAGCGCGATGATGACCGAAGCAGCGGTGTAAACAAGTGTCAGCACGATCGTCGTCGGCTTTCTCTTTACGTGGAAGATCTCCATGCAGTTGGCCGTAATGGTCTCCAGTACCGATACGCAGCTGGTCAGCGCCGCGAAAGCCGCCATCAGGAAGAAAGCGAGTCCCACGAACCTGCCCAGGTTCGGCATCGAGGCGAAGACCTTGGGCAGAGAGATGAACATCAGGCTGGGGCCGGCCTTCATGCCTTCCACGCCCTCAAAGACGAAGATCGAGGGAATGATCATCATGCCGGCGAGCAGAGCCACGCCTGTGTCAAAAAACTCAATCTGGTGGATAGACGCGTTCACATCCACGTCCTTCTTGATGTAGGAGCCATAGGTGATCATAATGCCCATGGAAACGCTCAGGGAGAAGAAAATCTGGCTCATGGCGTCCAGCAGGATCTGCAGGAAGCGCTTGAGGGTCAGACCCTCGAAACTGGGCGTCAGATAGACGGCCAGTCCCTGAAGTCCCGTGCGGGTCACGCCGGCCTCATCCGTGTGGGTGAGCGTCAGCGCGAAAATAGCGATCGCCACGATCATGACCAGCATTACAGGCATCAGAATCTTTGAACACTGCTCGATGCCCTTCTCAACGCCGTTGAAGACGATCCAGGCCGTCAGCAGCATGAAGATCACCGCGTAGAGAGTCGACTGGCCCGGCGACGTGATGAAATCCGTGAAGAAGCTGTCCTGCGCGGCCAGCTGGTTCTGACCGGTCAGGTAGACCACGATGTAGCGCGTGATCCAGCCGCCGATGACCGCGTAGTAGGTCATGATCAGCACCGGAACCAGGAAAGTCAGGATTCCCAGGAAACTCCACTTAGGGCTCATCTCGGCGTAGGCCTTGATGGAATTCTTGCCGGTCCTGCGGCCGATCGCAATATCGCTGGTCAGCAGCGTGAAGCCGAAAGTGAAAGTCAGTATAAGATAGATCAAAATAAAGAGGCCGCCGCCATCCTTGGCTGCCAGGTAGGGGAAGCGCCAGAGATTGCCGACGCCGACCGCGCTGCCGGCCGCTGCCATGACAAAGCCGACCTGGCCGGTAAAGCCGTGTTTCTTGTGAGAGTGGTGGCCCTTTGTAGGTTGGGGGGTGTGTTCTGCCATAGTATTTCCTTGTTAAACTGTCTTGTTCTATTGTTTGTAATTCGCTTTTCTAGGGTATCACAGTGAAGATGCTTTTTCTACGATAAATTAGATCAGGTGATGTGGTTAAAATACATCAAATAGTGGGGCTTAAGAGCCGGGGACCATCCTTTCTACTGGGGGATCAGAGCCCGGGGCCCAGACCCCGGGGATCCATCCTTTCAGAAGCTTTTTCATAACCGATGGGGTGAGAAAAAGCTTGTTGGGTGGGATTACCCATCTTCGGACACGTTTTTTCAAATTCGATGGTGTGAAAAAAGCTTGTTGGGCTGCAATGCTCCATCCTTTCGGAAACTATTTCATAACCGATGGGGCGAGAAAAAGCTTGTTGGGTGGGAGTACCCATCTTCGAACACGTTTTTTCAAATTCGATGGTGTGAAAAAAGCTTGTTGGGCTGCAACACTCCATCCTTTCAGAAACTATTTCATAACCGATGGGGCGAGAAAAAGCTTGTTGGGTGGGATTACCCATCTTCGGACACGTTTTTTCAAATTCGATGGGGTAAAAGAAGCTTGTTGAGCCACAACGCTCCATCCTTTCAGAAACTATTTAATATCAGATGGTGAGGTGAGAACTTCTCAAGTGGAAATACCCCATCTTCAGACATGCTCTTCGCAAATTCGATGGAGTTAGTAAGATTATTCAAAAAAGAAGCTCCATCTAAAAATGGGTATTTCATCGAATGGATGTAGGAATTAGAAAAGCTTCTTTGATTCTGGAGCGAATTATATGTCGTTTAGAAACCCTTTATTGGCGGAAATCCCGCGAATAAAGGGTCGAGCAAACACATACCTATATTCCCGGAGGGTACGAGATACCGTTTACAGGACCCTATACTGGCGGAAAATCCGCGAATAAAGGGTCGAGAAAAAGGGTACTGATAGTCCCTGAATGTACGAGTATTCGTTTACGGAACCCTATACTGGCGGAAAATCCACCAGTATAGGGCGGCGCAAACACCTAAACAAGTCTGAACTGATAGGCTTTTTCGGACACGATTAGACGGTTTTCAGTCTACGCTTCTGCAGCACAGAGAAGTCCATGTAATCTGATCTGCTCATAGATCCGGAGCCAGAGGTCATACCCAGACACCGCCGTAGGCGGCTTGCCTTTGACATCCAGTCGGAAAGAATCGCTACAATGAAGTGCGCGACGGCTATACAGCCTGATCTGCTCATGAGTCCATCGCCGTCGGTACAGGCCGTCCAGCGATTCTTGGAGCGATGTCAAAGGTGTCGTCCGGTTGTTGAAAATCTTAGAAGAGTGTCTAAAAATCTTATATATGAGTCCTAATTATGCTTAAATATGCAAGTTGGCTTAATAATAAAAGAGGAATCCACCATAGCGGCGGATTCCTCTTAGTTTTTAGGTGTTGATGTTTAATTGTACAGAAATATTTCAACCGATGGCTTCACTTACAGCTCTCCTTCCGAAGAGTTTTCTTGCGACGTCTCTTCCTCCGAAGAATTCTCTTGCGACGTCTCTTCCTTAGGCTCTTCTTCCGAAGAATCTTCCTGAGGTTCCTCCTCCGGTATCTCTTCTTCAAAAGGCTCCACGTATGGCTCGTCTAAAGGCTCCTCCTGCGGCTCATCAGAAATTGGCTCCAATGCTTCTTCCGAAGGCTCCTCCGGATCATCTTCGTTCGCCTGGCCTGCATCCTGGATTGATTCAGAGGGGTCTGACCCCTCAAGAGGAGGCTCCTGCTGATCGACGCGATCGGAACTGACAGAGCCTTTGTCGTCTGAAGCCACTGCTTGCCCAACACTTCTTGAAAGAGCAGCGGGCCGCCCCATTCCGAACCCACCTATGGGATAAACGGGCGGGATGTCAAACTCGCCTGTCGCATCAACTGTGTCGATCTTATAATTGCCGGAATCTCCTAAGACGAAGTCGTAGTCCGGGGTGATCGTATAGGAAGTTTCATCTGTGGTTACGGCGATACGTGCTTCGATCTTATCGCCCCAGTCGAATTGGATCCACCATCGATTTTCACCCATTGGTGTTACTTCATAGTGAGGAGGATCTACATTGTTTCCCTGTTGTACTTCCAGGCCATACGATTCAATCGTAATGTTTCCGGAAACTCCAAATGCACAGTTTTGGATCAGGACCAGTTCGACCGGCTTGACAGTCAGGGTGCCGAGTTCCTGCGTCACTGTGTAGTTGTTCGGATTAACTCCCTTCCACTCGACCATGCACGTATTAGGTGTAAATCCAACGTTTTTGATGGAACCGGTTACTGTTATTTTGGGAGCCGCGCCGTTCACCCAGGGGTCTGAAGGCGATAATTCGTAACTATTGTAGAAAAGTGTCTCGCCGTCATATACCTTATCGGTGGAACCGGTAGTGATCGTTACCTTCTTGGGGGTTATTTCGAGAACTCCGGGCTCCTGCGTGACAGTGTAGTTGTTCGGGTTTGTATCGAGCCAATCAACTGTGTAAGGGTTATCTGTCGTTCCGGCGTTTGTGATCGTTCCGGTGGCAGTCACGGAGATGGATTCGCCTTCGGCGAGGCCTTCGATTTTGACCGCGTCGGAGCCCATGAGAGGCTCTCCGTCGTACTCCTTCGTGGCGCTTGCCGTGATTGTGAGGGGCGCGGGAGTGATCTCAAGTTTGTTGTTGGCAAAAGATATCTCGTAGTTAGTTTTCTTTCCCTCAAGGAAGGTGCTCTCAGGCTCGAAAGTATAGGAGCCGGCGTCGCGGTATCCCATTCCGTTCAGCTCAAGCTTTGCGCCGTAGGGGAGAGTGAAGGTGAAAGAATAAGCTCCTGCGACTTCTCCGTCGTAATTCCAATCGATGGGGTCGACGGGCTCGTCGGTTCCTTCGTAGGACGCCCAGACCCATTCGGGGAAGTAGGGGTGTCCCATGTATTCGAAGACCGCAGGTGAGCTGTCACCGGAACCGGAGCCAGACCCGCCGTCGCCAGAGCCAGGGTCAGACCCCTCATCAATGATTTCTTCGCCGCGGAAGCCCAGATCGAATTCAACCGGGAACGGATCCACGGTCAGAGTGCCGCTCTGAAGAGTGACCTTCGGGAACTGATCAGTTACGTCGTTGCCGCTTGCGTCGTAGATTGTATAGGAAGCTATAGTGTTGGCGCTGCTTCCGGCGTCTGTCTGGCTGCCGGAGACTGTGGCACTGACTGTGAAACCGGAGGGCAGGCCTTCGGCAGTAACGGAACTGTCGGTGAGGGCAGTGCCATCGTAGGTCTTCGAGGCGGAGGCCGAAGTCAGGGTTACGGGGCCGTAAGGAGCCGGAACCGGAGTCGGAGCCGCGGCAGTAACTTGCAGAGTGCCGAGGTCTTCGGAGACTGTGTAGTTGCCGGGAGAAGCGGTGCCCCAATCAATTGTGTAAGTGTTGACACTAGTACCGACTTCGGTGATGGTGCCGGTTGCCGTTACAGTGGCAGTTTCGCCGGCGACAAGACCGGAGATGGAGGCCTCGGAGTTTGTCAGAGGGGTACCATCGTAGGTCTTTGAGGCGGAGCCGGTGGTGATGGTGGCGGAGGCAGGGGTGACCGTAAGGGTGCCGAGGTCTTCGCTGACTTCATAGTTGCTGCGGTCGGCGGTGCCCCAGTCGATGGTGTAAGTATTGATGCTAGTGCCGACGGATGTCTGGCGGCCGGTGGGGGTTACTTTGATCGATTCGTCGACGGCGAGGCCCGAATAGTGGGCTTCCTCGCTGCCAAGGGCCCTGTTGTTGTAGTCGGTGATATCCGTGTCGACGGTGATGCGGACATTGGTCAGGTTCTGCATCAGGCGGTCGGACTCGGATTCGCGGATCATGAGGCCGCCCTGCTCGATCATCGCGTCGCCGGAAGCAGTCGCACCGCCGGAAGCAGCACCGCCGGAAGCAGCCGCACCGCCGGAAGCAGCACCGCTGGAAGCAGCCGCATCGCCGGAAGCAGCACCGCCGCCGGAAGAAGTCGCCGTAAGCGCCTCAATGCGCCCGCGGATCAGCGAAATGTTCCAGCCGGTGTCTTTGCAGGCCTGCTCGAGAAGAGCCGGATTGTCCGCGTAGAGGCGGAGCAGCTCTGCGGGGAGGTCATTTTCTGTGAGCTTCTCTATTTTGAGCTCGATGCTTTGCTTGCCGGCAAGGTCGGAGATGAAGACGGTGAGCTTCTGGCCGGCCTTAAGCTGGATCTCGCGCCGCTCGCCGGTGAGCGGGTTGGCCGCGTTCACCCAGATGACGCCGCAGATGCCGTAGAGAGTCTGGTTGTCGTAGGAGACGTTTGCGGCCGGTTCGGTGACGACATAGGAAGTATTGCGCCAGGGCACTTCCCGGCTGTCGCCTCCTTTGTAGAAGGTGACGTAGGCATCCGGCTCGGTCAAAACAGTGCCGTCATATACTTTCTCAGCAGTCCCCGTGTGGATCGTGAGAGGGGCGGGAACGACCAGGAGAGTGCCGCTCACTGTCTTTAATTTGGTAAAATGCCGGGTGACGTCCTGGCCGGCCTTGTTGAAGATGGCATAATTATCGACCGGGTTGTCGCTCTCGCCCGCGTCCGTGCGGCTGCCGCCGGCGCTGGCCTTTACGGTAAAAATAGAAGGAAGACCGTCGACCAGAATGTCCGAGCTGCGGGTCAGGGGCTGGCCGTCGTAATACTTACTGGCGCTCTGCGCAATCAGGGTGACGGGACTGTCCCAGGTCCAGTCGCCGTCCGCAGTGTAGAGCCCGGCAAGGTCTGTGATGTCGATATCATCCGCGACGTCGCACGCTTCCTGGACACGATCTACAATAGAGGCGCTGCTCGCCACCTGATCCTTGACAAAGCCCTCGATATCTTCTTTGGTAAGATCGGAGACTTTGGGCTCCGGGATTCCCTCGGCGTCCTCGCTGTATTCGGGCACAGTCGCTTTTTTGCCAGCTTCGACGGCGACAGTCTGCTGCCTGTTGGAATTGTCCATATAAGTGATCTGGGCGGTACCTTCCAGCACGCCGATCTGGGAGATGCTGACAATATGGCCCTTCTCGGGGGAGAGACCCTTGAGGTCTACAGATTCCATTCCGGCTGCGGTCTCATCCGTGACTGGCTCGCTGGAGACATAGACAATAGTTCCGCGAATTCCGATGGCCATGGTGGCTGTAGTGACATCCATTGTTTCGTTGGCGCCCAGTTTATTGCTTACGTCCAGGAATATTTTGCCCTCAGTGAGGTTCATTGAGACTGCGCCGTTCTGCTTTTGGAATTCTACGCGGCTCTTCTCATCCAGCGTGACGATCCTGCCCTCATCGAGGCCGACGGAGGCAGTACTGGCCGCGGCAGTTTTCATGGATTCACCGCTGCTAAGCCGAGCGTTTTCCATGACTGCGCGCGGCTTCCCGGAAGCATCCTGGATCTCCACAGTCCCTTCGTGGCGGAGCAGACGCATCGTAGTCGAAGTGTAGGAATCCGCAAGGGCGGTCTGCGGGTACAGACCGGCGAGCAGAACGAGAGCGATCATGCATGTAATAATTATGGCGAATAAGCGGCCTTGCCTTTTCATAGGGAGAACCTCCTGAAGAGAAGATAATTGTTGGTATCCGATATATCGGAAGATAATAACCCAATATAATTATGGCAGAGGGTGGGGGAGATTACAAGGAAGGGCATGAGAGAATTCGGAGCTGAGCGCGATGTCTGAGAACGGCAGCGTAAAGCAGGATAGTTTAGTTGGCCTGCTGCATAGAAAGAGTGCCCAAAATCTTGGGTTGACCACATTGTGGTCAGGCCCTGCATTTAAAATATTACGGGCTTGTTAACAAAATATTTCTGTGATATAATAACGTTGGGTTAATAGACGAAATCTTGAACCTCGTGACAAGGAGGTAATGACTGTGAGAATGAATTCTCGTTTTTTATCCGGATTTCTTCTGAGTGTTATCCTGGCGGCCGGGATGAACTGCCGCGCCTTGGCTGACAGCGCAGAAAATAATGCCTCTGCGAGCGTATACACAGAGCAGGCAGAGCAAGCGGACCTCGGCGAAGGCGATAATAATGCTTCGCCGGATGTCTCCCAAGACGCTTCTGATCATTCTGAAGACGTTTCCAGCGAGGATTCGCAGGAAGATAATGGAGGTGTCGCTGATAGTGCTGCCGTTAGTGCCGCCGAAGCCGCTAAAGAGGCAGACACCGACGGCCCGGATACCAACGGGCAAGACGCCGCCGAAGATATCGAAGAGGAAAGTATCACCGAAATCGCCACCGAAGATATCGAAGAGGAAAGTACCACCGAAATCGCCGGTGAAGATTCCGAGGAAAATAATATCGATGCCGCCGAGACCCCAAGCGCCAACGATGAATTGGGCGGCCTGCAGCCCGCTGTTCTTCCAGAGGCCGTAAATGCAGCGGCTCCGGAAACCCGGGATATCGCGCAGCCTTCCTATAACGCCATTGTCTCTGACAACACCGTCTCCGCCGCCGAAAAAGGCGTCTCCATAGACGGCGTCGAGGTGGAAGACGGCCAGGAAGCCGCGGACGGAAGCTGGCGCTACCTGGGCGATTCCGGGCGGCTGGTGATGATCGATCATGACGGTTCAGACGAGAGTTTTGCGGTCGCAGAGGGCGGCGTCACTGTTTTGGCAGCCGGGATCAATAAGATTGGCAAGCTCTTATGCAACGGGAACGTGGCGATCCTCGGCACCGGCATTATGATGGTGGACGAGGTGGAGATGGGCGCGGACAGCACCCTGAGCCTCCAGACGAACACGGACATTTACGAAGACGGGACCGGGAGCGTGGCCTTTTTCCTCAAGACGGGGGAAAAAGAGTATACGCTGGCAAACGGCGACATCGGCGTCACCGGCATTTTGGACGAGCAATACACGGTAAAAGGCGTAAAACTGATCGTTCCGAGCCAGTCAAAACTTCTTCTTAACAGCGTAGGATCGGCTCTGAATCCGAGTACCGGAGAGGTCACCTATTATTTTGGAGGAATTTTCGAGGATGGGGCATACATTCCGAGTTCCGGCGTCGAACTGACAGAGAGCACGTCCAGCCTCACGATCTCTGACGGCGCGTCTTTGTATGTTGAGGATGGCGCAGAGATCAGTATGCTGAAGTTGGATGGCCGCGAAAACGACACGATCTGGCGTCCGACGCTTCAGACCGAGGGAACAGGTGTGCTTAACGTGGACGGCATTGTGTCCGGCGAGGGCATTGTAAAAGTCCTCGGAGCGGCAGGCACACTGCAGGGAAGCGGCAGGATCATCGCTCAAAAGATCAACGTGTCGTCTTCCGCGCTGAACGGAAATGAGTTGACCCTGAAGGCAAATAATATCCATGTCACAGGGGGCGGGACGGCTGACAGATTGTCGGTCGCGAATTCCTGCGTGACACTTTTTGATGAGGTGACGATCAACAATTTTAAAAACGTAGGGGTCGCCCATGTCATTTTAAAAAAGAGCGCGACGTTCGGAAACATGGACGTCAGCGACATCGTATATTTATGCACGGACAAAGATTACGGTGATTACGGCAATATAACAGGTTCTGTCATCGGCAGGATCAGCGGCAGCGGAGTCTTATGCTTCAGCACCGGAATCTATCAGATTGCGGAGAGTGCTTTAAGGGACGGCGTCGCCATAGACCCGGACGGCGGAGCGCTGGTCTATGATTACTCCACCACCGGGGTGACGGACTATTCTGTCGTGCCGCTGCATGCGTCCCCTGCCGATATCACGGATCTCGCGCAGGGAGATGAGATCCCGATGTCCATCGCTATCATCGATGTTGAAATATATTCGGATCCTGATAAAAAGCAGACGATGGCCGGCACCAATAAAATACTTGATCCGGCGGATTATGAGACGGCGGCTCCTGTTTTTACATCCGGCCAGAAGATCGATCTCAGAGTGATCAAGGCATATGCGGAGATGCTCTGTCAGAATGCGACCGATCAATATGGAAATAGTATTACAACGACATCGCTCGTTGTTGAACTGGTCAAGAAATCCGGGGAAGACATCCTGAGCACCACTTTCTATATAAATAAGAGTGAGAACGAAATAATGGGAGAAGTTTCCTCTGAAGACGTGGATCTCATCCGGCTGATGATCCTGGTCGAAAGACAGAATGGCAACGCAGGAAGCACCGCGACCTCGACCAATACCGCATATACAGGTACCGGCGTACTCGGCGGTTCCGGAGCCGGTTCCGTGAAAGGCGGGCAGAGCAGTCTGCTTTTCAAGGGAAATCCTGCGCCTCAGCCGGACCCGGATCCTCAGCCCGACCCGGACCCGCAGCCGGATCCTCAGCCCGACCCGAAGCCGCAGCCGAATCCGACTCCGACGCCTGATCCCGCGCCGGGCCCCAATACGGATACGAACTCCAAATCAGGGACTGATTCCGGCAGATCCGACGATTCCGGAAACACTTCGGGGACGAGATCTTCCACGTCCGGATGGCGCATGATCATCACAAAGGACAGGGATTTTACGAAGGATAAGGATTTTTATAAAGATAAAGAGTATTACCTGGTCCGCGCTTACCGCGGCGCCAAGGAGATCACGGAAGTGAGTGAGTTGATCCAGGTTGAGATCAAAAACTGGAAACTACCTGAAGGCTGGGACAAGGACTTTATCTTCGCCGTGTTCAAGGATGTGGATAAGGACGGCAAAGAAATCCTTACCGCTTTCCGGGCGGTCTGGGATTCTGTGACAAACACGCTGACCTTCAAGACGAACCGCACCGGTCATTTTGCCCTGGTGAGCATGCCGTTTGAGTTTGATCTTGAATTGTTCAAAAAGGAGTTTTACGCGGTGCTGGCTGAGCTCGACGTTATCAAAGAGCTGCCGCTGCGGCAGGATGTGAAATGAAAATGGACCGATATGACATCTGCATAACGGCGCTTCCCGGGGACGCTGAAATGGCCGGCGCGCTCCGGGACAGCATCTTCCATTTCCGATTACCCAAGGGGACTGTGCTGTCCACTGAACCGGGTTATAACCGGATCGTGATGGACCTGACCGGATCGGATCTGGATGAAGCGGCCTGCGACCTGCTTTCGCGGAGCCGCTTTCTTTTGCTGCTCTGTTCTCGCAAGACCAGGGAAAATAAGGGGACGAGGGATCGTCTGGACTATTTTCGCAGGATCCGGGGCGGAGACCATGTTATTTTAGTGCTGCTCGAGGGGGAGCCGGATGAGGCTTTTCCGGACAACTTCTCCGAGCAAAAACTGGTGCGCCATATCATGCCGGACATGTCCGTCGTGGAGCGGATGGAGAAGATTGAGCCGGTCGCCGCGGATCTGCGGGGGGACACGGCTTCCCGATGCCGCGAGGCCCTTCGGTACGAGACGGTGCGTATCATCGCCGCTGTCCTGGGGATCCATCCGGACGTCCTGATGCAGCGTCACAGGGCCAGGCGCAGACGGGCAGTCATGGCATCTTTGGCCCTGGCGGGGGCGATTTCCCTCGCTGCGGCAGGGATTTTCCTGCGGCTCGGCCTGATCGCCAAAAGAGAGGGCGACATCGCCCGTGAACAGACGCGGCTGAGCGTCGAGATCGTCGAGAGGACCCTCGAGGACCTGCCTGTTTTGTTCGAGGGGGACGAGAACGCGCTGGAATATGTGGAACAAGCCATGGAATCGGCCCGCGAGTCACTCAGGGAACTGGGCCTGGATGAGCCGGCCTCTTCAGAAAACGGGGAGGCGGCGCCATGAGTAACAATTACGATATTTTTCTCAGTTACCGCCACAAACCGCTGGATGAGGAGGTCACCAGACGGGTTTTTAACGCGCTTGAGAGCTACAGGCTGCCGAAAGCCCTGAAGGAACGGGGCTGTCAGGACATCGAGAGGGTGTTCCGGGACACGGAGGAGCTGGCCGTAAGGGAGATCCTCACGGAGACTATCGACGAGGCTCTGCGCTCCACCAACTGTCTGGTCGTTGTCTGCTCGACAGATACGCCGGACTCCCCGTGGGTGGACCGCGAAGTGGCTATGTTTATCCGCATGGGCCGCGCTGAGCATATCTATCCTTTGCTGATCAGCGGTGACCCGGAACGGTCATTTCCGCCGTCCCTGAAGCTGGTGCCGGACGTGATGGACCGTCTGATGGACGTGCGCGGCCCGGACAACGACCCCAAAAAGATCATGGCCCGGGTGGAAACGGCACTCCTGACAGTCATTGCCGCGATCGCCGGCTGCGATGACGACGATCTCGTCCGGGAACACACTCTGCGGCGGAACCGTCGTTTTGCCGCCGGAATCGCAGCAGCCCTGTGCACCATGGCGGTCATCGTCGGCGTCTCGGCGGGACTTATGAAAACAGCTTCGGCGTACCGGGACACGGCGCGCCTCCGCGAGCAGGCATCGATGCGCATTCTCAATGAACTCACGTATTCCCTGCCGGATCACCTGACGAACGTACCCGGCGCTTACAGCCGGATCGAGAGCATCCTGCGCCGGAACACGGAGGACCTGAACGCCATTGCCCGCCTGTCCGAGAACCGGGAAGCTGCGGAGTTCGAGGCCGCCGCCAACTATGAGAAGCTGGCATCCGCGGAGAGAGTTTTGGGGGCGTACGACGAAGCGCTGTCCTCGGAGAATGACGCGATCGCGATTTTTGAGGAGCTGGCGAAAGCCGGATACGAGGGGAGTCCGCAGGCGCTTGCCTCCGCATACAACAACCGGGGTGGGATCCTGAGCGCCGCCGGCCGCTACGATGAGGCCGGGGCGGATTACAGCAATGCGATCCGCCTCATGGAGGAGGACGGCAGTCCGGACTTGATGATGCTGGGCAATCTTTACTTCAATGCCGGTGCGAATGCTCTCAATTGGGGGGACCATCGGCTCGCCGCGGACTATTTTGAGACAAGCCTGTCTCTTTTGGAGAAGGCGGGAGAGACAGATGAAAGTCTCGGCTCCCTGGCGAAGGTCAATTATAACTATGGAGTTCTGCTTTACCGGGGAGGAAATTACGCGGCGGCTGAGGAGAAGCTTCTGGCTGCCTGCGGTTTTTTTGAATCGTTAAAAGAAAGCACGGATTCCCTGCAGAACCGGAGCGATTATATCCGCACGGGTTCTCTTTTGGCGGCATGCATGAGTGACCAAGGTCGTTTCGAAGAGGCGGACGGGTACTACAGACAGGCGGCGGAGGCTGCCGAAGAGCTGGCGCGCGACGAGGACAACGTCGAGTTCCAGCTGTTGCTGGCGGAAATCTACAACAACTGGGGGCTCTGTTACAATACGAGGGGCGATTACGCGGCGGCAGACCGGTACTATTCGCTTTCGGCGGATGCCTACAGACAAATGATGGAGCGCACCGGATCCGGGCAAAACACGGCTCTCTACGCACTCGCGCTCCTGAATATCGGAGAAAACGCGTTCAAAGCCGGGGAGTATGCTGCCTCAAGGGAAAAATTCGATGCAGGGCTCAGCTTATACAGCGAAGTCTGCGAGGCGCTGGGGACGTACGACACGGCACAGTATTACGCCTGGTCGTCCTATTATCAGCTGATCCACGAGCGGGATTTCGACGCGGCGCTTTTCAACGCGTTGACGGCATGGCAGCTGCAGCCGGACAGTGTGCTGGTCGGCCTCAACTTGGCGTATGCATGCCTCTACTGCGGGTATTATGATGACGCGGACAAGCTTTTTACGGAGATCGCGGCGCTCGGGCGGGGACAGGCGGAAGCGATCCGGCTGGACCTCGCGGCGCAGGAGCGAGCGGGGCTGACGTCGGAGCACACTGCTGCGGTGCTGGAGATTGACGTCGGAGCACACTGCTGCGGTGCTGGAGATGTTGACACCTTGGTACCGTGTACCTTTGCGGTGTGATTACAGATGTTACATAATAATTAAGTCCGGGGGAGAAGGGAAAGTGGTTGACAGCCTGGATATTATGTAATAAAATTCGTGTATTCGAATCTATTCGATTACAAATAGATTCGGGAATTTATCTTATATATGTGCTATAACACACGAAAAGCACTTGATTTACTAGTGGTGATATGAGATTCTTTAGAAGGATAACGAGTAT
>CADBIU010000004.1 GCA_902794825.1 uncultured Lachnospiraceae bacterium
AACGTAAACCTGAGCGGTGAATTTCTTGTGGCAAGTAACTGTGCCGGGCTTTGCGATAACCTGACCACGCTCGATAGCGGTTCTGTCGATACCACGAAGAAGAACGCCTACGTTGTCACCAGCCTCAGCATAGTCAAGAGTCTTACGGAACATCTCGATACCGGTAGCAACAGACTTCATAGTCTCTTCCTTGATACCAACGATCTCGACGGGCTCCATAACCTTCAGAGTACCACGCTCAACACGGCCTGTAGCAACAGTACCACGACCGGAGATTGTGAATACGTCCTCTACGGGCATAAGGAAAGGCTTGTCATTCTCACGCTGAGGATCCGGAATGTAGTCATCAACTGCATCCATCAGCTCCATGATGTTGTCAGCCCACTCGCTGTTGGGATCTTCGAGAGCCTTAAGAGCGGAACCCTTGATAACCGGCAGATCATCGCCCGGGAACTCATACTCAGTCAGAAGGTCGCGAACTTCCATCTCAACCAGCTCGATGAGCTCTTCGTCATCAACCATATCGCACTTGTTCAGGAATACTACGATGTAAGGAACACCGACCTGACGAGCAAGCAGAACGTGCTCACGAGTCTGAGCCATAACACCGTCGGTAGCAGCTACTACGAGGATAGCGCCGTCCATCTGAGCAGCACCGGTGATCATGTTCTTGACATAGTCAGCGTGGCCGGGGCAGTCAACGTGTGCATAGTGTCTCTTAGCAGTCTCATACTCGATGTGAGCTGTGGAGATGGTGATTCCTCTCTCTCTCTCTTCGGGAGCCTTGTCGATCTGATCGAAAGCGACAGCGGTACCGCCCTGTCTTACTGCCAGAACGGAAGTGATAGCTGCTGTAAGAGTTGTCTTGCCGTGGTCAACGTGGCCGATTGTGCCGATGTTGCAGTGCGGTTTTGTTCTGTCAAAATGAGCTTTTCCCATTTCTCAATTCCTCCTTAAATAATATGAGATACAACTTATTTGATTCGCTTTTCAGCTGCAATGACTGTTCTCTATTTAAGGGTCGTAATAACAGTCACTGCTACGATTATATCAAATTGTATTAATAATGCAATTACTTTTCGTTGAGGATCTTCTCTGCCACATTCTTCGGTACAGGCTCGTACTTGTCAAAGAACATGGAGTAATTGCCTCGTCCCTGTGTTCTGGAACGGAGATCTGTCGCGTATCCGAACATTTCGGACAGCGGAACGAATCCTGTCACCATCTTGCCTCCGCCGATATCCTCCATACCGCTGATTCTTCCGCGGCGGGAATTGATATCGCCGATGACATCGCCCATGTATTCCTCGGGCATTGTGACTTCGACTCTCATGATGGGCTCAAGCAGGACCGGTGAAGCTTTCTTCATCGCTTCCTTGAAGCACATGGATCCCGCAATGTGGAATGCCATTTCAGAGGAGTCGACCTCGTGGTAAGATCCGTCGTATACTGTGGCGTGAACGCCGACTACCGGGTATCCGCCCAGGTTACCGGCCTTCATAGCCTCTTCAATACCGGCGCCGACTGCAGGGATATATTCCTTAGGAATATTGCCGCCGACAACTTCGGAATCAAATTTGTAAAGATCTTCGCCGTTGGCGTCCATAGGCTCGAAACGAACCTTGCAGTGGCCGTACTGGCCGCGGCCGCCCGACTGCTTCGCGTATTTGTATTCCTGGTCCACGTTCTTGGTGAATGTCTCTTTATAGGCAACCTGAGGTGCGCCGACATTCGCCTCGACCTTGAACTCACGAAGAAGTCTGTCTACGATGATCTCCAGATGGAGCTCACCCATACCGGCGATGATTGTCTGGCCTGTCTCCTTGTCAGTATGCTGCTTAAAGGTGGGATCCTCTTCAGCCAGCTTGGCAAGCGCTTCGGCCATCTTGCCCTGACCAGCCTTGGTCTTGGGCTCGATCGCGAGCTCGATAACGGGCTCCGGGAACTCCATGGACTCGAGGATAACGGGGTGAGCGTCATCGCAGAGTGTGTCGCCGGTAGCCGTGAACTTGAGGCCTACAGCTGCGGCGATATCGCCGGAGTATACCTTTTCAAGTTCTGTTCTCTTATTCGCGTGCATCTGAAGAATACGTCCGAGACGTTCCTTCTTATCTTTGGTCGCATTCAGAATATAAGATCCGGAATTCGCTACGCCGGAATATACACGGAAGAATGCGAGTTTTCCTACGAAAGGATCGGTCATGATCTTGAATGCGAGAGCCGCGAAAGGCTCTTCGTCGGAAGAATGTCTCTCGACTTCATTTCCGTCAAGGTCAGTGCCCTTGATCGCAGGGATGTCAAGGGGTGAAGGCATGAACTCGACAACAGCGTCGATCATCTTCTGGATGCCCTTATTCTTGTAAGCGGATCCGCAAACTACAGGAACGGCCCTGCACTCGCAGGTTGCCTTGCGCAGCGCAGCCTTCATCTCATCTGCGGAAGGCTCTTCGCCTTCAAGATACATCATCATCAGGTCCTCGTCGAGGTCGCAGATCTTCTCGATCATCTCGGCGCGGTACAGTTCCGCGTCTTCCTTGAACTGATCCGGGATCTCTCCGATAGTGATGTTGTCACCCTTGTCATCATTATAAGTATAAGCTTCCATCTCAAACAGGTCGATGATACCTGTAAAGGTATCCTCAGCGCCCATAGGGATCTGGATCATGATGGCGTTCTTGCCGAGCCTTGTGCGGATCTGGTCTACAGAACCAAAATAGTCCGCACCGATCACATCCATCTTATTGATGAAAGCCATACGCGGCACATTGTAGGTATCAGCCTGGCGCCAAACATTCTCAGCCTGGGGTTCTACGCCGCCTCTCGCACTGAATACGCCTACAGCGCCATCCAGTACGCGAAGAGAACGCTCTACTTCAACAGTAAAGTCAACGTGTCCGGGAGTATCAATGATATTGATGCGGTGCTCGAGAGCTCCTTCCTTGGGCACATTATGATCATGCAGAGTCCAGTGACATGTTGTAGCCGCTGATGTGATCGTGATACCGCGCTCCTGCTCCTGGGCCATCCAGTCCATGGTAGCAGTTCCGTCATGCGTATCGCCGATCTTATAATTTACACCGGTATAATAAAGAATACGCTCTGTGAGTGTAGTCTTGCCGGCATCAATGTGCGCCATAATACCGATATTCCTGGTTCTCTCCAGGGGATATTCTCTAGTTGACACAGATTTTTCTTCCTCCTAATGTGTAAAACAACTTCAAGCAGCAAATCTGAAGCCGACAAAATCGAGATCAGAATCTGTAGTGGGAGAAAGCTCTGTTGGCATCTGCCATCTTGTGCATATCTTCTTTTCTCTTAACAGAAGCGCCTGTGTTATTGAACGCATCGAGAATCTCGCCTGCCAGCTTGTCTTCCATGGTCTTCTCGCCTCTCTTGCGGGAGAACATTACCATCCAGCGAAGAGCAAGGGCCTGACGTCTATCAGGTCTGACTTCGATCGGGACCTGGTAGGTTGCGCCACCGATTCGTCTTGCTTTAACTTCAAGGACAGGCATGATGTTGTTCATGGCTGTCTCAAATACTTCGAGAGCAGGCTTTCCTGCTTTCGCTTCTACCTTGCCAAAAGCGCCGTATACAATCTTCTGTGCTACGCCTTTCTTGCCGTCGAGCATGACAGCGTTGATCAGCTTGGTAACAACCTTGTTATTGTATAAGGGATCGGCAAGTATTTCTCTTTTTTGTACATGTCCTTTACGCGGCACGTTACTTCCCTCCTTATCAATGGATAATTCATCGGTACTCACTAATAGATATGTGTTCGTGCTGTGATCTATCGTATCAGTTTTTAGTAAATATCTTACTTACCAGCCTTAGGTCTCTTCGCGCCATACTTGGAGCGAGCCTGACGTCTGTTAGCAACACCTGCTGTATCCAGAGTACCGCGGATGATGTGATATCTGGTACCGGGCAGGTCTTTAACTCTTCCGCCTCTGATCAGGACAACGCTGTGTTCCTGCAGATTGTGACCCTCGCCGGGAATGTAGGATGTTACCTCGATTCCATTGGAGAGACGCACCCTTGCGATCTTACGCAGTGCGGAGTTAGGCTTCTTGGGGGTAGCAGTCTTAACCGCAGTGCAAACGCCGCGCTTCTGAGGAGAGCTGGCATCAATAGCCTTCTTCTTCAGGGAGTTCATTCCCTTCTGCAGAGCGGGAGCAGTAGATTTCTTAACGGAAGTCTGACGACCCTTTCTTACTAACTGGTTAAATGTTGGCATTCTATTTCACCTCCTTCTTATAAAAATAAACATGGTGCAGCCCATAAGAGCCACACCATGATATTATATGAGTCCGTTTTGCAGTTGTCAATTACTTTTTTATTCTTCGACAGAAGAATTCACCATTTCATCCGAAGGCTGAACTTCAGTCATTTCTGTCTGGATCTCGGCCTCGGCGTTAACTTCCTGCGCCTCCTCTGCAGCTTTCTCACCTGCCTTGCGCAGACGGGCGTCCGTGCTGAGTCTGGTGCTGCGGTATCTCTTCATACCGGTACCTGCAGGGATCAGCTTACCGAGGATTACGTTCTCTTTAAGGCCGATCAGAGGATCGATCCGGCCGTGGATCGCCGCGTCGGTAAGAACCTTCGTGGTCTCCTGGAAGGAAGCCGCGGAAAGGAAAGAACTTGTGGCAAGCGCTGCCTTTGTAATTCCGAGAATGATCTGCTTGCCTTCAGCGGGCTGCTTGTCGAGAACTGTAAGTCTCTCGTTCTCATCCTCGAAATCAAGGACGTCGACCAGGCTTCCGGGAAGGAATTTGGTGTCGCCGCTGTTCTCGATCCTGATCTTGCCGAGCATCTGTCTGACGATAACTTCGATGTGCTTATCGCAGATATCAACGCCCTGCAGACGGTAAACTTTCTGGACCTCGCGGAGCAGATAGTTCTGGACTGCCCGGATTCCTTTGATCTTCATCAGGTCGTGAGGGTTGACGCTTCCTTCAGTCAGCTCGTCGCCGGCTTCAATGGTCTGGCCGTCCACAACCTTGATTCTGGATCCGTAAGGGATCGGGTATTCCTTGGACTCGCCCGTCTCGTCACTGGTAACAATGACTTCACGGCTCTTCTTGTTGTCGGGGATCGATACGGTTCCGCCGAACTCAGAGATGATCGCAAGTCCCTTCGGCTTACGCGCCTCGAACAGCTCCTCGACACGGGGAAGACCCTGTGTGATATCGCCGCCCGCGACACCGCCGGTGTGGAATGTTCTCATGGTCAGCTGCGTGCCGGGCTCACCGATGGACTGTGCCGCGATGATACCTACCGCCTCGCCTACCTGGACCATCTCGCCGGTAGCCATATTGGCGCCGTAGCACTTCGCGCAGATTCCCATGTGGGATCTGCAGGTCAGGATCGTACGGATCTTAAGTCCTTCGATCCTGCCTCCGCGCTTGTTCACGCCTCTCTCGAGGATCGCTGTTGCGCGGCTGGGAGTGACCATATGATTCTTCTTGACAATGATGTTGCCCTCAGCGTCCTTGACATCCTCACAGACAACTCGGCCTGTGATTCGGTCCCTGAGGTCTTCGATCATAGCCTTGCCATCAGTAAATGCCTTGACGGTCATGCCCGGAATGGATTCCTTACCTTCGCAGCAATCGATCTCGCGGATGATAAGTTCCTGGGATACGTCGACCATTCGTCTGGTCAGGTAACCGGAGTCCGCTGTACGAAGCGCTGTATCGGACAGACCCTTACGGGCGCCGTGCGCTGACATGAAGTACTCCAGAACGTCCAGACCTTCACGGAAGTTGGACTTAATGGGCAGCTCGATCGCCCGGCCTGTCGTATCAGCCATCAGTCCGCGCATACCTGCCAGCTGCTTGATCTGCTGGTTGCTGCCTCGGGCTCCGGAATCAGCCATCATGAAGATGTTGTTGTACTTGTCAAGACTTCTGAGCAGCAGGTCTCTGAGCTCGTTATCGGTCTCTGTCCAGGTATCGACGACCGCTCTGTATCTCTCCTCTTCTGTCATCAGGCCTCTGACGAAGTTTTTGGAGATCACATCAACTGTAGCCTGCGCTTTTTTGAGCATTTCCTTCTTCTGCGGAGGAACGGTAATGTCGGCAATGGAAACCGTCATGGCCGCGACTGTGGAATACTTGTATCCCATAGCCTTGATCAGGTCAAGGACTTCCGCTGTCTTGAAGGTGCCGTGAGTGTCGATGATGGCCTGGAGGATCTTCTTGAGGTCCTTCTTCTTGACCAGGAAATCGATCTCGGGCAGCAGATAATTTTCAGGCTTTGTGCGGTCCACAAATCCGAGGTCCTGAGGAATGATCTCATTAAAGAGCAGTCTTCCGAGGGAGATGTCGATAATACCTGTGACCACCTCTCCGTCTTCCCTCTTCTTGCTGATCCTGACCTTGATCTTGGAATGCAGCGTGATGTAATGGTTCTCGTAAGCGAGGATCGCCTCGTTCATGCTGTGGAAGCACCTTCCCTCACCGGGTTCGCCGTCTCTCTGCTGTGTCAGATAGTAGATACCGAGTACCATATCCTGGGAAGGAACGGCAACAGGGCCGCCATCTGAAGGCTTTAAGAGGTTGTTGGGGGAGAGCAGAAGGAATCTGCACTCAGCCTGCGCCTCTACGGAAAGAGGAAGGTGGATCGCCATCTGGTCACCGTCGAAGTCAGCGTTGAACGCTGTACAAACCAGCGGGTGAAGCTTGATCGCCTTGCCTTCTACCAGGATGGGCTCAAACGCCTGAATACCCAGTCTGTGCAGCGTAGGCGCACGGTTCAGCATTACAGGATGCTCCTTGATGACGTCTTCCAGAATGTCCCAAACCTGGGGATCTACACGCTCAACCAGTTTCTTGGCGTTCTTAATGTTCTGGGAGATGTTTCTCTTCTCCAGTTCCTTCATTACGAAGGGCTTAAAGAGCTCCAGCGCCATTTCCTTCGGGACGCCGCACTGATAGATCTTCAGTTCGGGACCTACAACGATAACGCTTCGTCCGGAGTAGTCGACACGCTTGCCCAGAAGGTTCTGTCTGAAACGGCCTCCCTTACCTTTGAGCATGTCGGAAAGGGACTTGAGGGCTCTGTTGCCGGGGCCTGTGACAGGACGGCCGCGTCTGCCGTTATCGATCAGCGCGTCGACCGCTTCCTGCAGCATTCTCTTTTCGTTTCTGACGATGATGTCAGGAGCGCCCAGCTCGAGGAGTCTCTTCAGACGGTTGTTTCTGTTGATGATCCTTCTGTACAGATCATTCAGGTCGGAAGTAGCGAATCTTCCGCCGTCGAGCTGCACCATGGGACGCAGATCCGGAGGAATGACCGGGATGCAGTCCATGATCATCCAGGAAGGAGAATTTCCGGACTCGCGGAAGGCCTCGATGACTTCCAGTCTCTTGATGATCCTGGCTCTCTTCTGGCCCTGGACGGTCTCCATCTGCTCGCTCAGTTCCTTGTATTCTTCCTCTACTTTGACATCGAGAAGCAGCTGCTTGATAGCCTCGGCGCCCATTCCCGCGCGGAACTTGTTGCCGTACTTCTCTCTGGCTTCCTGATACTCGCGCTCAGTCAGGACCTGCTTGTACTCGAGGTCTGTCTGGCCCTTGTCCAGTACGATATAAGAAGCAAAATAGAGCACTCTCTCAAGGATCTTCGGTGAGAGGTCGAGGATCAGACCCATTCTGCTGGGGATTCCCTTGAAATACCAGATATGGGAAACCGGAGCAGCCAGTTCAATGTGACCCATTCTCTCTCTGCGGACGCTGGACTTGGTGATCTCAACGCCGCATCTGTCACAGATCACGCCTTTATAGCGGATCTTCTTATACTTTCCGCAATAGCACTCCCAATCCTTCTTGGGACCGAAGATCCTCTCGCAGAACAAGCCGTCTCTCTCGGGCTTCAGGGTCCTGTAGTTGATAGTCTCAGGCTTTGTGACCTCGCCGTGGGACCACTCTCTGATCTTCTCCGGTGAAGCCAGTCCGATCTTGATCGCTTCAAAAGCTACCGGCTGATAGTTTTGCTGTTTCGTATTAGGCATTTAGAAATCCTCCTCGGAGTCTTCACTTGAAAAATCACCGTTATCCAGATCCAGGCCTTCTAAATCGATCCCCTCCAGGATATCTCCGTCGGAGGATTCGCGAGGTTCAGGCTCTACGTCCTCAAGTTCTCCCGCAGCATTGAACTCCTTGCTGCTGAAGCCGCCGCGCTCAAGCTGTGCCTGATCGGGGCTTCCGTAATCCTTGAAGTTGTTCTTCATCTCGAAGCGGTAGACAGAGGAATCACCGTAGTCGATGTCCTCCTTGATCTCGACGACTTCGCCGTTCTCATCCAGAACCTGTACGTCGAGGCCGAGGGCCTGCAGCTCCTTGAGCAGAACCTTGAAGGATTCCGGAATACCGGACTCAGGGATATTCTCACCCTTGATGATCGCTTCGTAAGTCTTCACACGTCCGACTACATCATCCGACTTGATTGTCAGGATTTCCTGCAGAGTGTAAGCTGCGCCGTACGCCTCAAGCGCCCAGACTTCCATTTCACCGAAACGCTGGCCGCCGAACTGAGCTTTACCGCCCAGAGGCTGCTGGGTGACGAGGGAATAAGGACCCGTGGAACGGGCGTGGATCTTATCGTCTACCAGGTGATGGAGCTTCAGGTAATGCATGTGGCCGATGGTGACAGGGTTGTCAAACATCTCGCCGGTGCGTCCGTCTCTGAGCCAGACCTTGCCGTCTCTGGAGATCGGAACGCCCTTCCACAGTTCTCTGTGAGCACGGTTGTCATAGAGGAACTTCATGGTCTCAGGACTTACCGAATCTTTATATTTTGCCTCGAACTCGTCCCACTCAGTGTTGACGTAGTCGTTCGCGAGATCAAGGGCATCCATGATGTCGTCCTGAGTCGCGCCGTCGAAGTTCGGGGTCGCTACATTAAATCCAAGCGCTTCCGCAGCAAGGGACAGGTGGATTTCCAGGATCTGTCCGATGTTCATACGGGAAGGCACACCCAAGGGGTTCAGTACGATATCCAGCGGACGTCCGTTGGGAAGATAAGGCATATCTTCAATAGGAAGTACTCTGGAAACGACACCCTTGTTTCCGTGACGGCCTGCCATCTTATCGCCGACGGAGATCTTTCTCTTCTGCGCGATATAGATGCGGACTGCCTTGTTGACGCCGGGGCTGAGCTCGTCGCCGTTCTCCCTCTCGAATACCTTGGTATCGACAATGATACCGTACTCGCCGTGAGGGACCTTGAGGGAAGTATCGCGGACCTCTCTGGCTTTCTCGCCGAAGATCGCGCGAAGCAGTTTCTCCTCTGCTGTCAGTTCAGTCTCTCCCTTAGGAGTTACCTTGCCGACAAGGATATCACCTGCGCGGACTTCCGCGCCGATGCGGATGATTCCCATCTCATCCAGGTCTTTAAGAGCTTCCTCGCCTACGCCGGGAACGTCTCTTGTTATCTCTTCAGCACCGAGCTTGGTATCTCTGGCTTCACAGTCATACTCCTCGATGTGAACAGAGGTGTATACATCATCTCTTACGAGACGCTCGCTCAGAAGAACAGCATCCTCGTAGTTGTAACCTTCCCAGGTCATGAAGCCGATCAGCGGGTTCTTGCCCAGCGCAAGCTCGCCATTGCAGGTGGAAGGACCGTCTGCGATGATCTGGCCTTCTCTTACTCTCTCGCCGGTAAAGACGATAGGCTTCTGGTTGTAGCAGTTGCTCTGGTTGGAGCGCTCAAACTTGGAGAGGTGGATCTCTTCCTTCGTGCCGTCGTCGTATGCCATTTTAATGGTCGTCGCATCGACAAATTCCACTACGCCGGACTTAGGGCAGATCACGCATACGCCTGAGTCGCGAGCGGCCTTAGCTTCCATGCCGGTACCGACTGCGGGAGCTTCCGTTGTCAGAAGCGGAACTGCCTGTCTCTGCATGTTGGATCCCATCAGGGCGCGGTTCGCGTCGTCGTTCTGAAGGAAAGGAACCAGAGACGTAGCTACGGAGAACACCATTCTGGGGGAGACGTCCATGTACTCGAAGACTGTCTTTCTATAAGAAGAAGTCTCTGTTCTGTAACGTCCGGACACATTGTTCTCGACAAAATATCCGTTCTCGTCCAGAGGCGTGCTCGCCTGAGCTACATGGTAATTATCCTCTTCGTCCGCCGTCATATAGACTACTTCGTCGGTAACTCTCGGATTGGCGGGGTCAGTGCGGTCAACCTTTCTGTAAGGTGCCTCAATGAAGCCATACTCGTTGATACGCGCATAGCTTGCCAGAGAGTTGATCAGTCCGATGTTGGGGCCTTCAGGGGTCTCGATCGGGCACATTCTTCCGTAGTGTGTATAGTGAACGTCTCGGACTTCGAATCCTGCGCGGTCTCTTGACAGACCTCCGGGACCCAGAGCGGACAGACGTCTCTTGTGTGTGAGCTCGCCCAAAGGGTTGTTCTGGTCCATGAACTGGGACAGCTGGGAAGATCCGAAGAATTCCTTGACCGCTGCCTGTACAGGCTTGATATTGATCAGGCCCTGAGGAGAGATCTCCTCGGAGTTGTCATGGGTAGTCATTCTCTCGCGGACGACTCTCTCCATTCTTGAGAGGCCGATGCGGTACTGGTTCTGAAGAAGCTCACCTACGCTGCGGATCCTTCTGTTGCCCAGATGGTCGATATCGTCGCTGTTGCCGATGCCGTATTCCAGATGCATATTGTAGTTAATGGAAGCAAGGATATCTTCCTTTGTAATATGCTTCGGAATCAGTTCATGAACACTCTTTCTGAGCGCTTCCGCAAGTGCCTCAGGATCATCGTTGTCCTGATACTGCAGAAGGATCTCTCTGAGCGCGGGATAATAAACGAGTTCTGTAATGCCCAGTTCCTCGGGATCGCAGTCCACATAGTGTGTAATGTCGACCATAAGATTGCTGAGAACCTTGACATTTCTCTCCTCGGTGCGTACCCAGACATAAGGAACCGCGGAATTCTGGATCTCATCAGCCATCTCTCTGGAGATTTCTTCTCCTGCTGTTCCGAGAATGTCGCCGTTCGCCTCGTCAACAACGTCCTCTGCGAGGACCATGCCCTTGATACGGTTTCTGAAAGCAAGCTTCTTATTGAACTTGTATCTGCCGACCTTCGCCAGATCATATCTGCGGGGATCGAAGAACATCGCGTTGATCAGGCTGTCCGCGCTCTCCACGGAAAGCGGCTCGCCGGGGCGGATCTTCTTGTACAGTTCAAGAAGGCCGCTCTCATAGTTATTGGAGATGTCCTTGATAAAGCTTGCGCGGATCTTGGGCTCATCGCCGAACATATCGAGGATCTCTTCATCTGTGCCGATTCCGAGCGCTCTGATGAGGACCGTCACAGGGACTTTCCTTGTGCGATCCACTCTTACATAAAATACATCGTTGGCGTCTGTCTCATACTCCAGCCATGCGCCCCTGTTGGGGATGACTGTGCAGGAGAATAGCTTCTTTCCGAATTTATCCTTATCAATACCGTAATAGATACCGGGGGAACGGACAAGCTGGCTGACGATGACACGCTCAGCGCCATTGATCACAAAGGTGCCCGTATCCGTCATCAGGGGCAGATCGCCCATGAAGATCTCCTGGTCCTTGAATTCCTTATCGTTCTCCTTGTCGAAAAGGCGCACAGTAACCATAAGAGGTGCCGCATACGTGGCGTCTCTTTCCTTGCACTTCTCAATAGAATACTTAACCTTGTCTTCACAGAGCTTGTAGCTCACGAAAGAAAGGCTCAGCCTTCCACTGAAATCCTCGATCGGAGAGATGTCATCAAAGACCTCCTGCAGACCCTTCTCAAGAAACCACTTGTAAGAATCCGTCTGCACTTCGATCAGGTTGGGCATGGGCAGCACTTCTTTCTGACGCTGATAGCTCATGCGCATGCTCTTGCCTTCCCCTATAGGATGTATCCTGTATTTTTCCATCTGGTTCACCCCGTATTGTATTGAATCTATATAAAAAATGTGTCTATGCATGCCGCTCGCTTTTTTGACGCCCAAATCTATTTCCGGGCAGCACAAAAACTAGGCATGCGAAAAAGATGCGAATAATATTCTATCATCGCATTGTCCAGCAGTCAATAATTATTTTTTAAAGTTTTGTAAACGAAGTATTAATTTCTGTGCTCCCAATTGTAACTGTCTGATTACCGACATGAAATCCGGCCGCCCTTACGGACAGCCGGATCATAAAGTTCATACTGTGTAGAGAGTTGATTACTTGATTGTAACGGTAGCTCCAACTTCCTCAAGCTTAGCCTTGATAGCCTCAGCCTCATCCTTGGCAACTGCCTCTTTGATTACCTTAGGAGCGCCCTCAACGGCTTCCTTAGCTTCCTTCAGGCCAAGGCCGGTGATCTCACGGACAACCTTGATAACCTTGATCTTCTGAGCGCCGAAGCTTGTCAGCTCGACATCAAACTCAGTCTTCTCTTCAACTGCCTCAGCGGGGCCGGCTGCTACTACTGCAACGCCTGCAGCTGCGGATACGCCGAATTCCTCTTCACAAGCCTTAACCAGCTCGTTAAGTTCCATAACAGTAAGCTCTTTGATCGCATCGATGATCTCAGCATTTGTTAACTTTGCCATTGTATTTACCTCCGTGTAAATTAGTTTGAAATAAAACTTCTAAAATAAGAATACTTCGCAGAAGTATTATGCCTCTGCGGGGGCCTCTGCAGGAGCTGCCTCTCCATCCTTCTCCGCGATCTGCTTGATAACGCGTGCGAAACTGGAGATCGGAGCCTGCCAGCTGCCGAACAGTCTGCCCAGAAGAACTTCTCTGGACGGGATCTTCGCGACCTCACCGAGTGCTGCGGGATCCACCACCTTGCCTTCTACAACGCCGCCCTTGATCTCAAGCTTGTCAGCCTTCTTGGCGAACTCGCAGAGAATACGTGCGGGAGCTGTAGCATCGTCCTTAGAAACTGCCAGTGCGCTGGGACCGTTCAGAAGATCGGAAAGACCTTCGCAATCTGTGCCCTTGAACGCGAAGTTCATCATGGTGTTCTTATAAACCTTATAAGTGACACCAGCCTCGCGGAGCTGTTTGCGGAGCTCTGTATCCTGCTGAACTGTCATACCTCTGTGGTCAACCAGTACCACAGACTGTGCGCCGTCGATCGCTGCGGAAATCTCCTTGACGACCGGCTGTTTCAATTCAACCTTTGCCATTTTGTTACCTCCTTATAGATTTTGGAGCCGAAACGAAGAAAAACCCGTCTTCCTCGAAGACGGGTGAAAATTCATATCCACATTCTACGCACACTTGCGCGCTTCCTGCGTTTCCACATCCTCGGCAGGCAGATCGCTCTTTACGCCTTGCGGCACCTGCTGTCTTCGGCTTGGCTTATAACCTTTCGAATCTTATCATTAACCTTTTCATTTGTCAAGAGCCGTATTTATATTTTGACAGTTATTCTTCAGTAAAATATCCGTCTTCGTCGATGGCGACTCCCGGAGAGACGCTGCTCATCTCATCTAGCACTCTCTGCTTCTCACTTCCCTCCATTGTGCTGACTCCGCGATACTGCAGCATAGGAATGAACTGCAGAGATTTGATGGAAGGGTCTGAAGTGTTCACTGTGACTCTGAGCACGCCCGTATCCCGCGCCGCCGCGCCAAAAAAGTAATTGCCCAGGCTGTAGAACACGGGAACTCCGTTCACGTACTCGATGTTCTGAAGGACATGAGGATGAGATCCGACGATCAGGTCTGCTCCGGCTTCCGCGAGTTCCTCCGCCTTTGTAGTCTGGCTCCAGTCGGCGGACGGCATTTTTTCTGTTCCCCAGTGTGCGTACACTATGCAGAGATCCGCCTTTTCCTTCGCTTCGCGGATCTTGTCGCACAGCTGCGTTGTATCCAGCATTCGGAACACGCCGGGATTGTCTTCCCCCGCTTCTCTGGTGTCCGGATTCTCGTATCTTTCGATCTCCGTAGCGTTGAGAATGGCTATCGAAGTTCCGTTAGCGATACAGTATGCAGTCTGCGACGCGTCATCGATATCCCGGCCGGCGCCAATGTAAGGGATTTCCTGTTCATCCAGGGTATCGAAGGTATCCAGCGCGCCCTGTTCTCCGTGATCATATATATGATTGTTGGCGAGAGCGGCTATGTCCGTTCCCATCTCCGCCAGCCACTCCGCTGTCCATGGAGGGCACCGGAAGGTGAAGGTCTTTCCGGGAGTGGGCGTTCCCCTGTCCGTGTAGGGAAACTCATTATTGACCACCAGAAAGTCCGCTCCGGTAAGTGTATCCCAGGTCTCGTCGTCAAAGCACGCCCTGATCCCGTCTGAATAGGCGATGGAACTCCAGGGGTTCTGCGTCGTATCAAATATAATGTCCCCCACAAACACAATCGATATTTCCTGATCTGATTCCGGCTTTTCTCCGGGCGTCACCCATTTCCCATCTTCCCGGGCAACAGCTTTTCCCGAAGAAGAGATGAACACCGAGGCTCCCTCGGGATCCATAGCTTTCCTGCGCACTTCCTGCACTACCGCTTCGGTCTCACGCAGAACTTCATCAGCTGCCGCCTGCATCATGTACTCCGGTCCCCGGGATTCTTCCGCCGAGACCGGCAGGGATATGCCAAAGGCCGGAACCACAGCCGCGATCACAGCCGCCATCACATACGCCTTAATCCTACTCTTTCCGAACACTGTTCTCCTCCCGATCAAATAGGTTCTGGATCTCTCACAGGAAAGAAAAGGAGTTCCCAGAGGATTAATAACGGTTTGCGATCACCTTCACGCCGGGGCCCATGCTGGTCGCGATGGAAATGCTCTTGAGATACTGACCCTTGACTGCAGCGGGTTTCGCTTTAACGATAGCTGCCATCAGTGCGTCGTAGTTCTCCATAAGCTGCTCCTTTGTAAAGGAAGCCTTGCCGATCGGGCAGTGAATGATGTTGGACTTGTCCA
Organism: uncultured Lachnospiraceae bacterium; assembly: GCA_902794825.1. Classification (GTDB taxonomy): domain Bacteria; phylum Bacillota; class Clostridia; order Lachnospirales; family Lachnospiraceae; genus CAG-791. Next base: position 14,928 of record CADBIU010000004.1, read on the forward strand.
GTCTGTACTCGATCTTACCTGCCTTGATGTCCTTGACTGCCTTAGCGACATCCATGGTAACTGTGCCGGCCTTAGGGTTGGGCATCAGTCCCTTAGGACCAAGGATACGGCCGAGACGGCCGACAACGCTCATCATGTCAGGTGTAGCGACTACTACGTCAAAATCAAGCCAGCCTTCGTTCTGGATCTTGGGAAGAAGCTCCTGGCCGCCTACGAAATCAGCGCCTGCTTCCTGTGCCTCGTCGAGCTTAGCGCCCTTTGCGAATACCAGAACTCTGACCTTCTTGCCGATACCTGCGGGAAGTACTACCGCGCCGCGGATCTGCTGGTCGGCGTGACGGCCGTCGCAGCTTGTGCGGATGTGGATCTCGACAGTCTCATCAAACTTCGCTGCTGCAGTTTCCTTTGCAAGAGCGATTGCCTCTTCAGGCTCATATAATTTAGTGCGGTCTACCTTCTTGGCAACTTCCGCATATCTCTTTCCGTGCTTCATCTTCTATTCCTCCTGTGTGTAGCTCAGTCCTGGACTGTGATTCCCATGCTTCTGGCTGTTCCGGCGATCATGCTCATAGCAGCTTCAAGAGAAGCGGCGTTGAGGTCGGGCATCTTCATCTCGGCGATCTCTTTGATCTGATCCTTGGTGACAGAACCGACTTTCTGCTTGTTCGGAACACCGGACGCCTTCTGCAGGCCTGCTGCCTTCTTAAGAAGAACAGGTGCCGGCGGAGTCTTGGTGATGAAACTGAAAGATCTGTCAGAGTAGACAGTGATAACGACAGGGATGATCAGATCACCCATGTCAGCGGTCTTGGCGTTGAACTGCTTGGTGAATTCCATGATGTTAACACCGTGCTGTCCAAGAGCAGGACCTACCGGCGGAGCAGGAGTTGCCTTGCCGGCCTTAATCTGCAATTTGATGTAACCAGTTACTTTCTTAGCCATTGTTTCCTCCTTTGTGGTACTGCGCGCAGCGTCTTCGCTGCTCCCACTGTTTGCGACGGCTGTGCCGCCTGTTTCTATATATCAGACGGGAGAAAAAGCCCGTCTCATATAACAAATTAAATCTCTTCGTGTCAGCTCAGCTTCCTGACTTCCGCGAAACTGATCTCTACAGGGATCTCGCTTCCGAACATCTCGACCTTGATCGTAGTCGTCTGTTTGCCCAGGTCGATCTTCTGAACCTGTCCGACCGTATCCTTCCAGATACCGGCCACGACCGTAACAGAATCGCCGACTTCGAAGTCCACGGTAACGCTGCCGGTGTGAATGCCGAGGCTCTTCATCTCCGCTTCTGTCAGCGGCACCGGTTTGCTTCCCGGTCCCACAAACCCGGTCACTCCGCGGGTATTGCGTACAACATACCATGTATCGTCATTCATGATCATATTGACAAGAACATAGCCGGGGAACATCTTCTTGGATACGGTCTTGCGAGTGCCGTTTCTAACCTCGACCGCGTCCTGCATGGGAACCCTGACCTCAAAGATCTGGTTCTCGAGATGGCGGTTCTCGATCGTCTTCTCAATATTGATCTTAACCTTGTTCTCATATCCGGAATAAGTATGGGCTACATACCAGAGAGCCTCGTCCGTGATCGCGCTCTCATCAAGCTGCGACTCTTCACCGCCGGACTCCTGCGCTTCAAGAGACGCCCTGACAGCGGCCTCGTCAGCCGCATCCGTATTGGCTTCTCCCTGCTTCAGGACCCTCTCAGCCTCCGCTTTTTCGATATCAGCAGCCTTCTTGGTAAAATCAGGCCTTCTGATCTCGCGGACACCCGGAAGCACGCCCGTTTTTACACGGACACCGCCGCTGCGGTGCTCTGAATTTTTATCTGCCATCGATTTACCTCATCTGTCAGTTCGCTTTAAAAGTCGTAAGCCACTCGATCAGATTCTGTGCGCCGAAATCAATGACCGCAATCAGAAGCGCGGTAATAACGGTAACGCACAGTACTGCGATCAGCTGTTTCACAAGCGTATCCCGATCCGGCCATATGATCTTCTTAAATTCAGCCTTTACACCCTTCCAAAAGGAACTGAGTTTGGACTGCTTGGCCGTACTGTCGTTTTTGCTCATTTGACCTTACCTCTTATTACTTTGTTTCCTTATGAGTAGTGTGTCTCTTGCAGAATCTGCAGTACTTCTTGGTCTCAATTCTCTCAGGATGAGCCTTCTTGTCCTTAGTAGTATTGTAGTTGCGCTGTTTGCACTCTGTGCAGGATAATGTAATTCTTGTACGCATAAACGTGTCACCTCCGCGTGAATTTTCATTACTATCAGGCCTTTTTAGTGCATAAAAAAAAGACCTGTCACAATCTCGAATATAAAAGTAACATACTTGGTCTCTGTAGTCAATAGAAATTTAACAGATGCAGCCCGTCATTATGTTCGGGCTGCATCCAGCATTTCTCATTACCGATCTTAAGCCGTTCCAGGCTTTTATTTGCCAAGTTCTTCAGCTGCCGCGTCCAGAGAAGCCCTGATCACCTTGTCCATGTCAAAATATTTATAGAGGCCGAGTCTTCCGCCGAACAGCACGTTCTTCTTCTCCAGCGCCAGCGCGTGATACTTCTCATATACCGCATTGTTCTGATCGTTGTTGACCGGGTAGTAAGGCTCCATTCCCTTCTCCCATGTCGCGGGATACTCTCTTGTGATGATCGTGCCCCTGACAGGCTCTCCGGTCTCGGAGTCTTTCCCGAATTCGAAAAACTTGTGCTCGATGATCCTTGTAAAAGGAACTTCTCTCTCGGTGTAGTTCACTACGGCATTGCCCTGGAAATTGTCGACATCAGGGAGTTCCTCGCTCTCAAATCTGAGAGAGCGATACTCCAGCGGTCCGTAGCAGTCGTCGAAGAACTCATCGATCATACCGGTGTAGAGGACCTTTTCAAACGTGTTGCCGTTCATCTCAAAGACCGTGCCCTCTCCGCTCTGCGCGGGGATCTCCTTCACCGCCTTCTTGAAGTCGACGCCAAGCTCTACAGGGATATCGCCGAGAAGTCTCTCCACGATCTTCGTATAACCTCCGACCGGGATGCCCTGATAAGGATCATTGAAGTAGTTGTTGTCGAAAGTGAAGCGGAAAGGCAGCCTTTTAATAATGAAAGAAGGCAGTTCTGTACAGTCCCGTCCCCACTGCTTCTCCGTATACCCCTTGATTAGCTTGGTATAGACATCTCTGCCCGCAAGGGAGAGCGCCTGCTCCTCAAGGTTTGAGGGATTCTCGACCGCCGCTTCGCGTCTCTGCTTCTCAATGATCTCCATTGCCTGCGCCGGAGTCTGAATGTTCCACATCTTGCTGAATGTGTTCATATTAAAAGGAAGATTGTAGAGCTCGTCCTTATAGCGCGCCACGGGACAATTTATATAATTGTTGAACTCCGCGAAGTTCTGTACATATTTCCATACTTCTTTATCAGAAGTGTGGAAGATATGCGCGCCGTACCGGTGAACGTTGATCCCGTTCTTTTTCTCAGTGTAAATATTTCCCGCAATATGATCCCTGCGGTCGATCACATAACACTTTTTTCCGGCCTTTTCCATCTCATGAGCGAAAACCGCTCCATACAACCCTGCGCCAACGATCAGATAATCAAACTGCATAGCCACCTCTAATTTCAAATGTTTTGTCAGTTATTACTCGTTCTCTTCTTCCCGATACTCCGGAATATGTGTGTAGTCCTCCATGATGTCCAGAACTTTCTTTTTTCCGGCCTTGTTGAGTTTCCAATACTTCTCCATCACACGGCGTGTCGCGATCTGGGAGGACAGCGAGTTCCCCTCTTCGAGAGGCGTAAAATCCAACGGGTTGAGAGACAGCGCCTCGCAGATCCGGATGACTGTGTTGTAAGCCATTCCGTCGACTCCCCTCTCCAATGCTGTGATCAGCGTGCTGTAAGGAATATTCATCACTACGGCAAACTGCCTGATACTCTTGTATCTTGATAGAATGACTCCCTTCAGGATTTCTGCCTTCTTCTTACTGTCCATCTCTGAAACCTCCCTTTCATGTTAAAACTATCTAGTCCTAAGTCTCAGTCCCCTGCTCCCGATCCGGATTCCATTCTGTACCGGGTTAGTCATTTAAAAAATGGTATTTCAACATTTTAGTATTATACCATTAATTTAACAGTAAACACAATGTTTTGTTCCCTGTAAGCTGCACTGATTTGGGCACCGTTCGCGGCAGCGATCGCACGCGCCGCGCTCAGGCCGATCCCGTAACCGCCCTTTTTCTGCGTCCTGGCTTCATCTCTGCGGTAGAAGCGGTCGAAAAGGCGCTCCGGGTTGTCCTCAACATCCTTGGGATCAATCGTATTCTGCTCCCTGAGGATCACAGAATTTCCTTCCCTCGAAACAGTTACCGAGATCTCACCGCCTTCCGGCGTATACTTAACCGCGTTGTCGAGCAGGATCCCGACCAGCTGCCCCATACTGTCGCGGTTCGCCTTTACCGCGATCTCCGGTGCTTCCACGCTGAGCGACTGTCTCTTTTCCCGGGCCGGCTCCTCAAATGGCGCCGCCGACTCTCTGACCAGCTCTCCCAGGTCAAAATTCTGCATCGGGAGGTTCAGGTCCGCCTCATCCATTTTCGAGAGAGTCAGAAGGTTCTGCATAAGATCATTGAGCCGCCGGGTCTGGGCCTTGATGTTCCGGGTCCATTTGCTCTCCCCGTTGAAAAGTTCCAAAGCCTCAGTATTAGCCATTATTATGGCCAGCGGCGTCTTGAGCTCATGGCCGGCGTTTGTGACAAACTGCTTCTGCCTCACAATATTTTCGGCAATGGGCGCGATCGCTCTGCGCGAGAGGGCGCTCACAAAGACAAGCATCAGGATCCAGGCAGCGGCCGCGATGATCAGAGAGATCACAATAACAGAGAGTATCGAAGAGACCTGGGATGAGATATCGACAAACGCCGCCGTTTTTCCGTCTTCGTTATCCTTTATATAATACATGAAATTTCCGATGATCCCGGACTGCTTCCCGCCTGCGACCGCCTGCTTTCCGTATTCCTCCGCTTCTTCGCCTGTAACAGAGTAGATGCTGCCCGTATCAGCGGACTCGATCCCGCCGTCAGTGTCAAAACGGACCACAAAAAACCTGACCGCCATCATGTCGTCAGGCGACATCCTGCCCCCGTCAAACGGCTTTTCGAATTCTTCCCTGTCCGGCCGGTCCCGTTTCATTTTCTCGAAATCCGGGATCCCGCCGCTGTCAGCGAGCATTTCGGCAGTATTCTTTTCCTTAGTATATACATCGAAGGAATAGATCCCGCTGATCGCGCAGATCACCGCCAGCAGAAGGACAGAGATGGCAGTCATCGCTGTTTTGACAAATTTGATCTGCAGCGTTCTGACCATGTTCTCTCCTGCTTAAAATGTAAGTGTGTAGCCGATGTTTCTCTTCGCCGTGATCTTTACGCCGGATCCCACTGACGCGATCCGTTTCCGCAGATACGAAATATATACCCAGACCGCTCCCACATCCGCGTCTGTATCGTATCCCCAGACCTTCTCGAGAAGGTCCTCCGAGGAGAGATAGATCCCGTGATTGAGCATCAGGGTCTCCATCATCTGATATTCCACTTTGGGCAGCACCACTGACTTGCTGCCGCATCTGAGTTCCGAACTCCCGCTGTCCAGCACCAGGTCTCCGAATTTCCTCTCATCCGGCTGATACTCCTCCCTTCGGCGGAGCATCGCCCTGATCCTCGCAAGGAGCTCGCCCATCGCGAAAGGTTTGACAAGATAGTCGTCCGCGCCGGCGTCGAGTCCCTCGATGCGGTCCTCGATCTGCGACTTGGCTGTCAGGAGAAGCACCGGCGTGCGGCACCCTTCCTTCCTGATCTGCGTCAGCACTTCGATGCCCGTCTTTCCGGGCATCATGACATCCAGGATGATCCCGTCATAGCTGCCGCCGTGAATATAATCCAGAGCCTCTATCCCGTCATAAACAGCGTCCACCTGATACCTGTGATATTCCAGGATATCCGTAACGGCCTCGGACATGGCCGGCTCGTCTTCCGCCAAAAGCAGTTTCATTTTCGCTCCTCTTTGATCACGCTGGTCTGCCGATCCGCCCTGTGAGGATCAGGCATTTAGTTCGTTCCGCTCTGTGCCGCTGTCTCGGCGGGCGCCGCTGCCTCCGCGGGCGCCTCCGCTTCCACTTCCACCTCAGTATAGGAGCCGTTCGGAGTCCAGCCGAGTTTTTCTGCGATCACGGGATTATAATATGCGTTTGCAGTGTCTCGCATGCGGTCGATGGAAATCTTGGAGATGTCGCCTCTCTCCTCGTAATCGTCGGCCTCCCAGTCCTCGTTGTTATACTCATCCGCCTTGTCGATTCCGTAGATCATGACATCATAAGCGACTTCCGCTGTGCGCTTGCCCATCTCGTAATAATCAATTCCGTAGGCGGCCAGAGCGCCGTCTTTGCACATGCTCTCATTGGAAGCGAAAACTTTTGTTCCCTTTTCCAGAGAGATCCTCTTCACCGCGCTCATATTTCTTGAGAGCGCGTCGTCATTGGGCAGATACAGTGTGCCGCACTCTCCGCACGCATTTGTGACAGCGCTCTCAAGGCCGCTGTCATCAGTGAAAGTATACTCTTTATAATCTACGCCGGCGTCATCGAGATAACTCTTCATGAGTTTGACCTGGAAACCGGAGCTCACTTCTTCGCTGCAATACACGATGCCGATAGTATCCCCGTCCGCCACATTCAGAAGGTAGTCCTTCTGGGTCTGCATGGGCGGCAGGTCCGAAATTCCCGTAACATTTCCCCCGGGCTCATTTACGCTGCTCACGCCGCCTGCGATGAGGAAATCCGTGATGCCTGTCCCGACAATAGGAATATCCTTCGTCGCGTTATAAGCGCGCCTGAGCGCCAGAGTGCCTCCTGCCAGAATAAGGTCGTCCTTATCCTGGAGGAAATGATCGACAATAATATCGCACCCCAGCTCGGTGCCGTCAGCGACCTGATAATCGACTTCAACGTGGTCTCCCATAAGGTCCTTTATTTCTTCCTGGAATCCCCGGGACGCCAGGCTGAGCGCTTCATTTCCGGACTGCTGGATGATACCCACGTAGTATTTCCCTTCCTCGTGGACTGCGGGAGTATAAGTCTCCACTACCGCCGCTTCTTCTGAAGCAGCCTCCGCGGCTTTATTCTCAGCTTCTTTCTTGCCGCCCTTTCCTCCGCACGCCGTCAGCGTGGCCATAACGCAGCACAGAACCGCTGCCATCAGTTTCCTGTTCATGTAAATATCCTCGTTCTTCCCGTAATTATTCATTATTATGCGCTCCATTGCCGGATGCACATATAATCTCCACGATATTATACCCCACCCACCACTGAAAAAGAAGTCGGATTTTCACATCCGCGCGCCGTTTATCCGGGTATGACACTTTATTTTCACCTTTTCGGATATATAATCAATATAGTATTGTCAGAAAGGCAGGGTAAGCAAATGCAGGCCGAATTAAGAAGGCAAAATATAATAGAAGCGCTCAGAAGCTCCAGCGGTCCCGTATCCGCAGGGAGACTTGCGGCAATGTTCAGAGTCAGCCGCCAGATCATCGTGGGGGACATCGCGCTCCTTCGGGCTTCGGGCACAGATATAACCGCGACGCCCCGGGGCTATATCCTTACAAAGGCGAGCGACGGAATCGTCCGCAGGATCCCCTGCCGTCACAGACCGGAGGATATGACGGAAGAACTCCGGATCCTCGTCGACAACGGATGCCTGATAAAAGACGTCATTGTTGAGCACCCCATATACGGGCAGCTCGTGGGACAGCTCGATATTTCCACCCGTCACGACGTCGATGAATTCATTGCCCAGGTATTTCGCAGCGACGCCGCGCCGCTCAGCGACCTGACCGGAGGGATCCATCTGCACACGATCGTCTGCCCGGACGAAGAGACCTATGACAGAGTGCTGGAGAAGCTGAGAAGCCGGGGCTTCATCTTCGAAGATCACAACTGAGACTTTGAGGGCAGGTATTGACAAAGCAACTGCTTTCATTAATAATACATGGGATGTGTCAAGACACCTGTCAACCTGTAGGTTTACAGATAATGTGGCAGAAAGGAAAAAGGAAATAAAAGTGAAAGAATTTCTCAAAAGAAAGAACATCGTGATCTCAGCGAAGCGTTACGGTATAGACGCCCTCGGAGCTATGGCTCAGGGTCTCTTCGCTTCTCTTTTGATCGGAACGATCCTCAATACGCTGGGAACCCAGCTGGGAATCCCCGCGCTCTCCGCCTGCGGCGGCTACGCTTCCGCTATGAGCGGCCCCGCGATGGCGATCGCCATCGGTTATGCCCTGCAGGCGCCTCCCCTGGTCCTGTTCTCCCTCGCTACAGTCGGTTATGCGGCTAACGCACTGGGAAGCACCACTCTGAGCGGCGGAAGCGGTGCCGGCGGACCTCTTGCCGTTCTGTTCATCGCCGTCATCGCGGCGGAATGCGGCAAGGCTGTATCAAAGGAGACGAAGGTAGATATACTGGTCACCCCTTTGGTCACGATCCTTGTCGGCGTCGGGCTCTCAGCGCTTATCGCGCCCGCGATCGGCACAGCCGCTTCGAGCGTAGGCTCAGTCATCATGTGGGCGACAGATCTTCAGCCTTTCCTGATGGGCATCGTTGTATCTGTAGTTATCGGAATGGCACTGACCCTTCCCATCTCCTCCGCGGCGATCTGCGCGGCGCTGGGACTCACGGGTCTTGCCGGAGGCGCCGCGGTCGCAGGCTGCTGTGCCCAGATGATCGGATTCGCGGTCATGTCCTTTAAAGAGAACAAATGGGGCGGCCTGGTTTCTCAGGGTATCGGCACTTCCATGCTTCAGATGGGCAACATTGTCAGAAATCCCAGGATCTGGATCCCTCCGATCATCACCTCTGCGATCACAGGTCCCATTGCCACATGTATCTTCCGCCTGCAGATGAACGATCCCGCCAGCGCCGTGGCCTCCGGAATGGGCACCTGCGGTCTCGTGGGACAGATCGGCGTCTACGCCGGATGGGTCTCCGATGTCGCCGCAGGCACCAAGGCAGCCATCACTGCTATGGACTGGATCGGCCTGGTCCTGATCTCCTTCGTTCTCCCCGCAGTGCTCACTCCCCTGATCGCCATGCCTCTTCGCAAGGCCGGCTGGATCAAGGACGGAGATATGAAACTTCAGTAAATAGCAGCTGCCGCGTCAGAAACAGCAGCATTAAAAGAGCTGTGAGAAATGACCTCTTATCGTCATTTCCCACAGCTCTTTAGATTACACATATATCACTCGTCCTGGTGAGGGCTTCCGATCCCCACAACAGCAGAGATCCCCGCGACGATCCCCATAAGGACCGCGAGAAGCGCGGCGAGTCCGAGTCCCGACAGTGCAACGATCACTCCGATATCCATTCCGATTACCTCCACAAACTAATACATTCTGTTCTCGATCAGGCTTCAGGCGTCTTATTCCTGCCCTGCATTTTTCTCTTCGCTCTGAGGCGCTTCCGCTTCGGGAGCCTTCTGCTCCTTCACGGGAGCAGCGTTGTCCTCTACATCAGAGGCAGGTTTCATGATCCTTGCGCCGCATTCGGGGCAGAAACTCATTCCCTTCATGATCCTGCTTCCGCAGTTCGGGCACTTCATGTCGGATCTCAGTTCACTGATCCTGGACTCGTTGAGGGCGATCACTTCCTCCTCTGATCTTACATATCTGACCCTGGAATAGAACTCCTTCCAGTTTCCGAGTACGATCCTGCGGGACGCGTCGTCTCCGTTTTCCTCTTCCAGAGCGCTCCTGATCTGTTCAGAAGTCATGCCTGCAAACGCTTCCTTCACCAGCAGTTCGCCAAGTTCCTCGTAAAGTTCCCGGATCTTCCTCCTGGATTCGGAAATCTCGGCGTTCATTGTGACCACATCCGCGATCTCCTTCGTCTTCTGCAGAGCGCCCTGGCCACCCAGTGTCAATTTGTCTCTCAGTTCATCCCAAAAAGCCATATTCATCCCCCTGTTTGTCCTTCCGGCTTTCTTGATCAGCGCCGCTTACGCATATTTCTGCACAACAGCGGTGAGTCTGGGAAGGATCTGTGATTTCCTGGAAAGCACTCCGGTCTGGAGCGTCCTTGTCTCGCCTTCTTTGTTCGGGAAAGCTTCCATAGCCCAGGCGCTCTTTTCTCCGGCCGCGAAGACCACAGAGCCGTTCTCGATAATACTGGTAAATACCATGAGGCACAGATCCAGCTCTTTCTTCTTCACAAATCTTTCCAGCAGTTCCTCAACCTGGCTCTCCATCTCTCTCGCGATGTCTCCGGAAGTGACGATGACTTGCGAGATCATCGTCTTGCAGCCCTCGATATTGAAGAACTTGATATCCTGGTTGAGCAGTTCGTTCAGCGTCTTGCCCTTGATATTGGCACTGACAGAGAACATATCCAAAGCGAACTGGTCAATGTCGAGCCCTGCGATCCCCGCCAGGAACTGCGCCGTCGCGATATCCTTGGACGTCGTCGTGGGCGACTGGAATTTCAGCGTATCCGACAGGATCGCGCCAAGGATCAGTCCCGCGAGGTTCTTGGGAAGCGGGATCTGATTCTCCCTGAAGATCGTTGCGACAATGGTCGCTGAGCTTCCGATGATCTCATTTCTAAAGGCTACAGGCTGATTGGTAGAAAAATCATTGATCCTGTGGTGGTCAATTACCTCGAGGACCTCCGCCTTCTCGATCCCCTTCACTGACTGGGAGAATTCGTTGTGGTCCACAAGGATGATCTTCTTGCTGCCTGTATTCATGACATGGTAGCGGGATACATAGCCGAGGAGTCTCTCGTCGTCATCGATGACCGGATAGGCGTGGTAACGGCTGCGCAGCATCTTGCGCCCCGCGTCCTCCACGAGTTCCGACGCATAGAATTTGACGGGATTTGTCGTCATGATCTGGGATACTCTCGGGGCAAAATATACATATCTCGATGTATTCATAGTTCCGTGACCGGAGATGACCACTGAGCAGTGGCACTCTTTTGCCACCTCCAGGACTTCGGGCGCCACACTGTCTGCGCGCACGACGATCATCGTCGAGGCTCCCTGGCGGATCAGGTCGATCTGCGCCTTGGCATCGCTTCCTGTAATGATGATCCTGTCCTTGACGTCGAATTTCGAGAGATCCTCGCTGGTGATGGCAATTACGCCAACTTTTCCATTCGTTCTGGATTCCGGGTCCTTGTAGATGATCCTGCCGTTGATCGCGGTGCAGATACACTCGAGCGGAGTATCCTTGAGGAGTCTCGACGTGCTGTCCGTATCTCCCATCGCGATGTCCGCGGCGTCGCTTCTCGTGACGATGCCCAGGAGCCTTCTCTCCTCATCGACGACACTGCATATCTGCCTGTTATTCTTGGCAAGGACCCTGATCGCCTCAAACAGAGTCTTGTCAGGCTCGATGGATACCGGCTCGTCGAGAGCAATCTCCCCGAGTTTGAATCTGGCGTCCTCCAGCAGCATCGGCTGCTCAAATCCGAAGCGGTTAAGCAGATATTTGGTCTCAGCGCTCAGTTTGCCGAGACGGCAAGGTACCGCCTTGATCCCGTTTGCTCTCTTATAAAATGCGTAACCTATCGCCGCAGCAATCGAATCTGTATCCGGATGTCTGTGGCCTGTAACGTATACACGATTCTGCTCCATATGCGTTACCCTCCTTATTAACAAATGTAACACATCCCGGGAGAAAAATCATCCGGATTCCTCGCCGGAGCCGTCTTCCGCTTCGTCTTCCTCTTCCTCGTACTCGCCCGGCCATTCATATTCGGATTCCGCGTCGACAACGCCCAGATATTCCTCCAGGCAAAGTCCGTTGGTCATGATGTATTCTGCGGCTTCCGTCCCCACATACCGGTAGTGCCAGGGCTCATATGTGATCCCTGTGATCTCCTGCTTGTCCTTGGGATAGCGGAGTATAAATCCGTATTCCCAGCAGTGTTCCATAAGCCACTGCTGCGTATCGTTGTCCTCCTGACTCTCGTCCAGGATCTGCCTTCCGGAATAGACGATATCCGCCGCAAGCCCCGCCTCGTGCTCGCTCGATCCGGGCACCGCCACATTTCTGGCCGTCTCCTCGATCGCCTCTTCCTCTGACATGCCGCTGTACATAAACTTCCTTACGTCGCTGTTAAACAGCCGCTCCTGCTTGCTCCTCTCCCTGTAAGAGCTGCAGATCAGCGGAGAGCAGCCTTCGTCCCTGCAGTCGGAAAGCATATCGCTCAGGTGCTCCGCGGCGCACGCGTCCATCCGGTGCCCGTACTCCACATACTCCAGGTCCGCCTCATAGTCTTCCGGCAGCAGATGCCAGGGGTTTATGAGGATCATCTCCTTTCCCCAGTACTTGCTGTCCGTAAAAGACAGGACAGTACCTGTGGCGGTCTCTCCGTCTTCCTGTACCTTGGCGTAAGCCGCGGAGCGGCTCCCGTCATTTTTTGCCGGCTCCGTTTCCGCGGCAGTCTCAGAGGAGATTTCCGAGTCCTTCTCCGCATTCGTAACGCCGGTCCCGGCAGTCTCGACTCTGGCCTCACCGGCCTTCGCCGATTCCGTATACCTGCCGGTCAGTTCTCTGTGTGAATATGTTCCAATAAGGACCGCGGCAGCCGCGAGAAGCGCTTCAGCCGCCACAAATTCCTTATAGCCGATCTTTCTCTTTTTCAGGTCGATCATTAACACTTGCCTTTCAGTCTTTTTTCTCGCTGTCTCACTCAAATACCGAAGCGCACTCCTGCAGCCTCTCTATGATGTTGATCCTCTGGGGGCATGCGCCTTCGCACTGACCGCACTGAATGCAGTCAGAAGCCTTTCCCTTGCCTGCCGTAGATCTGTCGTACTCCGCCTGTCCTCTCTCCATCATCCCGAAGATCATCTGTTTGTTGCGCGCGGAGAAGATATCCGGGATCGGGATATTCATGGGACATCCCGGCGCACAGTAATTACAGCCCGTGCAGGGGATGGACGGAATCGCCGCAAGCGCTTCCTGTGCCTTCGCGATCACTTCCTGCTCCTCTTTGCTGAGAGGTTTGAAAGCGGAGGGCTTCATATAGGACAGGTTGTCCTTCATCTGTTCGATATTGGACATTCCGCTCAGTACAGTCAGGATCCCGGGCAGAGACGCCACATAGCGGATCGCCCACGAAGGAAGGGATGCGCCCGGATCTGCTGCTTTCAGGATCTCCTGCACGCTCATCGGCGGATTTGCCAGAGTTCCTCCCTTTACGGGCTCCATGACAACGATCGGGACGCCGTGCTTTCTGGCCACTTCATAGTTGGCTCTTGAAGTGACGCTCGGGTTCTCCCAGTCCGCGTAGTTGATCTGAAGCTGTATAAAGTCAACATCGGGATGTTCTGTCAATATTTTGTCCAGCAGTTCCGGAGTCGCGTGGAAGGAAAAGCCGTAGTTCTTTACAAGGCCTTCCTCCTTGAGCCCCTTCACATAGTCCCATATGCCGTACTCGTCATATTTCTTATAATTGTTGGTCTGGATCGCGTGCAGCAGATAGAAGTCAAAATATCCCGCGCCGGTCCTCTCCAGACTGATCCGGAACTGTCTCTTGCATTCTTCCTCATTCGCGGCCATGAGAAACGCGTTGATCTTGGTGGCCAGCGTGAAACTGTCTCTGGGATAGCGGTCCACAAGGGCCTCTTTGGCTGCTTTCTCGGAAGCGCCGTCCTTTCCGTAGACGAAAGCCGTGTCAAAATAAGTGAGCCCCGCTTCCATGAACATATCTACCATTGTCTTGGTCTGTTCGATATCGATCCTGTCCGGCTCGCCGGGCATTGTGGGAAGGCGCATCAGTCCAAATCCCAGTTTGGGGGTGTCCAGTAAACTCATTGTACTCCTCCTTATTCTTTCAACACGATGAAATGTTTCTGCCAGGTCATTCCATAAGATGTCAACTTTTTACCCCTGCAGTCCTTCAGATCTGCATAGGAACGCCGTTCAGGGCCGCGCTCACAAGCCCGCTCTTGCCGTCATAGACAAGTTTGAGGGAGAAGAAGGGCTCATCCTTTGCCAGCAGGCGAAAGAATATTTTGTCCCCCTCCCATATATTGAGGTCCTCGATCCTTTCCCTGGGGACCCATTCCAGAACGCCCTCGTCGCATTCCTGAGGCGCTCCCGTAAATCCGTCCGCCGTGAACAGATGCATATACTCAGTGACGCCGTCTCCGGAGACAAAGGTCACGATTCCTCTGAACCTGTAGGAAGTCAGGGTATAGCCGGTCTCTTCCCGCACTTCGCGGAGCACGCATTCTTCAGGGCTCTCGTCCTGCTCGAAATGACCGCCCACGCCGATCCACTTGTCCTTATTTACGTCATTCTTCTTCACCACGCGGTGAAGCATGAGATACTCATTTTCCCGCTCCAGATAACAGAGTGTGCTCAGCTCTGCCTGCATTGCAGTCTCCTCCTCATGTTGTCAATATCCCCGGACATCGAAACCGCGCTCTCCGTTCGCGAGGGGGATCTCCTCCACTTCCATATCGTCGATGCGGATCCAGTGTCCGCTTCGAAGATGCGTCAGCACTTTTCCGATCGCCGCGGGAGTTCCCTGAACCTCCATCTCTACCGAGCCGTCCGGCAGGTTCTCCACCCACCCGGTCGCTCCGTATGCTCTGCAGGCATACATCGCCTGGTACCGAAAGCCGACGCCCTGTACTCTTCCGCGGAAAATGATATGTTCCCGTATCCGGTCCCTCTCGGGGTCAAAACCCGCCATCCGCGCTCCTTTCTGCCTCATGAGCAGCGCCATGAAGTCCTCGTCCGCAGTCACCGTATCAGGATCGGGATCCTCGTCTTGTCCGCCCCGGGCAAAATATCTCTCGAGGCCACCCAGCGGATCGAATTTCCCGTTCTCGTTCCAGCAGATCTCCCTGATCAGCGCCCGGTTCTTCCAGATCAGCCAGGCGGCTGCCGCGATCGCCATTGCCCACAGAAGGATAGTTCCTATCAGGGAACGCATCGTCTCGTGATCCATATAAACCCTCTCAGTTTCTGTTCGCAAACCTCAGGAGCATATTTGCAATGCTGCCGTATTCAACATATTCCAGATCCTTGATCCGGAGTTTTACCTGCGGCAGGTCCTCTGCCGTCTCCGGGTCCACGCAGTCCAGAAGGGCCCTGCCTTTCTCGATCCCGCGCACATAGCCGCAAAGCAGTTCATCCTCCCCGATCCTGCAGACCGTTACCAGCGCGTCCTCCCTCTCTGCAGTCCGAAGGACCTGGGTCAGGACAGGGCCTTCCGGGTTCAGCGTCAGCTCCGGCAGCGTAAACCATGCGCTGTAGGGATGCCCGGCCGCGTATCGCATATACTTGCGGATCTTCTGAAGATATGGAGTGTCAGGCACCATTTCCTTTACCGTCTTAAGAGGCATCGCGTAGTAGGCGCTGGCTTTGCCCTCCTCATCGATCCCCATAAATACAATATCGTCATCATTGCGGGCAACGACCCTGCCTACCGTAAAAGCGCCCGAATCGTCCGTATATATCTCGTAAATCCTGTCTTCCATCTCTTATTGCTCCTGCCGGCTCGCACTGTCAGCGCGATGATCTTCCTTTTTAGTATATCAGTATATATACCATGGTTTGTCTCAACATGCAAAAAACTGCAGGAATTTTTCATTCCTGCAGTCATAAAGTCCGCCTTTGTACCATGGGTAAGCGCCGGCTGTCCTTTGATGTATTACCTTTCCGATGTCATGCCCGCAGCCTCTTTCGCTTTCCTGATGTACTCTTCGCGGACCCCTTGCGGCGATAGGATCCTCATCTTCGGACTGTATCTGAATACCCAGCTGTAAAAAGAGGGACTTACACTGACCGTTGCCTTGATATAAAATCTGCCCTTTATGCTCCTGCGGATTCCCACAGTCTCTCCGAATCTCTCCCGGATCATATCCTCAAGTTCGTCATCGCACTCGAGAGTCACTTCCTTCAGCGCGCCGGTCTCCATACCAAACATGCCGTTTAACAGCCGGGATAGTTCTGATCCGGAGATATGCGGATCTCCCTTGAGCGGGAGCACCTTGGTCCGGGTCATACGGTCAAGGCGGTAGACCTCGAATTTCCTGCCGCCCGCGCCGAATCCGCAGACATAGTAAAGATCGCCGCTGCTTCTGATCATAACCGGCGTCATGACGATCCGCTCGCTTTCTCTTTCGCCGGACGCGGCTCCGCTGCCGGCAGGCTTGCGGTACATAAACTCGATCTTCCTGCCTCCGTAAACAGCTTCCGTGATCCTGTCGGTACTGTAATAAACCTGTTCGCTCACCTGCCCCGAATTGCTGCCGTAATAGAGATTCTTTTCAATCTTCTCCGCCTGGTGAATACTTAACAGGGAAAGCAGCTTGCCGATCAGTTTCCTCTTCTTCTCTCCCGATATCGATTTGTTGGGCGCAATGCCGTCCGCCAGAAGCTTGATCTCAGGGACTTCAAATATGCGGCTTCCAACAAAATATGAGTTGTAAAAGCTCTTGGAGACTATGACGTCGATCCCCTCCTCAATAAGGACCTCGATGTCATCCTTGACTGTCTTGCGGCTGGCGTTAGCATCTTCCCGTCTCAAAAAATCCACCAGATCATTTGTAGTCGCCTGGTGGTCCTCGTCGGTGTTATCCATAAGATAACGATACAGATGAATAAGCCTCTGCTTGTTGCGGATCGCGCTCATCCGAGCCTCCTCTTATCACAATCACTCCGTTACAGAGGTATTATACAATTCCGTGACATTTGTGTCAACGAACGTCCCATTCAGTATCAAATACTGAAACATTTGTATCAAGCACTGCATATTGTTCCATTTAGAGCGCCGGCATGTTATAATATATCGATTATGTTTGCTTTTTATTGATGAAGTATTTACAAGACTACTGTTTTTGATGATTCAGAAAGCCGCGCCTTTATATGGAAGACCTTTTGTTTTATTTGACCGGTAATATAAAAAAGAGCGGACTAACCGTCAATGAATTCTGCTCGCAGGTCGGGATCTCCCGGCAAAAGTTTTATCGCTTTGTTAAGGAACCTTTCAGGTTCACCAGCCAGAACATTAAGAAGATCAAGGAAGTCCTGCAAATGGATGAGGCGGAGGCTTCCCTCCTCGATGTCCGGCTCGGTCACGGAACGTCGCCCTCTTCTCACGCCGCTCCTTCCGATTACGAACAGCTGATATTCGACCTGTTCAGCCGTAAACCGTCCGATGACCGCTCTGTAAACAGGTTCAATATCGAATACATTGATGACTCCGGCTCCGCCATGTTCTCGCCTGAGATCATTTCCTGTGTGCTGGCAGGGTTCGGCGTACAGCGGGAGAATGCTGATAAAGTTCTTTCTCAGGAACACGAATTTGCCATTACGATCTATAACTGCACTATTATGGCAGATTCCTTCTCTCATCGCGAATACAAGTTCTCAAAGAGTATCCTGACCATAGCCCGCATAGTCAGACTCCTGGAGAGTATCCTCAGTTCCTCCCGCGGCGTCAGGATCCGTGTGCGTCACTATCTGTCAGAGCGCAGTACTGAACTGATGTCGAACCATGACATAGGGGACAGCGAGGCGATGCGTTTTAATATCCGTCTCTTTTCAGATATACTGCCTCTGCTCTCAAGTGTGCTGGATTACCGCATCGATACGGCCGGGGTCACACGCCGTTTCTGGACAGACCACAGCGACCTCTGCCTGATCGAGCACAGGTATACCGACGGTGACAGGATGAACGGAAGCCGCACCGAATATTTCGCAATGGTGTTCTCCGGCACCGGGGAATGCAGCGTCTGCAGGCTCGGCTCAGAAGAGGCGGCCAATACCTTCCGGTTTCTGTCCATCGACACCCGGGATAAGATCAGTATGCCTTCAGGGCATATCATCCCCGCCAACCCCAACCAGTCTTACTTCGAACTGGACAAAAAATATAAGAGCGCCTTGATCCACCCTGATCTGTGTTTTGACGATATTCCTAAGGATATGTGGCTGGCGCTTTATGAAGCCGTCAAAGGCCGGGAGGACATCGCGTTCTTTGAGTCCAACTTCCGAAGCCTCATCGATCCCTATGATCAGTATGCGTTTCTGGATTTCGACGCCCTTGTCCATCTCGCTGTCGCTATCCTGGACCAGCGTTCCAAAGCGGGCAGCGACATGGGAAAGATCGTGGTCTGCCATACGGAGGGACTGCATAACCTTGTACGGACCGGTATAATCACGGATCTTATTACTGAAGAGATCGATTACACAGGCAAGAACCTGGTACAGGCTCCGCTCCGTTTTCCTGCTCCTATGGTCGCGGATCTTCTCAGAATGATAAAAGGGAGTATCCTAAGGCGCATGAGTTCGGTTCTGACAGATCCCGCGCAGTATGACTGGACCAATTACTTTATTCTGAAGCCGCAGGTCCCTTACCCGGAAGTATCCTATGTCATCAACAGGGAGTACGGCGTTTTTCCGATCTACAGTAAGAGCAGACACAAAAACATGCTTACAAACGCCTATCAGAATCCGGCAGTAGGAACTCTCTTTTATGACCATATCGTCAATAGAATCATCGGCAGGCATCGCACAGGAATAGAATCCGAGATTCTCAGCGACGAGCATTCCATCGCTTTTCTTGACAAACTGATCGCGGAAGCGGAGAAAGAATAACAATGAAGATCATTCATTGCAGCGATCTGCATCTGGATGCGGATCTGAGGACAAAATATGACGCGGCCTCGGCTGCGGAGAGAAGGGCAGAGCTGCTGGATACATTCCGGCGGCTCTGCCGTTATGCGAGAGAGGAAGCTGTCAGCGCTGTCCTGATCTGCGGAGACCTTTTTGACACCGCATCGCCCTCTTCCTCCGCCGTCAGAACCGTAGAGGACCTGATCATCGCAAACAGTGATCTCCTCTTTTTCTATCTGCGGGGCAACCATGACGAGAGACCGGCGCTGTTCAGGACCCGGCGGGGGCCGGAGAATCTGTGCCTGTTCGGCGATGACTGGACAACCTGGGAACTTTCTGAAGACCGGGATCAGGGGCGCCGCATATGCATAACCGGCAGAGAGCCTTCAAATGCAGTCCTTACTTCACCCGAGCTTGATCCCTCCTGCATCAACATAGTGATGCTGCACGGACAGGTCCGGGAGGGCTATACTGCCCCGGATCCCGAGTCTGTTCCCCTGAGCGCCCTGCGGGGATGCGGGATCGACTATCTGGCGCTGGGACATCTCCACCACTACCGCTCTTTTGCGCTGGATGAGAGAGGAACTGCGGCATATTGCGGCACGCTGGAGGGCAGGGGCTTCGACGAGTGTGGAAACTGCGGCTTCATTCTCCTTGAGATCGATGAGGCGCAATCTCACATAACCCCCCGCTTTATCCCCTTCGCGTCCCGAAGGATCTACAGCGTGGAGTGTCCGGTGACCGGATGCGCCTCCGACACCGAGGTCTATGAGCGGATCTCCCGGGTCCTCTCCGCGTCGCCCGCTTCTGACGCGGATCTCGTGCGCCTTGCGCTGACCGGGGAGCTGGAATACGGCTGCAGCCCCGATCCCGCCCTGATCCAAAGGGAATGGGAAGGGCGCTATCACTATTTTGAATACAGAAACTATGCCCGGCCGGTAGTCCACAGCGAGGATTTTCTGTGCGACGCCACCCTCAAGGGTGAATTTGTGCGCGCAGTGAGCGCCGCCGACGGGCTCGATGACGCAGAGCGGACGATGATCCTGCGCTGCGGCCTGAGGGCGCTCTCGGGCGAATCACTTTTCTGAAAGGCTGCAAGGAGTAAACGCAAATGAAACTGATTTCCTGCCATATCGAGAATTTCGGCAAATTAAAGGATCTTACATATTACTTTGAGGATGACCTCAATGTCCTTTTTGCCGAAAACGGCTGGGGAAAATCCACATTTGCGGCCTTCCTCAGGGTGATGTTCTATGGATTTGACGGCGAGAACCGCAGAAATGAGGACGGGAACGAGCGCCTTCGCTACCGTCCCTGGGGCGGCGGCGTTTACGGGGGATCCGTGACATGGTCAAACGGCTCGAAGACCTACCGGATGCTCCGCACCTTCGGTGCGAGAAAAAAAGACGACATATTCAGCCTCTTTGACAGCGAAACGGGCCTTCCCAGCGGCGACTACACCGAGCGCACGGGGGAAGAGCTCTTCGGGATCGATAAGGATTCCTTCTGCCGCACGGTCTTCTGGTCCCAGAGCGACCACGAGACGTCGGCGACCACCTCGATCCAGGCCAAAATAGGAGATCTCTCCGCGCAGCAGGACGACCTTCCGGCCTATGACGCCGCCGTAAAGCGCCTGCGCAAGGAGATGGACCGCCTTCGCCCGGACCGCGCCAGCGGACTGATCAGAAAGAAAGAGGAGCGGCTCGCCGTTCTTGAATCGGACGCGGCGCGGCTGCCGGCCCTGACGGCGCAGCTGGAAGAGCACAGCGCCCGGGAGCCGGAACTCACGGCGCAGCTGGAGGATATCCGCCTGCAGAAGCAGCAGTATGCGCTGTCCGTTCCCGAAGATCCCGGGGAGGCGGCTGCCCGTATGCGCCGTCAGGCCTCCGAAAAGAAGCTGGAGGCGGTCCGGCATAGGATCCGGGCCTCCGAACAGAGGCTGGACGCGCTCAGTAAAGACCGCCGCAGGACAATGCTGCGGGGACAGAAGGAGCGGGAACAGTACCTTGAGATCCGCAGGGAACTGCGCCGGGAGATCGCGGACACGGTCCGCCTGCAGAAAAAGCAGCGCTCCCTTGAGCGCGCGGCCTCCGCAGCGGGCCTTCTGGTCTCCCTTTTCCTCTTTGTGCTGTATTTTACAGGCGCACTGCCTGCGCCGCTCCTCGCAATACCGGTCCTGGTCCTGATCCTTAGCTGCGCTGTATTATGGCTCAGCAGCGCTCCCGCTGACAGGGATCCTCAGACAGAAGAGATCCTGCGTCTGCGGAAGGAAGAGGAATGGTACAGTTCCACTCTCCATTCCCTGCAGGACAAGGTCCACCGGACAGACAGGCAGATCCGCGAAGAAAACCAGCGCTGTGAGAACCTCAGGAAGAAGCTTCATGAGACGCAGGCCGCGCTTCCTGCGGAAAAGGTATCCGGCGGAGACGGCCGCCTTCCGGACGAGATCGCAAAGGTCCTCTCTGACTTCGATGTCAGGGAGGAGGAGTGCCGCACCCGCCTCAGGGACGTCCGCCTTCAGGAGGAGGAACTGCGCGCGTCGATCAGGGACTGCCGGGCCTCTCAGGAGAGCCTGCCGGCGCTCCGTGCCGAGATCGCAGCGCTGCGGGAGCAGTACGACGTCTGCGCAAAGACCCTCTGCTATCTCGAGGAGGCGAGAAACTCCTTTACCTCCCGGTATATGAACCCCTTCCTTCGCTCCTTCCGCCGCTACTACGGCATGCTCACAGGGCAGTCCGCCGAGTCCATTCAGACTGACGCCGATTTCTCCATCGCGGTCATGGACGGAGGGCAGCCCAGAGACCCCTCCCTCATGAGCGAGGGCACACAGGATCTGATCAGCTTCTGCCGGCGCATGGCCATGATCGACGCCATGTACCCGGGCGAAAAGCCCTTCCTGGTCCTGGACGATCCCTTCTCCAATCTGGACGATGAGCGCTTAAAAGGAGGCCTGCGCTTCCTGCACAGTGCCTCCCTTGAATATCAGATCATTTATCTCACCTGCCACAAGAGCAGGTTCTGAGCCCGGCGCCTGCTGTCACCCTTTTCGGTCTGACAGCACCGCCAGATAGGCCAGGATCCCGGCCACCGTCTTGGCGTCCCGGATCTCCCCGGCAAATATCCTTCTTTTGAGTTCTTCCACAGGGATCGCCTCCAGGCCGATCTCCTCCGCATCATCCAGATTCTGGTCTCCGCTCTTCACCAGATCCTCCGCCAGATAGATCTCCACCTTTTCATCGCACCAGGCGATCGCCGTATCCAGACGCACCAGGCGGCTGGTCTTCCCGCAGCGGTATCCTGTCTCCTCCTCCAGCTCTCTGGAAGCCGTAATGGCAAAGTCCGGGTCCTCCGCATCAAAGGCCCCTGCGGGGATCTCCGTCGTCTCCCTGTTCACTGCGGGCCTGTACTGATGGATCAGCAGGATCCTGCCGTCGGGCAGGACCGGAACAACGCATGCGCCGCCTCCGCGCTTGTGGTGCACGAAATCCCATTTCTCGATCTTTCCGTCCGGCAGTTCCATATCATCCCTGTAAAACTCCAGGGCCTTTCCGGGCGCCGCCAGCTCTCTGCCAAGTCTCTTTAATTTATACTCCATGATCACCTCCCGGGCTGTCAGCAGGATCCCCTTTTCAGCAGATCCTCGGAAGCCCCTCGCCCTGCAGAACTGTGAGCCTTCTGACTCCGCCGATCTGCGTCCGCATCAGCAGTTCTCCGGCCTCAGTGCCCTCTCCGGCACCTGCCACCTTCCCGATCACAGCGGCGCCACTGCCGTAACGGGCATTTTTCATGATCTCCAGCGCCTCAGCGGCCTGTTCCCGCGGGACGACCGCAACAAGCTTCCCCTCATTTCCCATATACAGGGGATCCAGTCCCAACAGTCCGCAGAAGTCCCTGACTCTGGCGGATACCGGAACCGCGTCTTCCTCGATGATAAAACACTTTCCGGAGGCCTCCGCAAGCTCCTTGAGCACTGTTCCCAGGCCTCCCCGCGTCACGTCGCGCAGCGTGCGGACCCTGATCCCGCCATCGAGAAGGCCCTTTACGATCTCCCCCAGGGGCGCGCAGTCGCTCTCGATATCCGACTCGATCTGCAGGCGCTCTCCCAGGATCGCCGCGTGATGGTCTCCCATGGTCCCGGATACAAGCACAGCGTCGCCTTCCCCGGCATTCCCCGCGGAAATATCGAGTCCATCCGGCACAGATCCCACCCCTGTTGTATTGATGATGAGACCGCCGTTTCCCTCAATGACCTTTGTGTCTCCGGCGATGATCTGCACACCCGCCTCAGCGGCTGTTTCGGCGAGGCTCCTCACGATCCTCCGCAGAAGTTCGATCTCCAGCCCTTCCTCCAGGATAAACCCGCAGGTCAGGTATCTGGGCACAGCGCCTCTCATCAGGAGGTCATTGACCGTTCCGCACACGCAGAGCCGTCCGATATCCCCGCCGCGAAAGACCAGCGGCGTGACTACAAAGCTGTCCGTCGTCACCGCGATCCGCCCGCTGCCGGACACCACCGCGCTGTCCTCCATCTGCCCCAGCACCTCATTCCTGAAGGCCGGCGCGAAGATCTCTCCGATCAGTTCTCCCGTGGCCTGTCCGCCGCTCCCGTGTTCCATTGTGATCCTTACAGTCTCCGGCATTCGTCTTCCTTCCCGTTTCCGCGCTGTCTACTCGCGGTGATTTACATAGTAAGTATAGCAGTTTCCTTCCGTGGATACCATACATGCGCCCTGGGGCCGCAGCGGCGAGCACACTTTCTGAAACAGGGGGCACTGCGTGGGCTTCATCTTTCCCATCAGCACCTTGTCGCAGCAGCAGGCCTTGTTGATCTTGTGGTCCTCCGTCAGGTCCCTGCTCCCGGCGTCCAGCGCGGCAAACTCCTCCCGCAGGAGCCTCCCGGAGGCGGGGACCATGCCCATTCCTCTCCACACCGCGTCTGACACGCCAAAATATCGCTCTACCAGCTCCTGTGCCTCCGTATTTCCTTCTCTCGTGACCACAGACGGGTAGAAATTCATGACCAGGCCGCCGTCCTTTCCGGACTTCGCCCTCTCGCAGGCCTTCACGATCCCGCACAGCGCTGTGAGGATCTGCTCTCCTGTAAAGCCGGCTACGCCAAAGGGCAGGCTGTATTTTGCCGCAAGAGGCTCAAAGGCCTTGCTCCCTGTCACCACAGCCACATGGCCCGGCGCAAGAAATCCCTGTATATCGGCGCCTCCCGCGCACAGGCGGTCAATGATGCCCGGCATCGTGCGAAGGGCCGTCAGGAGCCTGATGTTCTCTATATGGTCCTCCAGGATCTGCTCCACCATCAGCGCGTAGACCGGCGCCGTGGTCTCAAATCCCACTGCCGCAAACACGAAGGTTGTCTCCGGCTCCCTCTGCGCCATGGGGAACACATCCATGGGAGAGTACACCATTTTCACCCTTCCGCCCATGCCTGAGGCCTGCTGCAGACTCATCCTGCTCCCGGGAACTCTCATAAGATCCCCGAAGGTCACCACACAGACTCCCGGCGTCAGGCACAGATCGATCAGCCTGTCGATGTAGGAGGACGGGGTCACACAGACGGGACAGCCCGGACCTGAGATCAGGCGGATCCTGTCCGACACAAGCCCGGGGATGCCGTTTCTGGCTATAGCCCCGGTATGACTGCCGCAGACTTCCATGATCTTCAGCTCCGGGCCGTTATACTCTTTTAAATACTGTTTGATCTCTTCCAGATTCATACTCACATTATCCGCCAAAGTGCCGGGCTATGGACGCTCACAGGAGCTCGTCCATCTCCCTCATGACCGCGTTCATCTCTTCCATCTCCCGGTCGGATACTTTCTGTAAAATGCATCCCGCGTGCACCAGCACATTGTCCCCGGGCTCGATCTTTACAAGACCGGTCCTGGCCTGCACTCTGTTTCCGCTAAAATCCACCAGGGCCGTCCGTTCTCCCACGGACAGGACCCTTCCCGGCATTGCCACACACATATTTCCGTGACCTCACTGTTTCTCTTCCGGCACGGCTGCCGCAGGAGCTGCGTTCGCAGGTGCCGCGCTGACTGTCTGCGCGGGCACTGCCGCTTTTGCCGCCGGAGCGGGCGCTGCTGCTTTTGCCGCCGGAGCGGGCGCCGCCGCAGCCTTCTTCTCATTCGCCGCCTTGAGGGCCGCCGCTTTTCTGGCAGCCATTTCCGCCGCCTTCTGTCTCTCCGCTTCCATGACTTCCTCGGACTTGCGGTAGGTCACCGCCGCCTTGGAGCGCCCGGGCTTCTGGTAACCGGGGATCAGCTTAAGGCACTTCTTGGGGCACTTGGAGGCGCAGTATCCGCAGGCGATGCAGTCAAAGCGGTTGATGGTCCAGGTTCCCTCGTTCTTGTCCACGGTGATGCACCTGGGCGGGCAGTTTCTGACGCACAGTCCGCAGGAAATGCACTGGTCAATGTCGATGACGATACGTCCCCTCGTGCGCTCAGGATAGACCGCCGGCTCCTCGGGGTAATTCTTGGTGATGGGCTTACTCACAAGGTTTTTCAGGAGTGTTCCCGTAAAATTCAGTATTGATGACA
Organism: uncultured Lachnospiraceae bacterium; assembly: GCA_902794825.1. GTDB lineage: Bacteria > Bacillota > Clostridia > Lachnospirales > Lachnospiraceae > CAG-791. The sequence continues at coordinate 40,171 of CADBIU010000004.1, forward strand.
TTTGAACTCCTTTTCCGCGCTTTACCGCTCGGTGCAGCTGATGCAGGGATCGATGGTCAGGACCAGGATCGGAACATCCGCGTAGTCAGCGCCTTTAAGGGTCTCGCACAGGCCCGGAAGGTTTGCGAAGGTAGGGGTGCGGATCCTCAGCCGGTTCAGGTAGGGCTTTCCGGTTCCCTTCACATAATAGACCGCTTCCCCTCTGGGCTGCTCTATGCGCATGAAATACTCTCCGTCCGGATTTCCCTTGACCGGCACGAACAGGTCTCCTGCCGGTATCGCGGACGCGGCCTGGCGGATCAGGTCAATGGACTGGAACAGTTCGTCGATCCTACACTGGCAGCGCGCGTAACTGTCTCCGTCATTGCTGATAATGGGCTCAAATTCCAGCTCCGAGTAGGCGCCGTAGCCCCGGGTCCTCATATCTGTGGCGATGCCGCTGGCCCTTCCGAAAGGGCCTGCGCAGCCCAGGTCATGGGCCTGCTGCTTTGTGAGGACGCCGACTCCGCGCAGACGCATCTGCACGGTCTTATCGCCCAGGAAATTCTTCCTGATCCCGGTGATCTGGTCTTCCACATCGCCAAGCTTCTCCACAAATCTGCCGAGCATCTGCGCGTCCATATCCTTCATGACGCCGCCCACCTTGTTGACGGAGAAGATGACTCTTCCGCCGGTGGACTCCTCGATCATATCCAGGATCTGCTCGCGGATCCTCCAGCAGTGGTAGAACAGGCTCTCATAGCCGAAAGCGTCCGCAAGAAGGCCCAGCCACAGAAGATGGCTGTGCATGCGGGACAGCTCCATCCAGATCGTGCGCAGGTATCTGGCGCGGTCCGGGATCTGAACGCCCATGATCTTCTCCACCGCTTCCACATAGCCCATTCCGTGGCCGAAGCTGCAGATGCCGCAGGTCCTCTCGGCCACATAGACCATCTCGTTATAATCTTTCTTTACAATAAGGCTCTCCAGTCCCCTGTGGACAAATCCGATGGAAGGGACAGCCTCGATCACTTTTTCATCCTCAAGGACCAGATCCAGGTGGATCGGCTCCGGGAGCACCGGATGCTGCGGACCAAAAGGAACTACACTGATGTTACCCATAGTTTGAATTACCTCCTTGTCTCAGACCGCGCTCACTGTGCCGTGCTCTTCGCATCCTTGGGAAGAAGCGGCGCCTCCTCCTCAATGCGGTAGAGCTTATTGTGATAATCGAGACTGATCATCTGAATCTTTACGCCGTACATCTCCGCCATCTCGTTCTCATAAAAGACCGCGGTGGGAATGATGTCCGTGATACTGGGGATCTCCTCGTCCAGTCCCGCCGGAAGGCGCAGCGTCTTGTATTCATAAGTCTCATCGTCGGCAAAGGAATAGCTCAGCTCGTAATTGCCGTCGCAGAAGGCCGCGCAGGCCTGGGAAAGCCTCAGACCGCTCTTCTTCATCTCCATGCATCTGGAGAGGAGCTCTCCTTTTTCAATTGTGATCAGTTCATTCTCCGGACACTTTATCATGCGCTTTCCTGCCTTCCTCTTCTTTATGTCTGCGTTCGATGGCGTCATGCTTGTTGCTCCTCTTCTGGAAGAGCTCGATGGCCTGAATGAGACCGTCGATGATCGCCTGGGGTCTGGCCGCGCAGCCCGGCACATAGATGTCCACCGGAATGGTCGTATCCGCTCCGCCCAGGATATTGTAGCACTCCTTGAAAATACCGCCCGTGCAGGCACAGGTGCCCACCGCCACAACTACCTTTGGGCGGGGCATCTGGTCATAGAGCTGCTGCACAACCGCTTTATTCTGCGTGTTGATGCCGCCTGTGATCAGGAAAATGTCCGCCTGCAGCGGATCTCCCGTATTGATGATGCCGAACCGCTCCGCGTCATAGACCGGGGTGAGGCAGGCAAGTACTTCTATATCGCATCCGTTGCAGCTGCTTCCGTCGTAATGCAGCACCCAAGGTGATTTTTTGACTTTACCCATAGTATTTCGTCCTATTCCTTCCAAGTTGTTGTCGATCTGCGGTGCCGGACGCGGATCATTTGATCAGCATCAGGATCAAAAGATTGACGCCGGACGCGAAAAGCGTGAACAGCCATGTGATCTGCAGCATCTGCGTCCACTTGACGCGCGCGCAGGCGTTGTCCGCGATGATCAGGAAAAAGTACACCGCTGCACACAAAAGGATCGCGCCCACATAGCTGAGGGGATTGGAGGTCACCACAAAGAGGCCGACGATCCCCATCAGGATCGATGTCTCATACCACTCCGTGATCGTAAAGATGGCCAGATTCTGGGCGCCCATCTCTGTTTTGACGCCCATGACCAGTTCCTGGTGCGCGTGATGGGACGTGCTGACGTCGAAAGGCGATTTTCTCATCTTGATCAGAAGGATCAGGACAAAAGAGGCAAACAGGCCGGGCATCCTGGTCAGCATGACGATATCGCTGTTTGCGATCTTCGCGACGCTGAAGGTTCCCGCGACCAGATAAAAGCCGATGCCGGCCAGAAGCACGGCGGGTTCGTAAGTCATGATCTGGATCAGTTCCCTCGAGGAAGCGATCGTATTGTAAGGAGAGCTGGTCACCACTGCCGCAAAATACATGAATGTGGACGCCGTGGAGAGCACGAACAGGCACATCAGGATATCGTTTCCTGCAAAGAAGATCGCTCCGGTGAAGACCATCAGGACCAGATAGCACAGAAGCATCGAAGTCTGCAGCACGCTGACCGCGATGACCTGCTTGTTCATGAGCTTTCTCACATCGTAAAAGGGCTGCAGGAGCGGCGGTCCGATCCTGCCCTGCATCCTGGCGCTGATCTTGCGGTCTGCGCCCTCAAGGAGACCTCCGGCAAGAGGCGCGAACAATATATATAGAACAACCATGATCGCTGCTTTATAACTCATACCAGTGCACCTCCCAGAAGGAAACTGACCATGACCGCCAGAACGGCTGTAGCGACGAGCTGGCTGAAGATCATCATCTGATCCGGCCGGATCAGTCTGTCAAAATAGTAATTGGAAAGCCACAGCTTCTTTTCTTCTCCGAAGGAATCGGTGAAGGCATTATTGTTTCCGGTATTGATACCGCTCATGTAATTGAGCTTATAGTTGGTCCTGTGGTTCTTGGCGTACATATAGGCCAGGATCGGGATCAGGAATACAATGCACATGATCAGCACCATCATCGCGAGGATGCCGCCCGGCAGAACGTTTGTAAACTTGCCGAACATCTCCACCAGGAGCGGATCGACGAAGTTGTTGGAGAGCCAGGGCATAAAGACGCACAGCGCGATCATCAGGACAGCGTGTACCGTCATGGAGAACTTCTCGCTGTTGTCCGTGATCTTCTCTTCCATCCTCTCGCCGGTCTCGTGGCTGCGGCTGATGATCTTGCCCATCCATTTGGTCCAGTAGAAGCTGGTGGTGGCGGAACCGTAGGTGATAAACAGGACAAGCAGAATATTGCTCCTGTCAACAGCGGCCTTCAGGGCCGACCACTTGGAGATCAGCATTCCGAAAGGCGCCAGGAACATCGCCGCGATACCGATAAACATATAAAATCCGAGCATGGGAAGTCTGTACAGCAGTCCGTGCATATCCTCGATGTCACGGCTTCCCGTCGCGTTCTCGGTGGCTCCCACATCCTGGAACAGCAGGGATTTGGAGACCGCGTGGAACATCATGAGGAAAATGCCCGCCCAGACCGTCTCATGGGATCCGACGCCCGCGCAGGCCGTCATCAGCCCGAGGTTGGAGATGGTGGAGAAGGCCAGCACTTTTTTGCCGTCGCTCTGGGAGATGGCCATGATGGACGCCATAAAGAAGGTAAAGCCGCCGACAAAGACGACCACATTTCCGGTGGTGGTGCCTCCCATGGCGGGCGCAAGGCGGAACAGAATATAGATGCCGGCCTTGACCATCGTCGCGGAGTGCAGCAGGGCGGAGGAAGGCGTAGGCGCCACCATCGCTCCCATCAGCCATGTGGAGAAGGGAAGCTGCGCCGCCTTGGTGAGGGCCGCGAGGGCGATCAGAGCCACTCCGATGACCGCGGGGACCACACCCGTCTGGGCATATTCGATCAGCTTGTGCAGAGAAACACAGTTCACAGCGCTGTCAAAATAGACAATGCCCACTGCCAGAGCCACGCCGCCCAGCAGGTTCATCCACAGCGCTCTGAAGGAATTGCGGATCGCCTCCGCCTCCCTGGTATAACCAATCAGAAGGAAGGAGCACACACTGGTGACCTCCCAGAAAAAGTCGATCCACATCAGGCTTTCCGAGAGAACGAAGCCGAACATGGCGCCCAGGAAGATAAACAGGAGCATGAAGAAATATCTCCGGTTGTCCCTGACGTCCTTTCTGTGCTGATGATAGCCGTACATATATCCCACCGCGTACACCACGATCAGGCTGCCCACGACACCTATGATCAGACACATCAGGATCGAGAAATGGTCAATATAGATGTGGCACAGCGTCATGGGGGAAGGCGCAGTCAGCTCCTGCTTCGCGATCAGCAGAGTCGGAACGATCGACAGGACGCTGATCCAGTACTTCCTGTGCTTGAAGCACAGGTAAGTGACCAGGACCATGAGCAGCAGCTCTGCTATAAGGATCGCGTGGTCCGCCAGCTCTGTTTCCTTATACAGCAGGACCGGTACAGCCCCGTTCAGCGCCCAGAGCACGGTCAGTGCCACAGTCGCCGCGGCGATGATGCCGGCCGCGCAGTAAGTTACGTAGGCCCGCAGTCTGTCGTTAGTGATGAAGTACATCACCGGCGCGCAGCACAGCGGGAACAGGATCAAGAACACAGATATGCCCATTTGTGTTTCCCTTTCTGGTTCGTAAATCTAGTTAATTTTATATCAATATAACCACACGGTATTATAGACCTCTTTCCGCTAAATGTCTTGGTATTTTTTTGCTTTTTTGGCAAAAAAAATTCAGAGGACTCTGAATTCCAAAAATTGATTATTTTTTTGCAGTTCAGGAGCTGATCTCGAGCTCTTTCAGGCTCATTCCCCGCCCCTGGCAGATCTCCCCTTTGCTTCCTCCGCAGAAGGGACAGGAATAGGCGTTGGACCTGTCCGGATGGTAAGTCTCCCCGCATCCCGCGCAGCGGATCTTCACCGGGACCACCTCTACCTTCAGTTCGGATCCCTCCATGATCGTGCCCTTCACAGCCTCGGGATAATACCGGTAGAGATACTCCGGAACGATATCCGTCATCTCTCCCACCGATACTGTGAGGCTCCGCACCTCTGACGCCCCGCTCTCCTTGGCCCTGTCCAGTGCAAGGCTCACGAAGCGCACCACGTAGCTCATCTCATGCATGCGATCTCCTTCCTGTTATAATACGGACAGCCCTGAACATCCGGCCGCCCCTTCAAAATGAAGCGGCCCGGAAGATCCGGCCGGCTGTGACCTCCACAGCCCTTCCGACCGCTGTCGGCAGAAGATCTCTTCTGAGGGAGATCATCCACACAGTCTCATTTCCCGTTTTCTCCGGGATCTCCGCGTCTGTTCCGTTCCCGCCGGCAGCTGCAGCTTTCTCCTGCGCTGCGGCAGACTCCCCGCCAAAGGCGCCGGCGCAGGCATTTCTCTGCCACTGCGCGCTCAGTCCGGCGATCCCGACAAACCGGTTCTCCGGGTTGATCAGGGCCATATAGTGGCCTGCGGGCTTTCCGTCGGTCTCCACATAAGAAGATTTCTCGGAATACCACCCCTCCACTGCGTCCGCAGCACTGTCAAACCCCCATGCCAGCGTCTCCATTGTGTAGGAAATCCCCTCCGGAGCCGCCGTGAAACACTCTGTTCCGTCAGGCCTTATGTGATCCTGAATGATCGTGCTCTCCACCGCCCGGAGTTCGGCGATCTTCTCAAGTTCTCCTGACCACCGGAGCGGCACATAATCCGCCGGGGTAAGAGGGATCCCGTTCACAGGATTGTTGACGCCCTCCTCACAGGCTTCCCTGCGGATTGCGTTGATCCGGTCAAGCAGCGCCTCCCGGTCCGTCTTCTCCAGCTGCGCCTCCACGCGGATCGTCACGAAATCCCCTGGCTTCTCCTCCTCAGAGACCTCTGCCGCCCGGGCTCCCGCGCCTGCTGCCAGGAAAACTCCCGTGCACACAAAGAATGCCGCGAGGCGAAGCGTCAACTGCGCGATACCGGTCCTTATCCAGTTTGTCCTGCTCAGTCTTCCGTCCAATTCCACGTAAATCCTCTTCCCGGCCTGGATCCGGGCAAAACAGAACGGGCGGTACTGCGACCGCCCGTTCTCCCCTCTTATTATAAACAGTTATGGAAATTGTATATCAAACCGTGATCAGTCAAGCTTGATGTTCTTGAGCAGATCTCCCAGATTAGTTGTAGCCTTCTCGTGAGAAACTACCTGGGAGAGCTCCGGAATGTCGTCCTCAGACGGAGCGGGTGCTTCTTCAAGAGCCTTCATGCTAAGGCTAACCTTGCCGTCCTTGACCTTGGTGATCTTGACCTTGACAACATCGCCTTCCTTGCAGACTTCCTCAGGGGTAGCAACTCTCTTCGTGCTCATCTGAGAGATGTGAACCAGGCCGCTGATGCCGTTTCCGAGATCGACAAACGCGCCGTAAGGCTTGATCGTCTCAACCTTTCCTTCACAGACCGTGCCGACCTTGAGGGCGTCGATGCGCGCCTTCTTCTCCTGGCTGCGCTTGATCTTGGCTGCCTCTCTGCCGGACAGGACAAGGCGCTGTTTCTCTCTGTCAGCAGTGATGATCACGACGTCGACTTCCTTGCCGATCCACTCATTGGTATCCTCTACATAGCTCGTGCTGAGCTGGGAAGCGGGAATAAATGCCCTGACACCTTTCACTGAAGTCACGACGCCCGCCTTGACGCTCTCATCGATCGGAACCGTGAAGACGACTTTGTTCTCCATCATCTCCTCAAAAGCGTCCCACTTGGCGTCATTGCGATTTCCATTAGTTTCCATGGTCATTTCCTCCCTTTTCGTGCGCACCTGTGCGCTTAATTCAATCTGAATATTTATTATACCATCATCCGGCCTCTAGCGAAACCCAAATTTCTGTAGTATATTGAATGTTACCGCGCAGCAAGCGGCTAAATTTAAGAATTACGAGGTACACGATGGATAAAAAAGCGATCAGCGAGATAAGAAAACTCATAAAACCCGACAGCTGCATCGACAGGATCCGCGCCTGTTACGTAAATGAGGAGGGAGAAGTGATCTGTGAACTTCACGATTCCCTTGCAGCCATGGAGAAGGAATCTTTGGAAAAATACTGTGAGATCCTTCGCGGTGCAATGTCCGGAAAGCCCGGCCGCAATCTCTTTAACATGGAATTCCCCCTCGAGGAGGAGGCGGAAGGCGGACGGCAGCAGCTGCTCTACAGACTGCAGCAGTCTGAACTGAAGAACGATGAACTTCTGACTCTGTTCTTTAACAAAGTGGTGGAGAATTTCCGCTGCCAGAGCAAATATCTGATCCTGCTGGTACACGGCACCTATGATATTCCCGCCAGAGGGACTGACAACGAGGAAATGGAAGACGCGTCCGACTACGTCTACTCCTTCCTTCTGTGCTGTATCTGCCCTGTTACCCTGATGAAAGAAGGCCTGTGCTACGACGAAGAAGCCTGTACCTTCCTGGACCGCCGCATGGACTGGGCTGTCCAGAAGCCCGTCAGCGGATTCCTCTTCCCCGCCTTCAACGACAGACAGCCGGATATCCACAGCCTGCTCTACTACTGCCGCAAGGAAGACGAACGGCACGAGGAGATCAGTTCCGACCTTCTCGGCTGTGTCCTGCCCATCCCCGAATCCGGTCAGAAAGAACTCTTTAAGTCCATGGTGGAACAGACTCTCGGCAGGGACTGCACCTTCGAAAATGTCAAAAACCTGAATGACGCGGTTAACGAACTCATCGAGCAGAACAAAGACTCCGGCGAACCCGTTCAGATCGAGAAAGCGCAGATGCGCCGCCTGCTCTCGGAAAACGGAGCCGACCAGTCAGTGCTGAGCGATTTTGACGCTGCTTACGACGAAGCGGTTGGCGAAGGCGTCCCTCTGATGGCTGAAAACCTCGTGGAGACCACGAAACTGGAGGTGAAATCTCCCTCCCTGAAGATCAGCGTGAAGGCCGATATGGCGGATATGCTTAGGACCAGGGTCATCGACGGAATGGAGTATCTCCTTATCCCCGTCGTGGACGAGCTGGAGGTCAACGGGATCCGCATCCTTCAGGCCAAAAAAGAAGACAGCGCCGGCTGACGCTGTCTCACTTGTTCTTTGATCACCTCAGGTCCCTCAGATCCACATCTAAGATGGGGAGCGAAAGGAGCGCGCCGAGCGCAAGGCCGAAGATAAGGCCTCCAATATGCGCGGCGTTATCCGTATAAGGGTTCCTGAAACCCGCATAGACTGCATAGAAGACTGCGAAGGCGGCTCTTGCCGGAAGGGAGGAGCCGGCCCGCAGTTTTTTTCTGCCCTTTATGATGAGGACGATCAGCGCTCCCATCACGCCAAACACCGCCCCACTCGCGCCTACCGAATATGTGTTGACCCCCTGGGCCCGGTCATACAGGACGGAAATGACATTTCCCCCTATCCCTGATACAAGGTACAGGATCAGATATCGGATGTGCCCGAGATTTCTCTCCACCGCGTTTCCCATAAGGACCTGCACCAGAAGATTGCTTCCGAGGTGGGTCAGCCCGGAGTGCAGAAAGACCGACGTCAATAGTCTCCAGTACTGCTTCTGCTCAAGCACCAGAACCGTACCGCAGCGGCCGAAAAGATACAGTCTGTCGCCCGTGATCATACAGAGCAGGAAAACCGCTGCCTGGATCGCCGCGAGCGCGATATTCATTCTGCAATATTCGTATTTCCGTAACTCCTGCATAGCAGATCCCCAAAATCAGCGGACGGAGCCAAGGCCGACGCATGCGAAATGAAGCGCGCCCACGGCCTGGGCAAACTGTGCCACCGTAAATACGGGATCTTCCTCAAGCTGCCTCATGAGGGGCGTGATCGCAAGTCCGGAATCCGCGTTTTTAAGCACAAGGTCCGGCTCTCTGGACGCCGCTCCCTCGCGGATCAGGTCAAAACATTCCTGCCTCTTGACCAGTCTCCCGAAGAGTGTCCTCTCCTTGGCCGCAGGATGGAAGAGATAGTCGTTCTCCGCCCAGATGACCGCGATATACTCGCCGATCTCCTTAAAGATCTCCCGGCAGACTTCACTCTCACCGGAAGCCGCCTTCTCCATAAAGAATTCCAGGCACTCCTTGCGCTTATCGTCAGGCTCTGTGGGCACTGTGACTGATTTTCTGTCGCTGCTTACCGCAAAGAGACCTCTGCTGAGCGCCTCCTCATAGACAGCGGGTTCCCTCCCGGGCAGGTACTTGCAGGCAAGTCGGAATACGCCGGACTGACCTGTGTATTTCTGAAGAGTCCCGGGCAGCAGTGTATTGACATTGAGACAGCTCCGGATGTCCTCGGCGTCAAACTTTCTCGCTTTCAGGCTTCCCAGGTCAATGATGCAGTTGTAGCACTCCAGCGGGATCTGGGGTATTGAGCCGTCCGCCAGAACCCATCCTGTGCCGAGTTCCGTGCCCAGGCTGTAGGCGATAAATCCTTTGGAGACGTCTTCTCCGGCCGCTGCCATCTCCACAGCGTCCGTGAAGGCCGCCATAGGTCCGTCATTGCAGCACATCACAGCGCCGTTCTGAGTTGTTAAGGCCCTGAGCTTCCCTGTCAGGCCGGTGAGCTGCGCGAACTGTTCCTCGTAGTCCCTGTCAGGGTTCTCCCTCAGCCCTTTGGTCTTGGTGGTCTCCCCGCCTACGATCATATTGTGGATGATGGCGTCCGGCCAGCTCAGCCCGATGCCGTCCCATTTCCTTCCATCTCCGAACTGCTTCATAAGGCGCTCTGCCGTCTCCATGACGGGATCGATGAGCTGTTCCACGTTGGAGAAAGAAGCCGGCGCCCAGTTCAGTTCCTCACAGTGCACAAGTTTTCCGTCCAGGCTGGCGGCGAACTTGATGTCCGTACCACCCACATCGACGCCCAGCAGAAACGCCTTCTCAGCCCTGGCCGGGAGTTCCTCGAAAACAGCTCCTCCTGTGGGCTCCTCCAGAGCCTTCGCGTCCTCAGGCTCCTCCCCGAGGTCTCTGATCCCGATCGCGAATCTCCTTTTTCCGCCTGTGAGCGCCTTCACGATCCTCTCATTTACATTAAGGCATTTTCCATAGCCGGATCTCTCTGTTTTGTCAAGATCAAGCTGGAAGTCCTCCCTGAGCCCTTCCGCGAGGGCGCGCAGTCCCTCGTCGGCGGCATCAAGGTAGATCTCAATGCGGATCGCACCCAGGGTAGAAATCAGATTGTAGAGAAATGCTCTTATGTATTCGGCGACAAAGTCCCTCTGCTCCTCAGTTTCCCACTCGGGAACAGACATATCAAATACCTCGACCGCGCCCTCGTAAAGGTGCGCGTGCACGTGAAAGGCCTTCTCTCCCACTTCGTCAAAGACCCTCCTGACATCCGTCACATAGACCGTCTGATCCGCCTGCGCTCTCTTAAGAAAGCCATCAATGCATTCCGTCTGCCTGCTCATTTTCCCTCTTCTCCTTCTCTATCTCCTCTAAGAGTTCATCAATATCCACCGTGTACTTACCCTTTTCCCGGGGATCAATGCGCACTGTCACTTTCCTGCCGATCACTTCTTTGCCCGGATAGCTCTCCAGCGCTCTGCTGGTGAAAGTCTCCACCCGTCCTGTCAGCGGATCCTTATAGCGGCACACTATGTAATAGGACGTCTTCTCTCCCGCTGTCCTGAGATTTCTCGTGACGCCCAGGACCTCCGCTGTGATCGTCTGCTCTCCGCCGGGCAGCAGAAGCCGGTCAGCCCCCGGCAGCAGGTCCTTTCTGACCATATTTCCCCCGGCCACAATGAGCACCGCGGCCGGAATACTGCACCCGAGAAAGCAGCTGGTATTCCCCGTCTTTACGCTCACGACCGCGCCCGCCGCGGCCACTGCCAGACTTAGCAGCAGGAGCGCGCCGCCTATAAGTGTATTTCTGCCGAATCTGTCAAATCCTCCCACACTCTCACCTCACAGCCCCAGTTTCTGAGTCAGTTTCTCCGCGAGCATCCGCGCCGCATCAGCGTGCGATTTCCTGCCGGGGTGGTCTCTGCTTCCGAAATCCTCCGCCGAGTCAAAAAAGAGATAATCGTTGTTCTGATCTCCCGTCTCCTCCCTAAATCTCCTGAAAGTCCTGCGGATCGGCTCCTCCAGCCCGTGTCCGAGCATTCCGTAGCACCACAAAAGGAGGCTCCCGGGATTGCGCCGCCTCAGGTTTTCAAGAAACCTGTAAGCCGCGTCCTCAAACTCCCGCACTGTGCAGCCCTCTGCGGTATTGATCGCCATCTCGTCGTTCGTTCCCAGATGTATGACTACCGCGTCGGGTCTCCAGCTCTCGAAATCCCACTCCTCAAAAGCGCCCTTTGTCCTGTTCTTTTCGCCCCGCAGAACGCCGCATACCTGATCGTAATACAGGGGCATCGCCTCTCTGCGCGCTCCTTCCCAGGAAAAGCATGTTCCCCATCCGCTCTGGCTGAGGATGCTGTACTCCGCTCCGAGCATCCCGGAGGTCAGATACGCATATGTGTGCACCGCGCTGAAGCAGCCAGGATTCCACTCCAGGTAGTCCTCCGCGCCGGTCAGCCCCTCTCCGGAAGTCAGGCTGTCCCCGATAAATTCCAGTTTCAGAGCCGGTTCAGGCACATCGTCGAAGACCCCGTCCGTGATCAGGCTGCAGATAGCCAGGCTGTTCCTGGGATCAATATGCATCGCCTGGGTGTCCCTCACAATGCGGACATTCCGCGTCATATTCCTGTCCATCCCGCGGAAGAGACAGATGGTGCTTCTTCCCTTCGGTATCATGAATCGCTGGATCAGCGCTCCGTTCACCATCACGTCAACCCAGTTCTCGAAGACCATGTAGGAAGACTCGAAAGTCACCCACAGTTCCGTCGCCCGCAGGTTCAGTTCCAGCGCGGATCCGGTCCAGAAAAGATACAGAGGATCCGAGGATTCTCCCGTCCTTCCCAGCACCCGGTACTGCTTTCCCCGTTCCAGTTCCCGCAGATCATATTCCCGAAGATGGTCCATCAACACTTTGGAGTACCTCCCTTCCCGTCCGCCGGGCTCCAGCGTCACTTACATAAAAGTCGTATAAATATCCACGTGGTCATAGATGCAGGGCCAGATGCCGGCGCCGTCCGCCGTCACACATATATAGCGGCCCCCGTCGTCAGACTCCTGATAACTTGCGCAGCAAAATCCCGCCTCGCCTACATAGCCGGTCTTGGCGCAGACCACTTCTCCGTGAGTATCCTTATCCTCGATCCTTCTCAGGAACCAGTTGGAGATCCCGATGGCCTGCGACTCCTCTCCTCCAGAGGGCGGGACCTCGTAGTAATGACATGAGAGCACTTCCCTGCAGAGCTCATTGTCAATGGCGGCTCTGAGGATCGTAGCCATGTCCAGAGCCGTACAATAGTGATCCTCGTCGTACGCGCCGACCGCGTTTGTGAAATGAGCCGTATCAGAGATCCCAAGTTCCGCCAGTTTCTTGTTCATCAGCTCGACAAACGCCTCCTCAGAACCGGCTGTATATATAGCCAGCGCCTGCGCGGCGTCCGCTCCTGACGGCAGGATCGTTCCGTACAGAAGGCTTCTGATCGTAGGCGTATCCCCGATCTGCCAGCCCACCTGACTCATCTGATTCTGCCAGACATAATTGGCGATCTCCTGAGTGATCTCTTCGGTATCCGTATCAAGTTTGGACAGGTCGATATTCTCGACCGCCACAAGGAGCGTCAGTATTTTGGTCATGGACGCCGGATTCATCTGTGTGTCGTAGTCCCGGCCAGCCACAACGGTTCCGTTATCGACATCAACGAGGAGGGCGTAACTGCTCCCCACTTCTTCAGGGATCTCCGCGATATTCTCCGTCACCTTGAAGCCATAGTTGACGCTTGCCGGCGCGGCAGCCTTATTATCCGCAGCCGCGGCTTCCTCCGCCGCTTTGCGGGACGCTTCTGCCGCCGCCGCTTCCTCTGCCGCTTTTCGTGAAGCTTCCGCTGCCGCCGCTTCCTCTGCCGCCTTGCAGGATGCCTCCGCAGCCGCCGCTTCCTCTGCCGCCTTGCGGGACGCCTCCGCTGCAGCCGCTTCGTCCGCCGCTTTGCGGGACGCCTCTGCCGCCGCCTGTTCCTCAGCTACCCGGCGGGAGGCAGCCGCTGCCGCCTCCTGCTCCTTCACATTTCTTATATGGATCCGCATTGCCGCGATCGCTATGCCGCCGGCAAGAAGAACGAACACGGCAAGAATGATCATTCTTACCCTGAGCTGTTTCTCTCTGCGCCTGCGTGCCGCTTCCCGTCTTCTTCTGCTCTCTCTCTGACCACGCGTCTCTTGTTCTGCCATTTAACTTCCGTCCTGATTTCTATTGCCTGTCTCTCAGATCTTTTTCCCCTGCTTTACCGCCGGCGCGATGGAAAGGTCCGCCGCGTAATACGGGATCATCATAGCCTGGAAAGCGTGATAGAGGTCAGACTTTCCGGGCCAGACAGTGGTAAGAAGATCATTGTTCCGGTCGAGCTGATGGAACCATGAACCGTTTACATGGTCCATAACTTTCTCGTCGAGATACTGCATAAACTCCGCGTATTTGTCCGCATACTCTTTCTTTCCTGTCACGTGATACAGGCAAGCGGAAGTATTGATCGCCTCCGCAAGGGTCCAGTGCATGCGGTCATGGACCACCGGCTTTCCGTCCCAGTCGGTCGTATACACGACGCCGGGCGCGCCGTCGGCGTTCCAGCCGTCGGAAACAGCGCGGTTAAAGAGATTCTCCGCGGCGTTTATATATTTTGCCGCCTTCTCCCTGTCCTCTCCGTAAGTAGAGAGCGCCCACTGGGTGATCAGGCGGGACCACTCGATGCCGTGACCGGGCGTCGCGCCGTAAGGCTTGAACTGGTCGTCGGGTTTGTCCTTGTTGCACTCAAGATCCGCCACCCAGTCGCTGCTGTAGTGTTCGGGGATCCTCCAGTTGTTGCCGGAAGCCCAGACCAGAACGTGGTCAATGATCCTCCCCGCGCGGACCCTGAACTTCTCATCGCCCGTCACATCGGCAGCCGCCAGGAAAGCTTCCACAGAGTGCATGTTGGCGTTGAGGCCGCGATAACTGTCAAGCTCTGTGAATTCCGTGTTCCATGTGTCGCAGGAGAGCCCTTCTTCCTCGTTCCAGAAGCGCTTGTCATAGAGCGCGATGGCCTCGTCGAGCAGTTCCTGCGCGCCGGGCCGGCCCGCCAGTACGGCGCTGGAAGCCGCCAGGATCACAAAGGCATGGGCGTAGCACGCCTTGCCGGGCAAAATACCGTCGTCCGCAGTCCGCCCGCTGTACCATCCGCCGTTCACAGCGTCATGGAGCTCGCCGCGAAGGCCCTTAAGGGCTGCGTCCGCCAGCTCTTCGCTTCCGGGATGGCCAAGGAATGTCCCGATGCTGTACACATGGCACATGCGGGACGTGATCCAGGTCTCGCGGGGCCTTTCCTTCCAGGGCGTTCCGTCATCTCCGAGGTAGTAGGAACCACCTCCGGGGGAAGGGAACCGGTGGCCGAAACTCAGTATATTCTCCGCGTTGTCCCGCAGAAATTTCCTGTTCTCGGTAGTGTCGATCTGATACTTTGCCTGCATGCTCTTACCTCCTTTATATCATTTCATGAAACGGTCGATCGCTTCGTTCATTTTGTCGATCGATGTCTGGTCATTCTCCCTGACAGCTTCCACAATACAGTGTTCCATGTGCTGCTTCAGGATCAGCTTTCCCGTATTGTTGATCTCTGACTTAACCGCGGAGAGCTGGATCAGTACATCAGCGCAGTCCTCTCCGTCCTCCACCATTCGCCGGACCTTGTCCAGGTGCCCGATGGACCTCTTGAGGCGGTTGACGATCGCCCGGACCTGCTGCGGATCATGGGTGTGGCTGTGATTGTGATGGTGTTCTCCCTCACCGCTGTGGACGTGCGCATCCTCATGGTCATGGGTATGATAATGGATCCCGTCGTGTGTGTGAAACTCTCCTGATTGATTCATTGTGTTCCCCTCGTTTAACTATATTTTGACCGGCTCCCCTGTCTTAATTATATCCCTGACAAGCTTTTTGTACAGGAACAGACAGATTATTGATGACAGGAGCGATCCCATCGGCGCCGCGAGTCCCATCGGATAGAGGGTCTGCGGATAGAGGACAGAAGCGAGGTAGGCCCCGGGGATCCTGACCAGCGCGATGGAGATGATGTTATGGATAAATGAATACTGTGACTTTCCGTAAGCGCTGAAGTAGCCGCTGAAACAGAACTGTATACCTGCGATCGCGCAGTCCAGCGAATAGGAGCGAAGATACTGCCCGCCGAGCCTGACAACTTTGGGCTCCTCCACCACAAAGCGGCCTACTATGCCCTCTGCGGCGAACTGGCAGATCACAAAGATGACCAGCCCTACTGACACACAGACCATAATGCCGTATCGCAGGGCCCGCCGTCCTCTCTCGTGAAGACCTGCGCCGGCGTTCTGCGCAGTCACTGCCGAAACAGTGGAGAGCATCGAAGACGGCACCAGGAAGAGGAAACTGATGATCTTCTCCACGATCCCGACCGCTGCCGCCACATTGACGCCGCGGCTGTTCGCGATCGCCGTGATGACAAGGAAAGAGACCTGGATCAGGCCTTCCTGAAAGGCCACAGGGACGCCGATCCCCAGAAGCTGCCCCATATACTGTCCGTCAGGAACGAAGTCTTTGCGGGTGACCCCCATCTCGTCCCTGCCCCTTAACAAAAACAGGAGCGCAATGGCCACGGAAAAGGCCTGGGATCCCACTGTCGCGATCGCCGCGCCTGCCGCGCCCATACCCATGGGCCCGATCAAAATATAGTCAAATCCCACGTTGATCAGCCCCGCTACGGCGACGAACATCATCGGGCTCTTCGTATCGCCAAGCCCCCTGAAAATGCTGCTCACCACATTGTAGGCGGTGATAAAGGGCACGCCTATAAAACAGATGACCAGGTAGCGCCTCGCCTGAACCATTGCCTCTGCGGGCACTGCCAGTAGTTTTAATATAAAGCCTGTGCACAGAAGCAGCACGACCGTCAGCACAGCGGCGAAAATACTGAAGAGCACCACCGAGTTTCCTATAAAGCCTGCCGCCTGTTTCTTAGAGCCCGCGCCCACCGATCTGCTGATGCATACAGTAGTGCCCATGGCAAGTCCCACGATCACCACAGTCAGCATGTGCATGACCTGGCTGCCCACCGCTACTGCAGATACTGCTGCCGCCCCGTTGAACTGCCCCGTAATAAACAGGTCTGCCATTCCGTAGAAGGTCTGAAGAAAGCAAGCCACAAGATAGGGTACGGCAAACTGCATCATCTTTCCGAACAGGTTTCCCCGCGTCAAATCCTTTTGCATAGAGTCCTTTCTGCGTCTGTACTATAATTTCAAAAAATCCACCTTCCAAATGGAAATAATCCTCTGAAAGGTGGACTCTTTGGTTTTCTTGATCAGTAGTAAACGATCACCGGCATTCCCTTGCTCACATATCCGTAGAATTTGGGCGTGATGGAAGGCGGAAGGTTGATACAGCCGTGCGATCCGTCGGACTTGTAAATGCTGCCGCCGAAACGTGATCTCCAGCTCGCGTCGTGGAAGCCGCAGCCGCCGTAGAACGGCATCCAGTAATTTACGTGAGAGATGTAGGAATACTGGCCGTTTGCCAGCTGCTGTCCCTTGAGGTCCACATCCGTGTCTTTGTACAGGATCTGGAAGACGCCGGTAGGCGTTCCGCGTCCAAGACTTGTATTGCCCGAAACACAGTCGGTCTCACAGACCATTGTGCCGTCCACATAGATCCATACGTGCTGCGAGGACAGATTAGCCTCGATATAGGTGCCGCCGAGTCCGCTGCCGTGATTAAACTGAACGCTGTAAAAATAGGGTTCGCGCTCGTCAGTCTCTCCGTCCCAGAGAAGGTCCCATACTTCTTCTCTTTCCTTGACTTTGTTGACGGAATAGCCGTAATCGCCCCCGCTGATGGTGATGGTTCCGTTGTTCGTAGTATGGAAGTCCCAGTCCTTGCCGACGGTATTGACATTCCTCGCCAGTTCATCGACCCAGAACTCGATATTCTCTTCCCAGAGATCTTCGTCTCTATAATACTCACCGTTTTCATCCCGGGACAGCCAGTTTACAGTAGTGTTCTTATCCACTGTGATCGACTCTCCGTCAGGGGTGTTCCATGTGATGCTGCCGGCGAGCATGTGGTTATAGCTGTCGCACTTCTCGACGATATCCGCGTCCTGCGCGCGGACTGAAGGTACTTTGTATGAACCTTCAAGGTCTGCCACCACAATATCCCTCTGCTCTTTGCTGACAGCTTCCTGCGCGGCGTTCTGCACGATCCCCACGTCCACAAGGTTGCCTTCCACTTCGGGAATGATCGTGAATGTAGTCTGCTGCAGTTCGATATAGGCGTCCTTGGGTGCGACCATATGGTCCTCCTGAAGTTCAGGGAGGGCCGCGACCGCCGCCTTGAGCCTGTTGGGATCAAAAGTGGTGTGCTGCTCTACCTCTCCGTCCGTGCGTCTGAAGAAGCACCTGAACCATTCTTTGTGGTCCTGGGACTGCAGGATCCGGTCAACGCTTCCGTCGGGCTTTACTTTGAATCCGATCGCGTCGCCGTCTATCACTTCAACCTCTCCGTCGCGGAACGTGATCTTCAGTTCATACCCCTCCGCCTCTTTGGACAGGATCTTTTCCACCTCCGGCGCTGTCATATTGCTGACATCCATGCCGTTGATATATGTGTTCTCCAGAAAATGCGTCTGGGAATAGGTATATCCGTAATAGTAACAGAATGCGATAAGGAGCAGCAGAAGGAAGATCCAGAGCAGCGCTCTGCTCTTTCTCCTCGGCTTCTTCTCCTCATAATCGTCCTCCTCGGGTTCGACCACTGCGACCGGCGCAGGTTTCTCTTCCGGTACCACCGCAGGCTCTTCAAAAGCGCTCTCGTCCGGCACGACCGCAGGTACCTCGAAAGAGTCCACAACCGGTTCGACCATAGGCTCCTCAGAAGCATTTTCGTCCGGCACGGCTACAGGCTCGAACACACGGGTCTCCCCGAGATCAGGAGTCTCCTCTGCAGGCACTTCCTCCGCAGGCGTTCCCTCAACAGGTACTTCCTCCGCAGGAGCCTCCTCTGCAGGCACTTCCTCTACAGGAGTCTGCTCCGCAGGCTCCGCCGCAGTTTCCTGTTCCGTCTCAGATTTCTTCTTTTTCCAAAAGAATATTGACATCTGTTTCTCCCATAATGATCGTCGGGGCATCTGAGGCTCGAGGCGTATCAGATGATTCCCAGAATAAATACCAGAATTACGATGAGGGGCAGAACATAAGTCACGTAAGGTCTCATCCAGTTCATGACCTTCAGGCCGCGTCCCTCATCCGCTTCCTTCACGAAGTTTTCCCAACCCCATCCGTATCTTGCTGTGCAGAACAGGACGAAGATGAAAGCGCCCACGGGCAGAATGTAGTTGCTCACGATCAGGTCCTCAAAATCCAGTACGGAAGAACCTTCTCCCAGCGGCTGCAGGGATGACAATACATTGAATCCGAGCGCGCAGGGGAGCGATCCGATGAACATCACGATCGTGTTGATAAATCCGGACTTTTTCCTGCTCCAGCCAAACAGGTCCATGCACATGGCCATAATGTTCTCAAATACAGCCAGCACAGTAGAGAAGGCTGCGAATGTCATAAATACAAAGAACAGACTTCCCCAGAGTCTTCCCAGTGCCATGTGATTGAAAATATTGGGAAGCGTGATGAAGATCAGCCCGGGGCCGCTGTCGGGCTGTACGCCGTAAGCGAAACAGGCCGGGAAAATGATCAGTCCTGAGCAGATCGCGACGAAAGTGTCCAGAATGATGACATTGACGGACTCTCCCATCAGGGTCTGTTCGCGGCCGATATAGCTTCCGAAGATCGCCATAGAGCCGATACCGATACTGAGAGTGAAGAAAGCCTGGTTCATGGCGCTCACAATAACCTGGAAGATACCGACTTCGCGGGCTCTCTCCATACTGGGAAGGAGATAAAATCTCAGGCCCTCTCCCGCGCCGGGAAGGAAAATGCTGTTGACCGCAAGGATCACCATGATCACGAGGAGCGCCAGCATCATGACCTTCGTCACTTTCTCAAGACCGTTCTGAAGTCCCTGGGAATTGACCCAGAATCCCAAAACAACTACGATCGCCATGCAGCCGACCTGAATCAGGGGATTCGCAAGGCCTCCGGTGAACGCTCCGGCCACCTGGTCCGCGTCGAGATCCTGAAATCTCCCCATGGCTGTCCTGGCAAAATATTGCAGCATCCAGCCCGCGACAGTTGTGTAATACATCATCAGCAGGTAGTTGCCGATCATACACAGATAGCCGTGCAGGTGCCATTTGGATCCCTTCGGTTCGAGTTCCTGATACATTTTCACAGGACTCTTTCTGGAAGCCCTTCCCATCGCGAACTCCATTGTCATTGCCGGAAGGCCCAGAATGATCAGGAAGAACAGATAGATAAGTACGAAGATCCCTCCTCCGCTCTGTCCGCACAGATACGGAAATTTCCAGACATTACCGATCCCGATCGCGCATCCTGCGCTGATCAGGATAAACCCTAAACGACTGCCAAGACTTTCTCGCTGCATATTGTTTGTTGCTCTCCTTAACTAAGTTTCTTTTTATTGAGCCTGTCATCTATAGGCTCTGCACTGCGGCTGTTATTGCGCAGGTGCTTCCGCAGCTTCCTCCGCAGGCGCTTCCGCGGGTGTCTCCGCTGGTGTTTCGGCTGCTCCCTCTGCAGCTCCCTCTGCAGGCGCTTCCGCAGGTGCCTCGGCCGCGCCCTCTGCCGGCGTCTCCGCAGGCGCTGCCGTATCAGCCGTCACAGCTGCCGCGTCCGCGGGCTTGCCGCCGTTCCGGGCGTTGCGAAGCTGGAACACATACACGATGCAGAGAATCACGATCAGCGCCATGATCACAAGATAAACCATTGCTTTGTTACTGAGTCCGCTCTGCTCCGGATACGCGTTATCAGTTCCCGAACTCCGACTCTTCCGGAAAAAACCGGCTCCGGCGCCTTCCCGATCTATCATCTTATTTGTCCCTCTTTCTCTTTATACTTTGCGCGGAGCAGTTGTTACCGCTCCCTTAATCCAGTATTGTAACATGAACCGGACAATTCTCACGAATTTTTTTCAGTTTTTGCGGTTTTAGACAATACAGCCCGCAGTTCTTCCGGAGAAAAACTGTATTTTTTGCCGCAGAACTGGCATTTGATCTCCACCGGTTCCCCGTCGTCGACGATCTTCTGCACTTCGTCGCGGCCAAGGAGCACCAGGGCTCTCTCATATCTGTCCTTGCCGCAGTTGCACCTGAATTCCACCGGATTCTTTTCAGTGACGACAGGATTTAGTCCTGCCAGGACCTTTTCCAGCATCTGTTCGGGAGTATCCCCCGCTGACAGCATCTTCGTCACGGCGTCGATCCCGCGCAGGTTCTTCTCCAGCGCCGAGATCGTCTCCTCCTCGGCGAAAGGCATCAGCTGGACAATGAAACCGCCCGCCTGCAGTATCTTCTTCTCCCTTCTGTTCACAAGAACGCCCAGTC
Organism: uncultured Lachnospiraceae bacterium; assembly: GCA_902794825.1. Taxonomy (GTDB): domain Bacteria; phylum Bacillota; class Clostridia; order Lachnospirales; family Lachnospiraceae; genus CAG-791. The sequence continues at coordinate 60,945 of CADBIU010000004.1, forward strand.
CTACGGAAGAAGGAATCTGCTCGGAAGCCGCGTAATAATATGTGATATCTTCCGCGATCTCGCCGGTCTGAATAGCCGTCTGTCCCACATAAGGATCTTTCATTCCCATATCCCTGATCACTGTGAGGGTCCCGCGCCCGACAGCGCCGCCCACATTCAGGTGCCCGTTGGAATGATTGGGGAGATCCACCGCGGGATTCTGCACATATCCCTTGACTCCTCCGTGGTTGTCCGCTGTCACGAGGATTCCCCCGATGGGGCCGTCCCCGTCGATCTTAAGAGTCAGAAGGTCCTGGGGACCTTTGAGCATATCCGCCATCATCAATGCGGCCGACATCGTCCGTCCCAGTGCCGCGGCGGCTACGGGAGAAAGGTCATGCGCCTCTCTTGCATACTCCACAAGGTCTCTTGACGTGACCGCAAACGCCCGGATCTGAGCATCCGCGGCAGTCGCTCTTATCATATAGTCCATATCGATCAGATCACTCCTTTATCTCTCCCGGGGCGGAGGAATTGTCCTCCTCCTCTTTTTTGTCCCAGGTTCTGTCACTGATAATAAATCTTGGCCTGTGTTTGGCCTCCATGTAGGTCTTGCCCACATATTCGCCGATCACGCCCAGGCTCAGAAGCTGAATGCCGCCAAGGAAGCAGATGATGCAGGTCATGCTGGCCCAGCCGGCCACCGTATTCCCCAGAATGTGGGCGATGAGCGACCATAAAACTCCCAGGAAACTGATCAGGGCGACGAAGATCCCGATTCCCGTGATCAGATGGATGGGCTTTATGCTCAGGCTCGTGATCCCGTCAAAAGCGAGCGCAATCATCTTGGTGAGCGGGTAATGGCTCTCTCCCGCCATCCTCTCTTTTCTGCTGTAATAGACGCTTGTACTCTTAAATCCGACCAGGGGGAACATGCCCCTCAGATACAGGTTGACTTCCTGGAAATTCGCGAATTCCTTAAGGACCCTCGAGGACACAAGACGGTAGTCGGCGTGGTTATATACCACCTCCGCGCCCAGGCTTCCGAGCACCTTGTAGTATCCCTGCGCCGTCGTCCTCTTAAACCACGTGTCCGTGTCTCTGTCGGATCTGACTCCATACACGATCTCGCAGCCGTCCAGGTAGCGGTCCACCATCTCATCCATGGCGTTCAGGTCATCCTGTCCGTCGCAGTCGATGGTGATCGTTATATCGCAGCGGTCCGCAGCTTCCATCATGCCGGCAACCAGCGCGTTCTGGTGTCCCCTGTTCCGGCTCTGGCTGATCCCCAGGAATCTGGAGTCCTTGTCCGCCAGGCCGCAGATTATCTCCCAGGTGCGGTCCTTCGATCCGTCATTGACAAAGAGGATCCTGCTCCCGGCGTCTACCCGCCCGCTCCCGACGAGAAACTGCAGTTTGTCAAGAAACATAGGCGCTGTGACCGGCAGTACCTCCTGCTCGTTATAGCATGGAATTATGATCCATAAAACTGGCTTGGTGTTCAAAATAGTGATTACCTCTCTATTGCTGTCTATACTGTATGCTTCGCCTGCCCGGCGCCGCCCGGGCTCACGCCTCGAGAAGGACCGCCGCTGCCGCAAATCCCGCAAGATGCAGCCTGCCGTCCTCGGCATAAGCTTCTTTGCCGTTATCAAGAAGGATCTTTCCGCCCATAAAAGCGGTTCCATCTGCCATAAGCGGCAGCTGCAGCGATACATCCTGCGCGCCAAAATTGCCCGCGACCAGGATCGTCTGCTCCGCGCTCTTTCTCAGATAAGCGATCACGTTGTGGCCGCAGTCTTCCACGGGCACGAAGTCGCCGTAAACAAAAGTATCTTTATAAGCCGGGTCCTTGCGCAGTGCGATCAGCTTCTTGTAGAAAGACAGGACGGAATCCTCCCGCCCCAGCTGCTCCTGCACGTTGATCTGTGTATAATTGGGATTCTCCTTAAGCCAGGGATCTCCTGTCGTAAAGCCCGCGTGCTCCTCATCGCTCCACTGCATGGGTGTGCGAGCGTTGTCTCTGCTGTGGAAGGTGATCGTCTCCAGC